>JACPCX010000100.1:0-16373 GCA_016184305.1 Candidatus Rokuibacteriota bacterium | reverse complement strand
CGACTTCACGAGCCGCACCTCCATGCAGCAGGCGCGCTCCCT
Organism: Candidatus Rokuibacteriota bacterium; assembly: GCA_016184305.1. Taxonomy (GTDB): domain Bacteria; phylum Methylomirabilota; class Methylomirabilia; order Rokubacteriales; family CSP1-6; genus UBA12499. The sequence continues at coordinate 16,331 of JACPCX010000100.1, read as the reverse complement.
CGTGGGTGACCGGCGGCTCTTCAACCGCTTCCGGAAGGTGCTCGCCGAGAACGTCTACCGGAAGGACTTCGCCCAGTTCCTGGAGACGACGCTCGCCGAGCTCGACCAGCGCTACCGGAAGTTCGGCGGCTCGCCGTACATGGGCGAGCCCAACGTCAAGGAGTCCGCCGGGGGACTCCGCGACATCCACACGGCCATGTGGCTGGCCTCGACCAAGTTCGGCACGCGCACGCTGCGCGAGCTGGCGGACCGGCGCCTCATCACCGACCGCGAGCAGCGCACGGCCGACGAGGCCCTCAGCTTCCTCTGGCGGGTCCGCAACGAGCTGCACTTTCTCTCCGGCCACAAGAACGACGTGCTCTCGCGCGACGTGCAGCCGCAGATCGCCAAGAACTTCGGCTATGCGAGCGACGACGTGTCGCTCGGCGTCGAGAAGTTCATGCGCGACTACTATCTCCACGCGCGGGTGATCCACCGCGTGTCGCGGCGGCTCATCGCGCGCTGCCGCGAGACGCTGTCGCGCCCCCGCCCGGTGGGGCGCCGGCTCCGGCAGGAGGCGCTGGCCGACGGACTCTTCGTGCTCGACGGCCGGCTGCATCTGGTGGAGCCCGACGGCCGCGCGTTCCGCGAGGACCCCGTCCGGCTCATGAAGACGTTCTGGCATTCGCACCGGCTGGGCGCCGAGCTGGGCATCGACGTGGAGCGCGCCGTCGAGGAGTCGCTGGACCTCGTGGACGAGAGCTGGAAGGCCTCCCCCGAGGTGCGGGACCTGTTCTTCGCCATCTGCCGCGACTGGGGGCGGGTCACGCAGACGCTCCGGGAGATGCACGAGCTGGGATTGCTGGGACGCTACCTGCCCGAGTGGGGGGCGCTCACGTGTCTCGTCCAGTACGACGTCTACCACAAGTTCACGGCCGATCAACACTCGCTCGTGGCCGTGGAGCACCTGGAGGCGCTGGCGCCCGGGCCGTCCGCCGAGTCGGAGGGCACGGCGGAGGTGCTGAACGAGGTCGCGCGCCCCGACCTCTTGATGCTGGGCATGCTGCTGCACGACATCGGCAAGGGGAAGGGCCACGGGCACGTCGCCAAGGGGATCCCGCTGATCGAGGCATTGACCGCGCGCATCGCGCTGCCGCCCGGGGACGCCGCGGCGGTCACCTTCCTCGTGGCGCACCACCTGACCCTGTCCCACATCGCGCAGCGCCGCGACATCGACGACCCGAAGACCATCGCCTCGCTGGCGGCGGTGGTGGAGACGCCCGAGCGGTTGCGGATGCTCTACCTGCTCACCTTCGCCGACATGCGGGCGGTGGGGCCGGGCGTCATGACGGGCTGGCAGGCGCGCATCCTCTGGGAGTGCTTCGCCCGTACCATGGCGCGCCTCACCGGCGGGCGGCCCGAGCGGCCGAACCGCGAGCGCATCGCCAGCCGCGTCTGGGACGAGCTGGGGCGCGAGGGGCTGCGCCGCACGGTCGTGGCTCATCTCGCCATGATGTCGGAGCGGTACCTCGTGACCACCTCGCCGCCGCGCATCGCCGCGCATCTGCGACTCGTGGAGCGGATCGAGGAGGTCGTGGCGGCCACCGAGCTGTTCCACTACCCCGATCTCGGCTCCTCCGAGTTCGTCATCGCCACGCGCGACATCCCGGGGCTCTTCTCGCTCATCGCGGGCACGCTCGCCTCCGAGGGGATCAACATCCTCTCCGCGCAGATCCACACCCGGGCCGACGGGATCGCCATCGACACCTTCCAGGTCAACGACCCGTTCGGGGAGGCGGTGACGGAGGACGCGCGCGGGCGCCGCACGCTCGACTCGCTCCACCGCGTGCTGCGAGGCGAGCAGTCCGTGGAGGATCTCCTGGCCGCGCGCCGCGCCGGGCGCCGCGCCGCGGAGACCGTGCCCGGGCCGCCCAAGATCGCGGTGGACAACCACCTGTCGGACACGCACACGGTGGTGGAGGTCAAGTGCCCGGACCGCGTGGGGCTCCTCTATCTCATCACGCGCACCTTCGCCGCGCTCGGGCTCGACATCGGCAGCGCCCGCATCGCCACGGAGATCGACCAGGCCTACGACACCTTCTACATCGCCGACCGGCAGGGGCACCGCATCGAGGAGCCGGCCGCCATGGACCGGCTCCGGGAGGCCCTCGAGGATGCGCTGCTCAAGCCCCTGTAGTCCGGCGGCGAGATGCTGAGCCAGTACAAGGGCCGCATCCAGTGGATCGGCGATCCCGTCGCGCGCCTGCTCCTGCGGGCGCAGGTCAAGCCCAATCACCTGACCGTCGTCGGGCTCGGGGTGTCGTGTCTCGCGGCCTGGAGCTTCGCCGAGGGGCGGCTCAGGCTCGCCGCCGCGCTCCTGGCGCTCTCCGGGCTCTTCGACTTCTTCGACGGCTCGCTGGCCCGGCTGGCGGGGCAGGAGTCCTTCTTCGGCGCCTTCCTCGACTCCGTGGTGGACCGCTACTCCGACCTCGTGGTGCTCCTGGGCATCGTGCTGCTCTACCAGCGCACGGGGGACGCGGCCGGCGGCATCCTCACCATGGCGGGCCTCGTGGGGACGGTGATGGTGAGCTACACCAAGGCGCGCGCCCAGTCCATCGGCATCGCGTGCGAGATCGGCATCATGGAGCGCCCGGAGCGCCTCATCCTGCTCATCGCGGGCGCCGTCTTCAACCTCCTTGTCCCCGCCATGGCGCTGCTCGCCGGCCTCACCCACCTGACGGCGGTCCAGCGCATCCTCTACACGCGTCGCGCCGCGCGGACCACCGCCGTCCGGTAGCGCCGCCGCACCGCAGCCCCCTCACCCCGCCCTCTCCCCGAGTGGGGAGGGGAGGGGTACACTGAGGGCATGCGGCGGCGGCTCAATCTCCTCGCACTCGCGGCGCTCGGACTCAGTGCCACGTGGGCGGCGGCCCAGCCTCCCGCCGGAACGCCGGGGCCTGCTTCGCCCGTCCGGCTCAGCGCCGAGTGGCGCGATCGGCTCGTCGCTGCCCTGGCGCTCCAGCGCGGCGGGGAGGCGAAGGCTGCGGCGCGCGAGCTCTCCGTCATCGCCGCGGCGGCGACGCCGATCACCGAGTACGTGCTGTTCCTGCAGGCCGAGAGTCTCTCGCGCCTGGGTGACGCGGCAGGCGCGCGGCAGGCGGCGGAGAAGGCGGCGGAGAAGGCCGGCGACGGGCCGCTCCTGGACGACGCGCTGCTGCTGGCGGCGCGCGAGGCGGCGCGCACAGGCGATGATGCGGGCGCCGCGCTCCTCTATCGGCGGTTCCTCGACCGCTATCCCGATCATCCGGAGAGCGCAGGGGCGCGCTATGCGCTGGCCCAGGCCCTGGCTGCCACGGGGCAGCCTGCCGAGGCGCTGCGCTTCCTCCGTGCGATCTGGATCGGAGCGCCCGCTTCGCCCCATGCCGCGGAGGCCTCGAAGCAGGAGCGGCTCCTCGCCGATCGCGGGCTGACCGTGCCGCCCGTGACGCCTCGGGACCGGCTCGACCGGGCCGAGCGGTTGCTCGCGGCGGGGGTCGCCGCGGCGGCCCGCGTCGAGGCCGAGGCGATTCTGGGCGACGGGGTCACGGGCGACGTCGTTCTGCGAGCGCTCCGCGTGGTGGCGGACGCGGCGCGGCGCGTCGGCCGCCCCGAGGAGGCGCTGCGGGCGGTGGACCGCGCGCTGGGGCTGGCTCCTGCCGAGCGGCGCCCGCCGTGGCTGCTCGAGCGGGCGCGGCTCCTGCAGCGCTCGCGGCAGGCTGCCATCGCGACGCTCGATCAGCTCGTGCGCGATCACCCGCAGAGCGCCGAGGCACCCGAGGCGCTCTGGCTCAAGGCACAGCTCCTCGAGGCGACGTCCCTCCTCCCCGAGGCCGAGGTGGTGTACCGCAAGCTCGGCGCCGAGTATCCGGACGCGGAGGACGGCGCGCGCGCCCTCTGGCGGCTCGGCTGGCTCGCCTGGCTACGGGGCAACTACCAGGGCGCGGCGCAGCCCTGGGGGCGCCTGCTGGCGACCCGCGGGGGGCAGACCTACCGGGAGGCCGCGGACTACTGGATCGGGCGCGCCCACGAGGAGCGAGGAGAGACGGAGGGAGCCTCGCGCCACTGGACCGCGCTGGCGGCGAAGGCGCCGCGGACCTATTACGGCGTCCTGGCCGCTCGCCGCCTGGCGCAGCGCGCTCCCGTTCCAACGCGAGAGGCCGGCCGCCCGGCGCTGGCGCTGCCCGCCGATCCGCTCGCTCCGATCCGGGCCGATCCGCGCTACGTCAAGGTCGAGGCGCTCCGGGCGGTGGGCCTCCCCGACTGGGCCGCCGGCGAGATGGACGAGCTGGCGCGGCGCGCGGCCGGCGAGCCCGTACGACTGTTCGCCGTCTCCGCCGCCTACGCCGAGGACGCGCGCCACCATCTGGCTCTGCGGATCCTGCGGCGCGACTTTCTCGGGCTGGCGCGGGCGGGGCATGCCTGGCTTCCGCGCACGTTCTGGGAGATGTTCTATCCCCTGGGCTGGCGGGCAGAGCTGACGGGCGCCGCCGCGCGGGCCGCCCTCGACCCGCTCTTCGTGGCCGCGGTGGTGCGCGAGGAGTCGTCGTTCAATCCGCGGGCGCGCTCGCGAGCGGGGGCGCGCGGCCTCATGCAGCTCATGCCCGAAACGGCGCGCCCAATGGCACGGCAGCGGGGGCTCGCCTTTCAGGGCGGGGATATGCTGGAGGAGCCCGGCCCGAACCTGGAGCTGGGGGCGGTTTTCCTCGCCGGGCTGCTGCGGGAGTTCGCCGAGCCGCGGCTTGCCGTCGCCGCCTACAATGCCGGCCCCAACCGCGTGCGCGAGTGGTGGGCGGCGCGCCGCGGGAACGACCTCGAGGTCTGGGTGGAGCAGATCCCCTTCAACGAGACGCGCGCCTTCGTGAAGCGCGTGATGCTGTCGTGGGAGGAGTACACCCGGCTGTACGGAGAGCGAGCGCGTGACTGAGCCCCGCGAGGCACGGCGGCCGGCGGGGCTGGGGCGGCGCGGGGTCTCCGCGCTCCTCGATGCGCTGATCGGCCTCGCCGCCGTCGCCGTCTGCGCCATGTGGCTCGTGCTCGGCCTCTGGGCGCTCCGCGGCCTCAGACGCGATGCGCTCGAGGGACTGGTGCTGCTGGTGGCCGTGATCGTTCTCGCCGGGGCGCTCCACCTCGTCTATCGCGTGGCCTTCATCGGCGGTTGCGGCCAGACCCCGGGGAAGATGGCGCTCGGGATCGCGGTGGTGCGAAAGGACGGCGCCAGGGCGGGCTATGGTCGCGCGCTCCTCCGGACGCTGGGGGGCGCGCTCGATACGCTCACGCTGGGAATTGTCTCGACGGTGCTCCTGCTGGGGCCGGAGCGGCGGGGGCTCGCCGACCGGATCGCGGGGACGCGGGTGGTGCTACTTCGCCGGGCCGGCGCCGGGGCGCGAGGCGAGGGGCAGGGGCGCCTCGAGCGGCTCCAGCGCGGCCAGCCGATCGTCGAGCCCCGGATGGCTGGCGAGTAGCCCGCCCGGATCTTCCTTGGGCCTGGGGCTCGCGGCGCTGAGGGCGCGGAGCGCCAGGGCGAGAGCCTGGCGCGGGGCGGCATGCCCCATCGCGCGCAGGATCTCCACCGCCTTCTGGTCGGCCTCAAGAATAGTGACGCGCCCCCGAGGTGTGACGCGGCGCAGGAATTGACACCGCCGTGACAGCGCGAGCTCCGGATCGCTGGTACACTTTGGCTCCACAGGAGGCTCTTCCATGCTGATCAAGCGCGGCGGCGGATTCACGAGCTCGGAGATCACGGACCACCGGCTCTATCTCGGCCGGCGCGCGTTCATGGCCGGGGCCGCCGCGCTCGTGCTCGCCCCGGGCGGGGATCGCTGCGGCCGCGTCCCTGGAGCGTGGCTGTGGACGGCCTCGTGGCGAAGCCCCAGCGCCTCGACATCGAGGAGATTCTCCGCCTCGCCCCGCTCGAGGAGCGCGTCTACGCGCTGCGCTGCGTGGAGGGCTGGTCCATGGTCATCCCGTGGATCGGCTATCCGCTGGCCGCGCTGCTCAAGCGGGTCGCGCCCACGAGCCAGGCGCGCTTCGTGGAGTTCACGACGCTGCTGGACGCCGAGCAGTTCCCCGGCCAGCGCAAGGGGCTCTTCAACTTCGGAAGCCTCGACTGGCCCTATGTCGAGGGGCTCCGACTCGACGAGGCGATGCACCCGCTCACGTTCCTCACGGTGGGCATGTACGGCCAGGTGCTGCCGAACCAGAACGGCGCGCCCGTCCGGGTCGTGATCCCGTGGAAGTACGGATTCAAGAGCGCCAAGTCCATCGTGCGTATCCGCCTCGTGGCCGACCAGCCGAAGACGGCCTGGGAGAAGGCCGCCCCCCAGGAGTACGGCTTCTACTCCAACGTCAACCCGGCCGTGGACCATCCGCGCTGGAGCCAGGCCACGGAGCGCCGCATCGGCGAGTTCCGGCGGCGAAAGACGCTGCCGTTCAACGGTCACGCCGATCAGGTGGCCTCCCTGTACTCCGGCATGGACCTCAAGAAGCACTACTAGCGGGATGTCGCGGCGGTCCCGGATCGCGCTGAAGACGGGCGTCTGGGCCGTGGGCCTGTGGCCGCTTGGCTTTCTCCTCTGGCGCGCCTGGGCGGGGAGCCTCACGGCCAATCCCATCAGCTTCGTCACGAACACGCTCGGGGACTGGACGCTCAGGCTCTTGCTGGCGAGCCTCGGCATGACACCGCTCAGGATCCTCTTCGGGTGGTCGTGGCCCGCCTCGCTGCGCCGGCTGCTCGGGCTCTTCGCCTTTGCCTGCGCCGCGCTCCACTTCTCGGTCTGGGTCGTGCTGGACCACTTCTTCGACTGGGGCACGATGGGGGCCGACATCGTGAAGCGGCCGTACATCACGGTCGGCATGCTGGCGCTCACGCTGCTCGTGCCGCTGGCCATCACCTCGACGGCGGGCATGGTGAGGCGGCTCGGCGCGCGGGCGTGGCGGCGGCTTCACGCGCTGGTCTACGCGATCGGCGTCCTGGCCGCGCTCCACTACTTGTGGCTGGCCAAGAAGGGCGTGCAGGAACCCTACTGGTACGCGATGGTGCTCGTGCTGCTGCTCGGGGTGAGGCTCTGGGACCGGGTGCGTCGCCTGGCCGGCCGCCGGCGACGGCCGCCGCTGGCCGAACCGGCTCTGGTCGTGGAGCGCCCCAGGGAGTCCCGCTCCCGCCCGTGACCCCTGCCGGCCCCCCTCAGACGGGGGAGCGTGCAGAGGCCAGGCGGTAGTACAATCGGCCTACCCTGGCTCAACCGGCAAGGGCTTGCCTTCGGCACGCCCCCCGCGGCGACACGCGGGGAGGCGGTTCGGGTGAGGCCGATCAAGAAGACGAGAAGGGCGGTACCGAGGGGCAGCTCGTCCTGGGCCGGACCCGATAGCCGGAGCCCCCGCCGGCCTCTGCGGCCCACGAGAAAATGAGACGAACGACTCATGGACGGACGCCGGCGCGATGGCGGAAGGTGCTCGTAGGGCGAGGGAGCGCCTCGCTCCGGCGGGTCCGATCAGGCCTGTCCCAGCCCCTGTGAGAGCCGATAGGCGACCATCGCCGCGACACGAGCGTCACGGCAGAAACCCTTAAGGAGGAGCGAGCCCATGCAGGTCTCACCAAGCGCCAGCTACAGCATGACCGTCCGTCTCGAGATCCGGAACCGCACGGGGATGCTCGGCAAGGTCACCTCCGCGCTCGGGCGCGCGGGGGCCGACATCGGGGCCATCGACATCGTGCAGATGGGGCCCGAGACCGTCATCCGCGACATCACGTTCAACGCCAGCGACAGCAAGCACGGGCAGCAGGTCGTGGACGCCCTCCGCCACGTGGCCGGCGTCAAGGTGGTCCACGTCTCCGACCGGACCTTCCTCATGCACCTTGGCGGCAAGATCGAGGTGCGCGGGAAGGTGGCGGTGAAGGGGCGCGACGACCTCTCCATGGTCTACACGCCCGGCGTGGCGCGGGTCTGCATGGCGATCCACGACGACCCGCAGAAGGTCTACACGCTTACCATCAAGCAGAACTGCGTCGCCGTGGTCACCGACGGCACGGCGGTGCTGGGCTTGGGCGACATCGGGCCCAAGGGCGCCATCCCGGTGATGGAGGGCAAGGCGGTGCTGTTCAAGGAGTTCGCCGGCGTGGACGCCTTCCCGCTCTGCCTCGCCACCAAGGACGTGGACGAGATCGTGGGGATCGTGCGCGCCGTCTCGCCGATCTTCGGCGGCATCAACCTCGAGGACATCTCGGCGCCCCGCTGCTTCGAGATCGAGGAGCGGCTGCGCAAGGACCTGGACATCCCCGTCTTCCACGACGACCAGCACGGCACGGCCGTCGTGGTGCTGGCCGCGCTGATCAACGCGCTCCAGGTGGTCAAGAAGAAGATCAGCGACGTCAAGGTCGTCTTCTCCGGGGCGGGCGCTGCCGGCATCGCCACGGCCAAGCTCCTGATGGCGGTCGGATGCAAGCACGTCATCGGCTGCGACACCAATGGAGCGCTGTACCGCGGCCGCACCGAGAACATGAACCCGATCAAGACCTGGTTCGCCGAGCACACCAACGAGAAGGTCGTCCGCGGCACGCTGGCCGACGCCCTCAAGGGCGCCGACGTGTTCATCGGGCTGTCTGGGCCGGGGGTCGTGACCGCCAAGGACATCAAGCGGATGGCCAAGAGCCCCATCGTCTTCGCCATGGCCAACCCCACGCCGGAGGTGATGCCCGAGGAGGTGCACGGTATCGTCCGCGTCATGGCCACGGGGCGCTCGGACTACCCGAACCAGATCAACAATGTGCTGTGCTTCCCGGGTTTCTTCCGCGGCCTGCTGGACGTGCGCGCCCGCCAGGTCAACGACGAGATGAAGATCGCCGCCGCGCGCGCCATCGCGTCCATCGTCTCGGCGGGCGAGCTGAGCGAGGAGTACATCATCCCGTCGGTGTTCGACAAGCGGGTGGCGGAAGCGGTGGCCGGCGCGGTCGCGCGCGCGGCCGTGCAGACCGGGCAGGCGCGGCGGGCGCTGCCCGCGGCGGCGAGCGGGAAGGCTCGCGGCTAGCGCGCGCGGCCGCCGCGACCGGGTGAGGGCTGGCTTCCAGGCGATGGCGAGCTGGACCCGCGTCCGCCCAGCGGCAGATGATCGCCGAGATCAAGCGGCTCTCCCGTCCGGCGCTCGTGCTGCTGGGACGGGCTCGAGGCCTTCGTGGACGGCGGGCCGGAGGTGGGCGGCAAGGTGGCTCCCGGCGTGATGATCGCGGGCGTGGGCCGCGTGGCGGTGGATGCGGTCGGCGTGGCGCTGCTACGGTTCTCCGTCACGACTGGCGCCATGTCTGCCGGCCGGGTGTTCGCTCAGGCGCAGATTGCCCCGCCGTGGAGCTCGGCCCCGGGGTGAGCCGGCCGGCACTCGTCCACCGGGTGACGGATGACCGCGCCGGGCAGGATCTCGCCGCCCGGATTCTGCCGGCGCTGACAGCCTGAGACAGGTTCCCCTCGCCCTTCCCGCTCCCGCCCGTGGGGGGAGCGGAGAAAGGCGAGGGGGCGGGACTACTTGCCGGGAGTGTAGTAGGGGTTGTTGCCGGAGGAGTGGTCGGTCGTGTCGAGGACTTCCTCGACCTCCGGCAGCTCCTCCTTGATCAGCCGCTCGATGCCGGCCTTCAGCGTGATGTCGGCCGCGCCACAGCCCTGGCAGCCGCCGCCCATCTGGAGATAGACCTTGTTCTCCTGGACGTCGATCAGCTCGACGTACCCACCGTGGCCGGCCACAGCGGGGTTGATGGTCGATTCGATCAGCTCCTGCACCCTGGCCTTGAGATCGTCGCTCATGAGGTCCTCCTCTAGATCACCACTGTACCCGAATATCCTGTCAGGGCCAACTGGCCCCGGGTGGGCTCCGCTCAGCAGAACCAGGGCTCGGTCATGCGCGGCGGGCGCGCGCGGTCGCTCGGGAGCCCGGCGGCCAGGCTGGGGCCCGGGGACAGGCCGGCGGCAGCGGCCCAGCGGGCGCGCACCCGATCGAAGGTGACGGCCGGATCCTCCTCCCGCTCGGCCGCCTCCGCCACCCCGGCGGCGATGGCCGTGTGGAGCGCTTCCATGCGGGGATCCGGGTGCGTCCACCGGTACGAGAAGTCCTCCTGGACGAGCCCGTCCAGGAAGGGCCGTAGCGCCGGGCTCTCGAGAAGCAGCGAGCCGGGGGGAACCAGGAGCCGGAGCGAATACTGCACCGGGTCCACGTGATCCACCAGCGACTCCCGCTCGACGAAGTCGAGCATGTCGCCGTAGTCCTCGAGCGCTGCCCACGGCGTGAAGGCGACCCAGGTGGGCCGGAAGGCGATGCCGGACTCGCGTACGGCGCGGAGCGCCTCCGTCACATCGGCCCGCGTATGCCCCTTGGCCAGATGGGTGAGCACCGTGTCGCTCAGCGATTCCACGGCGGAGACGACGAAGATGCCGCCGAGGACGGCGAGCTCCGGGAGAAGCCGGCGGTGTCTCAGCAAGTGCTCGACCTTGGCGGTGAAGTCGAAGGTGACGGTGGGGAACTCCGCGTGCAGCCCGCGGGCCACCGCCAGGGCCTGGCCCGGCCCGTTGAGGAAATCCGGATCGCCGAAGGTGATGTGGGTGGCGCCCGCGGCGACCTGCTGGCGGATGTCCGCGAGGACTGTGTCCCGGGGAACGGCGAAGAAACGGCCGCCGTAGACGGGCGGGATCGGGCAGTGGCGGCAGAGGTGAAGGCAGCCGCGGCTCGCCTCGACATAGCCCACCACTTCCCGCCGGCCCGCTCGCTCGAGCCGCGCGTACTGCTTGAGCGCCGGCAGCGAGGCCCGGCTCGGCCGCGGCAGCGGCCGGCGCCTGATGTATGGCCCCGAGGGTCCGCGGGCGGTGGCGACGCCGGGCACGCGGGGATCCTCGCCGCCGGTCAGCGCATCGGCCAGACCCGCCAGCGGCTGCTCGGACTCGCCACCGATGACGCTGTCGACCCCGTGGGCGAGGAGGTAGTCGGCGTTCAGGCTCGCGTAGAGGCCGAAGAAGCAGATGTGGCAGCCAGGGTTCACGGCGCGCACGCGGTCGGCCACCGTCACCCCCACGCGGAGGGCCGTGTGCATCGGGACCGAGATCGCGACGAGGCGCGCCCGGGCAGCCTGCTCCGGGTCGAAGGGCTCCACCGACACATCCAGCGTGGCGGGAGCGTAGCCGCGCTCGGCGAGCACGGCAGCCGGCCAGGCGATGCTGAGCGGCTGATGCCCCAGCTCGTAGCACGCGATCAGCAGGATGGCCCCGGGCTCGCGCATGGACCCCCATCCTACACCCGCCGGGCGGGCCGGGCGCCGGGCGCTACGAGTACGTGGGCTCGGCGCCGACGGGATCGCGCGGCCTGACGGGGGCGCGCAGGCGCTGGAGGGCCTCGTTCATGATCCGGTTGACGCTCTCGGCGATCACCTCCGCGATCTCCTCGCGCTCGCGCCGCAGCGCCTCGTTCTCGCCCTGGGCCAGCAGCAGCTCCTGGCGGAGGCGCGCCGACTCGTGCTCGGTGGCCTCGAGCGCGGCCCGCAGACGCTCATGCTCCTCGAACATGCCGGGCAGGACGCCCAGCACGCTCGTGCCTTCCTCGATCCAGCGGGTGATGCGGAGCCGCGCCTCTCCGAGCGCAATGTCGTCCATGCTTGGTCTCCAGTGTGCCTCGGTGTTGAGATGTCGTCGCGTGTGCCGTGGGTCCCCGGGGGGAGTGTAGCACGGGACCCGGGCGCGGTGGCGGTGGGGACCATGCCCACCATCACCTCGGTGCGCGGCGATGGTCAGAGGAGGACGGGACCGTAGTCACGCGCGCCTCCAGCGGCAACCCGAGCCGTCTCATCCGCAACCCCTTCCCCTGCGAGTGGGAGAACCGCGAGGCGGAGATTCAGCCCTTTCCCGTCCAGCTCCAGCGGTTGGGGTTCCCCTTCTCCATTCGCCTTCGCGAGAGGGCGACATCGAGAGCGGCAGCGCGGCCTGTGGCCAGCCGGCGGGTCTCATCGACGGGGTGCGGCCGGTGCGGCACGTGATCGCGGCCATGGTCGACGAGGCCCAGGCTATCCTGGGCCGGCTGCCCCGCTGACGAGGAAGCGGGAGAGGTGACGTGAGCGAGGGTGCGACATGAGCGACCGCGACCCGTACGCAGGTTTCACCGACGAGGAGCTGGAGACGGTCCCCACCGTCTTCCGGGACGGCCTGTTCGCGGGCCAGGTGGTGCTGGTCAGCGGCGGGGCGGGCGGGATCGGCCGCGCGGCCTGCTGCCTCTTCGGCCGACTCGGCGCATCCATCGTGGCGTGCGGGCGCGACGGTGCCAAGCTCGCCGGGCTCGAGGCCTGGCTCGGGAGCCTCGGCATCTCGTGCCTGACCCGCTCGATGACGATCCGCGATCCCGTCCAGGTCGCGGCCCTCATGGACGCGGTGTGGGAGCGCCACGGCCGGCTCGATGTCCTCGTCAACAACGCGGGCGGGCAGTTCGCGGCGCCCTCGCTCTCGATCACGCCGAAGGGGTGGAACGCCGTCATCGACACCAACCTTACCGGCACCTGGTACATGATGCAGGAGGCGGCACGGCGCTGGATCGAGCGGCAGCAGTCGGGCTGCGTCCTCAACATGGTGGTGCCGCCGAAGCAGGTGGGCGTCGGCATCCCGCACACGGTGGCCGCGCGCGCCGGACAGATCGCGCTCTCCCGCAGCCTCTGCGTCGAGTGGGCGCCCCACGGCATCCGCGTCAACTGCGTGGCGCTCGGCACGTTCGCGAGCCCGGGCCTCGAGCGGTACCCGCGCACGGCGCGGCCCTCGTTCGCCCACAACCCGATGCGCCGGCTGGGCGACGTTCACGACGTGGCCGAGGCCTGCGTCTACCTGGCCGCGCCCTCCGGCAAGTTCATCACGGGCGAGGTGCTCACGGTGGACGGGGGGTGGCAGGCCTGGGGCGACTTCTGGCCGCTGGGCAAGCCGGATTACTTCAAGATCGAGGAGTGACCATGGCCGATCCGAGGCTCGACACCGTCAGGCTGCAGCGGCTTTCCCGCTCCTACCGCGAGGCGGCGACGCTGATGGCCGCCGTCGAGGTGGGTCTCTTCACGCGCGTCGCGCGCGGCGCCGACACCCTGTCGCGGCTCACCGAGGCGCTCGGCTTCACCGCGACCAACGCCGAGCGGCTGGTGACGGCCTGCATGGCGCTCGGCCTTCTCGTGCGCGAGGGCCACCGGGTCCGCAACGCCCCCGACGTCCAGCGCTATCTCGTCGAGGGCGAGCCGGGCTACGCCGGGCCGTGGATGCTCTTCACCAAGCCCGAGTGGGACGAGTGGGGGCGGCTCGCCGAGCATCTCCGGCACACGGGCCCGCCCGCCGTCCTCGGCAAGTACGCCGAGGGCTTCACCGTGAAGGAGGCGCGGAAGTACCACGAGGCGACCTACAGCATCGGCATGGGCTCGGGCCGCCGCTTCGTCCGGCAGGTGGACCTCGCGCGGCGGCGGCGCATCCTCGACCTGGGGGGCGGGTCCGGCTGCTACTGCATCGCCGCCTGCCAGGCGCACCCGCAGCTGAGCGCGGTGGTCTTCGACCTGCCGCCTGTCGCCGAGGTCGCGCGGGAGTTCATCGCCTCCAACGGGCTCTCGGAACGCATCGCCACCGTCGGGGGCGACTTCACCGCGGCCCCCCTGCCGGCCGGCGCCGACGTCGTCATCATGGCGAGCAACCTGCCGCAGTACAGCCGCGACATCATCCAGCCCGTCATCCGCAAGGCGTGGCTCACCCTCGAGGCGGGCGGCGAGATGCACCTGATCGGCGAGATGCTCGACGCCGAGCGGACGGGCCCCGCGGACCCCGCGCTGTGGGGGCTGGCCGAGGCCGTGTACGGCAGCACCGGCATCGCCCACTCCGTCACCGAGTGCGTCGGCTACATGGAGGCCGCCGGCTTCACCGGCGTCACCGCCCAGGAGTTCATCCCGGGCGTCCTCATCCGCGTCACCGGTACCAAGCCCGCCTGACGCCACGCGCCGGGCGCGAGCCCCCGAAGCCCGGCATCGGCCTCGCGTCCTGGCCCCCGCGGGCCCTTGACGGGGCCCCGGGGTACCGGCGCAGGCCGGCGCTGTCACCGTCCCGGGTGACCATCGGTCGAGGTTGCCTCGATCATGCTTGATCGCACGGCCAGTGCGGACCGCCTCGATTGCTCGCCGCGTGATGCCGGCAGCGTCGTCGGGCAGCCCGCGCGCGATGAGGGCGGCCGCAGAGAGCAGGCTCTTGTGGCCCAGAAGAAGGATCCGGCCAAAGCTGGGCGGAGTGCCTGGAGGCACCAGGTCGGCCGCCCTCTCGTAGAGCTCTTTGACGGGGAGTACCAGGTCGCGAAAAACGGGCAGGCGCCTGATCTGCGCCAGGTTGTTCTCCTGTCCCTTGAGGTACGCGTCGAAGCTCAGATCAGGATGCCCTCCCTTCACGGTTCACGGGCTCCTGGAAGTAGTTCCGGCAGCAGGCGCCCGCCCGGGGTATGGTCGGGGCGAGGTAGCCCCCAGGAGCTCCGTCGCCGTTGGCCGGGGGCGCGTAAGTCTTCGCGATCATTCCTGCTACCGGCCGACCACGATCATGGTCGTCACGGCTCCAACGACCCCAACGGCAAGACAGACGTGCGCGAGGTAGAACACGCCATCGGTCGCCGTGAGCAGTCGTTGGAGCTGGCGGTTCGCCTTGTCCGCCGCGGGCGTAGCCGATTCGAGTATCGGGCGGAGGTCCTTCGTGATGAGGTTCGGGTCCCTCTCGAGTTGGAGCAACTCCAGTGTGGAAATGCGCCGGAAGTGCTCCTGATCGTCCTTCTTCCGAAGTTGTCCCGCCAGGAGACGACCCAGCACGCCGCAGAGGATCCCGAGCGTCCACGGCACGAAGGCGCTCAGACGCATCGTCATGGGGGCGGAGGCGAGCAGACCCTGTACGGAGAAGATTCCGGCGCCCATCAGTCCGCTGAGCCAGACGAGCACCTTCTCGGTATGCTCGTGAGAGCCCGTGACCATCTGGTGCCCCTCGCGGAACGCGGCTGCCGTAGTTCCGCATAGAGCGTGCAACTCGGCAAGAACGGCCGTGGCCGGAACGGTGGGCGACGCTCCTTCCGCCATTTCTTCCGATCCTCCCTGACCTCCCCTTCTACTCCACCTCGAACCCCTGGCTCGTGAACTTGAGCGTCCGCGCATTCTCCGTGACCGTGCGCTCCACGTTCTCCGGGACGCCCCCGGCGACGTCCGCCTCGATCTCGAGCGTGACCTTCACCAAGGCGCCGGGAAGTCCGCTGAGGTGCGCGATCACCTCGTCAGCCACCCGGCTCGCGTCGAGGCCTGCGCGGATGGGATTGAGGGTCACGGTCCCGTGAAAGCGCTTGGGCCGAAGAGGCTTCGGGGGCGCGGTCGGCCCTGAGCCCCCGCCCGGCGTGGCCTCACCCCCCTTGCCGGGGCGTGCGCCCCCGGATGGCTTCCCGGGCGTGCCTTCGCCCCCACCGGGCGGCGCCCCGGCCTCGGCCTCCAGTTGACGGTGCACGACCTCGGGCCGCACGAGGAGCCCTGCGGCTTCGCTACCAGCGATCACCTGGTGCTGCCCGACCCGCAGCCCCCGGTACCGCGTGGCAGTCTCATCGAAGCTATCGGCGTAGGCGAAGGACTCCTGGTGCCACAGGAGCAGGCCGAGACCGTCCCGGACGGCCCCGAGCAGCACGGCCGTGTCCTTGAGCCGCGGCAGGTAGACGTACCGGGCGAAGTCCTCGGCGAGCTGCTTGATGGAGACGTGATCCCCGCGCCACAGCGGGACGCGGTCGAGCTCCATGCGGAGGCGCGTGCCGGCCAGCGCGGTCACCAGCAGCTCGTCGTTCTTCAGCTTCTTGCTGGCCCGCACCGCCAGCGCGTCTTGCCCGGTGAGGCGAAAGGCTTGCCACTCGACGCTGGCCTGGGGCGAGGCCTGCACCGGCACCAGCAGCCACTGATAGGCCTCGGGCAGCCGGGCCGTCACCACCCCGTCCGCGGCATCCTTCTGCGCCTCCGCCTGCCGCACCTGGTGCGGCGAGAGGTCGAGCGTGTCCCTCTCGGCGACGATCGACTCCCAGGCGAGATAGCGGCGCGCCGCCTCGTCCAGGTCCTGGAGCCGCGTCTGGTCCACCGCCAGGAAGGCCAGCGTGTTGCGGAAGAGGCGGGGGGTGTTGCCACGGGACTCGAAGGTGACCTTGGCCGCCGCCTCGGCGGCACTGCCCCCTCCCTTGGCGTAGGGGTGGTCGATGCCGAGCACCACGAGGCGTGCGTCCATGTCGTCTGGCACGTCCTGGCCCGACTGCGGCAGCGGGTGGATCCGGCTGAAGTCGCCGATCTT
>JACPCX010000099.1:0-13432 GCA_016184305.1 Candidatus Rokuibacteriota bacterium | reverse complement strand
GCGATAGGTGGCGAAGTGCCCCGTGAGCCACGCGAGCCCCGTCTCGAGGAGCGAGGTGTCCACGACGCAGCCGCGCCCGGTGTGCTGGCGCTGCAGCAGGGCGGCCAGCGTGCCGATGGTCGCCCACATCCCGGTGCCGAAGTCGAGGATGGAGGTGCCGATGCGTGTCGGGGGGCCGCCCTCGTCACCGTTCATCATCATCAGGCCCGAGAAGGCCTGGACCATGGGCTCGTAGCCGGGGTGCAGGCGCATGGGTCCGGTGAGGCCGAAGGCCCGGAGCGAGCAGTAGATCAGCCGCGGGTTGCGCGCCATGAGCGCGTCCGCCCCCAGCCCCAGCTCCTCCACCACGCCGGGGCGGAGGTTCTGGATGAGGACATCCGCGCGCGCGACGTAGCTCGCGAGCCAGGCGACATCCTGCGGGTCCTTCAGGTCCACGGTGATCCCGCGCTTGTTGGTGTTCATGGCGAGGTAGGCGGGGGAGATGCCGCGCCAGAACGGCGGGCCCCAGCCGCGTGCGTCGTCGCCGCCCCCGGGGCGCTCGACCTTCACCACATCCGCGCCCAGGTGGGCGAGGATCTCGGCGGCGAAGGGGCCGGCCAGGTTCTGCGCGATCTCGACGACGTTGAGGCCCTCGAGGGGCAGGGGCATCAGAACCCCTCGGCAGTGGGGGTGAAGCGATGCTCGCCGGCCTCGCGCACGATGAAGCCGGGCCGCGGGAAGTGGGCGGCGAGCACCAGCACGCCCGAGTCGGCGTGCTGCTCCACGAAGGCCCGGCGCGTCTCGGCGGCCCGCTGCGGCTCGTAGCAGAACTTGCTGCTCCACTGGGGCTCGGCGACCTGCACCGTGCGATGCATGACGTCGCCGGAGAAGACGGCGCGGCCCGCGGTCGTGGTGAGGCGCACCGAGACATGCCCCGGCGTGTGGCCGGGCGAGGGCTCGAAGGCGAGCCACGGGTCCACGGCATGGGTGCTGTCCACGAGAAGGGCCTGCCCCGCCTCCACGATGGGCAGGACGCTGTCGGCGATGCAGCCGGAGGCCTCCCGCCCGTTCTCGCTCTCCCACTTCCAGAACTCCCACTCCGGCCCCACGAACACGTAGGTGCCCTGGCGCAGGTGCCAGGCCGGGGAGGCGGCACGAGCCTTGTCGTTGCCCACGCCGGTATCGATGAGCACCGTGTGGCGCGGCGTGCGGACCAGGTAGGTCTGGATGCGCGAGCCGAGGTCGTTCACCGTCTCGTCGAAGAAGTGCGGCCTGAGCCAGCGGTCGTGACGGGCAATGGCCTCGGGCGTCGAGTCGGGCAGCATGTCGAGCGTCCGGTTGAACGAGCTCCCGATCTCCACGACGCGGGCGATGGTGACCTCACCGAGGGTGATGGCGGTCATGGTTGGGCTCCCCGCCGGGGCTACCGGCTGGTGATGTAGGGCCAGAGCGCGTCTGCGCCCCGGGATGCGGCCTCCCGGCCGAGCCGCTCGGCCCAGTGGCTCTCGCCGCCGAACTCGGCGCGCCAGGACCAGAGCCGGCGCGTGACGAAGTGCAAGCTGTGCTCGTAGGTGAAGCCGATGGCGCCGTGGACCTGGTGGGCGATCCCGGCGCCGATGCCCGCCGCCTCGCCGGTCCGTGACTTGGCCACGGCGATCTCGAAGGTCGCCTCGGCCGGCCCGGACCTGTCCGCCGCGCTGAATGCGCTCGCCGCCGCGCTGGCCGCCGCGGCCGTCTGCTCGCCCAGGATCGCGCATTGCCACTGGATGGCCTGGAAGGAGCCGATGGGCTTGCCGAACTGCTTGCGCTCCCCGGCGTACTGGACTGTCTGCGCCAGGAGGGACTCCAGGCCGCCCGCCATCTGGGCCGAGCGCGCGAGGGCGCCACAGAGCCAGACGATGTCGCCGGGGATGAGCGGGGGGGCCGGCGCGGCGGTGAGCACGGGTGTGTTGTCGAAGACGAGGGTGTCCCGCGGCTCCAGCGCGAGGTTGTGGTCCGGCGTCACCTGCGCGTGCCCCGCTGCCACGAGCGCCACCATCGCCCGCGCGCCGCTGGCCGGCCCATCGGGGGAGGTGACCACCACGAGATGGCCGGCGCTGCCGCCCCATGGCAACCGCTGCGCCGTGCCGCTGAGCCGCCAGCCGCCGCCCCCGCGCTCCAGGCGGAGGACGTCCCCGCGGTGCACCGGCGCGACGGTCAGGGGGCCGAGCGGCACCTCGAGGCCGGCCTCGGACAGGAGCCAGCTCGCAATGATGGTCTCGGCGAGGGGGACGGGCGCGCCGAAGCGCCCGGCCGCGGCGAGCAGCACATGGGCATCCCCCCAGGTGCCGCCGGCACCGCCCTGCTTCTCGGGAACGAGCGGCAGCGTGAGCCCGCTCTCCTCGAGCGCCTGCCAGAGGGCGGCCGGCCACTGGCCCTGCTCGGCCGCTTCGAGGACGTCCTTGGTGACGCGGTCGGTGAAGAGCCGGGTGATCGTGTCGGCGAGGATCGTGCGCAGCTCGCTCATGATGCCATCACCTCAGCCCGAGCCCGCGGGCGATGATGCCGCGCAGGATCTCGCGCGTCCCGCCGCGGAGCGAAAAGGACGGCGCGTGCTGCATCAGATAGGCGAGGACCTGCTGGAGATCGCTCCCGCCCGCGGTGGGCTCGACCCCGAGCAAGGCGTGGACGATCTCGGGGATCTCCTGCTCGAAGTTGGTGCCGAGATCCTTCACGAGCGCGGCCTCGAGGTTGGGGTTTTCCCCTCGCTGGAGCATGCCCGCCACCGAGAGCGACATCTGCCTGAGCGTGGCGAGGTGGGCCACGAGCCGGCCGAGCGCAACCGCCATCCGCTCGCCCGGGTCCGCCGGGGCCGCGCGGATCAGCTCCGCGAGGAGCGCGAGGCAGGACAGGTAGCGCTCGGGCCCGCTGCGCTCGAAGGCGAGCTCGGCCCCCACCTGCTTCCAGCCGGCGCCCTCCTCGCCCACGCGCATGTCCTCGGGCACGAAGGCGTCCTGGAAGACCACCTCGTTGAAGTGGTGCGCGCCCGACAGCTCGATGATGGGCCGGATGGTGATGCCCGGCGATTTCGGATCCACGAGGAACTGCGACAGCCCCTCGTGCTTCTTCTCGGGCACCACGCGGGTCCGGAACAGCGCGATCATGTAGTCGGCCCGGTGGACGTTGCTCGTCCAGACCTTGGTGCCGTTGACGCGGTAGCCGCCGTCCACGCGCTCGGCGCGGGTTCGGATCGAGGCGAGGTCGGAGCCCGAGTCGGGCTCGCTCATGCCGATGGCCAAGGCCAGCTCGCCCCGGGCGATGGCGGGGAGGAAACGCTCTCGCTGGGCCTCCGTCCCGAAGCGCAGGAGCAGCGGGCCGCTCTGCCTGTCTGCGATCCAGTGGGCACCCACGGGCGCCCCGGCCGCCAGCATCTCCTCCAGCACCACGTAGCGCTCGAGCGCGCTCCGCTCGTGGCCGCCATAGCGTCTGGGCCACGTCATGCCGATCCAGCCGCGCGCGCCCACCGTGCGGCTGAACGCGCGGTCGAAGCCGCCCCACGAGCGCGCCCGCTTCACCGGAGGCATGTCCCCGAGCGTCTCGCGGAGGAACTCACGGACCTCGCCGCGCAGGGTTTCGGCCTCGGGCGGCAGGGTGCCGAGGTCGAAGCGGAAGGTCCCCACGGCGCCCATCACCGGAAGAGCGAGCGAGCGATGACCATGCGGTGCACCTCCGACGGGCCCTCGCCGATCCGGCGGACCCGGGCCTCACGGTACCAGCGCTCCAGCGGGAATTCCTTGGACACCCCGTAGCCGCCGTGGATCTGCACCGCCGCGTCCACGACGCGCGCCAGGACCTCGCTCGAGTAGAGCTTGGCGATGGAGGCCTCCACGCGCGCGTCCTCGCCGCGGTCGGCCTTCCACGCCCCCTCCCAGATGAGCCAGCGCGCCGCGCGCAGCTCCACCTCGGCGTCCGCCAGCATCCACTGGATGGCCTGGCGCTGGCTGAGCGGCACGCCGAAGGTCGAGCGCTGCTTGGCATGGGCGATGGCCATGCGGTGCGCCGCCACGGCCACGCCGAGATTGCAGGCGGAGTAGGGGAAGCGCAGCCGCGTCAACAGATCGAACGAGAGGTCGAGGCCCCGCCCTTCCTGGCCAAGGAGGTTCTCGGCGGGAACCCGGCAATCCTCCAGCGCCACCTCGCAGGGGACGGCCGAGGTGCGGATGGTGCGGATGCGGCGCGCGGTGAAGCCGGGGGTGCCCTTGTCGATGATGAAGCAGGAGATGCCGGCCCGGCCCTTGGCGGCGTCGGTGCGGACGAACACCACGCCCCACTCGGCCTCGTCGGCATGGGAGATGAACACCTTGGTTCCGTTGATCACCCAGTGGTCGCCCTGCTTGACGCCGCGGCTCTGGATGGCGCCGGCCGGGTCCGAGCCGCCGCTGGGCTCCGTGATGGCGAAGAAGGTGTGATGGCCCTCGCGGAGGACGGGCAGGGCGTACTTCTCGATCTGCGCTTGCGTGCCGCCCCAGATGACGGGCGGCGGGTTGCGGCCGAAGACGCCGCAGCCGGGATTGTACAGGCCCATGCGATGCTGCGACATTTCCTCCAGCACCACCGACATGCTGAAGGTGTCGAGCCCGCCGCCGCCGTGCTCCGCCGGCGCCCCCAGGCACCAGAGCCCGGCGGCCCTGGTCTTCGCCGAGAGCCGCCGGTAGTCCTCCTCGGGAATCTCGGCCGCATCCGGGTCGATGCGCTGCTCGACGGGGAGGATCTCCTCGCGGATGAAGCGGCGTACCTGATCGCGGAGCTGCGCCAGCTCCGAGGGCAGCGTGTAACCGGGGAACGTGGGCACGGCTCGACCGCCCTACTTTGGGAGGAGAGCGAGCAGGGGCTCGAGGTTCTTCGGATCGGGCCTGAGCCGGCCGACACCATGGCTCAGCACCGTGCGGACGACGGCGTCGTTCATCGGCGTCGCGACACCGACCGTCCGCCCCTGCGCTGACACGTAGCCGTTCAGGTACTCGATCTCGGTCCGGCGGCCCTTCATCACGTCCTGCAGCATGGACGGCCGCCCGCCCGACAGGAACTTGACGCTGGCCTGCATCTCCACCTGCACCTCGGCGAGGCCGCGGCCCTGGGCGGCGTCCACGAAGCGCTGGGCCGCGATCCCGTAGATGGGCTCGACCTCCTGGCCGCACGCGCGCCCCACCAGGATCACCTCGGCAGCGAGGTGGATGGCGATGCGCTGGGGGACGGGCTCGGAGCGGACCTCGGCCGAGCCGAAGCCGCTCAGGCCGGCGAGCGGGTTGGCCATGCAGTTGACGGCCAGCTTCGACCAGCGCTCGCCCCAGAGATTCGTGGTGACCGTGGCGCCCGCCACGTGCTCCATGATCCGCGCCAGCGCGCGCGCCCGCTCCGAGTCCGAGCCATCGTGCTCGCCGATCTTGAAGCCCACCGTCCCGCGGTCCGTGCGCATGGCGTGGCCCGCCTCGTACATGCCGCAGCCGATGGTGATGACGCAGCCGAGACAGCGCTCCCGGCCGGCGACCGCCGCCACGCGCTCGTCATTGATGCCGTTCTGGAAGTCCACGACGATGCCGTCGGGCTGCTTGAGATAGGCCAGGCCGAGGGAGGTCGCCCACTCCGTGTCGTAGGACTTCACCGCGATGAAGACGGTGTCGAAGGGCTCGCCGATCGACTGCGCCTCGTGCACGTGCAGCGCCTTCACCGGAATCACGTGGTCACCGCAGGAGCCGCTCAGCCGAAGGCCCCGCTGCTTCATGGCCTCCACGTGCTCGGGCCACTGATCGATGAGCGTCACATCGTACCCCGCCCTGGTCAGGAGGCCTCCTACGACGCTCCCGACGGCCCCCGCGCCGATGATCCCGATCCTCATGTTCGCTCGCCCCCCGTTCCCTCGTGGATGGCCGGCCCCGCTCCGCCGGCCCCGACACGGCCGCGATCATACCACGTCGCCGCGGGCCCACCCGGTCGCGTGGCGAGGCCTGCGGCGCGGCGCCGGCCCCTCGGAGTTTCGCCTTGCGCTCTGGCGGACTGGCTGGGATACTGGCAGGAAATCGTGGCAGGAGACGTGTCATGAAACAGGCGGCACTTCGGAACTTTCATCTCCCGCTCCCGGAGGACCTGTACCGGACGCTTCGGGACGAAGCGGTGGCGGCGAAGCGGCCCGCCACCACGCTCGCGCGCCAGGCGATCGAGTCCTGGCTCCGCGAGCGGAAGAAGGCGGCGGTCCGCGAGGCCATCGCCGCGTACGCGGCCGAGTCCGCTGGAAGCTCCGCGGACCTCGACCCCGCGCTCGAGGCCGCCTCGCTGGAGCTGTGGCGACCCCGAAGGCGGAGGAAGCGGTGAAGCGGGGAGACGTCTTCTGGACGGAGCTGTCCCCCCGCGCGGGCTCCGAGCAGAGAGGGCGAAGGCCCGTGATCGTGGTCTCGCATGACGGCTTCAACGAGACGGCGGGCTGGCGCTCCGTCATCGTGGTGCCCGTCTCGACGTCCGATGCACAGGCCCGCCGCGGGCCGAGCGCGGTGGCTCTTCCCGAAGCGGCCGGGGGCTTGCGGAAGCCGGGGGTCGCCTTGTGCCACCAGGTGACCACCCTCGATCGCGCTAAGCTCGCGGAGCAGACGGGCGCGCTCGCTCCGGATCTCATGGCACGAGTGGATGAGGGGCTGAGAGCGGCTCTCGACCTCGGGTGAGAGCCGCCGTCAGCATCTGACGTCGCAGTCGAGGGCCGCCCGCGGGACGGGGGCGGCGGAGGAGATGAATGCGCGAGAAGCGATGGTCCTTGTCGGTGCCGATGGACGGAGTCACGCTGGCGGAGCTTGCCGAGATCGCGCGGGAGGCGGAGCGGCTCGGGTACACGGACGCGTGGTCCTACGAGGTGGACGGGTGCGACGGCTTCTCGCCCCTGGCCGTCATCGGCCAGGCGACGGGAATGCGCGTCGGCACGGCCATCGCCAATGTCTACACGCGGGGCCCGGCGACGCTGGCGCTCACCGCCACCGGACTGGCGGAGATCGCTCCGGGGCGCTTCTGTCTCGGCATCGGCACCGGCTCGCAGCTCATTGTCGAGGGCTGGAACGGTGGGCGCTTCGACCGGCCGATGACCCGCGTGCGCGAGATGGTGCAGTTCCTCCGCCGGGCCCTGGCCGGCGAGCGCGTGGTGTTCACCGGCGAGACCTTCTCGGTGGACGGCTTCCGCGTGACGCGCCCGCCGGCTTCCCCGGTGCCCATCCACGTGGCGGCGCTCCGTCCCGGGATGCTGCGGGTCGCCGGCGAGCTGGCCGACGGCGCCATCCTCAACTGGCTCGCGCCGGAGGACGTGCCGAAGTGCGTGGCCGTGGTGCGCGAGGCGGCTCGGGCGGCCGGCCGCGACCCGGCGTCCCTCGAGATCTCGGCCCGGCTCTTCGTCAACCTGGACGCCCCCGGGCCCGAGAGCGACCTTGCGGTGAGGCGTCACATGGCGGCCTATCTCAATGTGCCCGTCTACAAGGCCTTCCACGAGTGGCTGGGACGCGGCCCCGAGCTTGGGCCCATGTGGCAGGCCTGGGCCGCGGGTGACCGCAAGGCGGCCGTGGCGGCGATCCCGCAGAAGGTGATGAGCGACCTGATCCCGCGCGGCAGCGTGGAGGAGATCCGCGCCCGCGTCCTCCGATACTTCGAGGCCGGGCTCGACACGGCCTTCCTCTCCCTGATGACGACCGAGCCGGACCCCGCGCGGAAGCGGGCCATCCTGGTGAGCGCCGTCCGCGCGCTGGGGCCGCGCGCCCGCTGACCGGGGGGGGCGGGGAGCAGCCGACCTCAGTCACGGTCGGGAGCCCGGAGCAGCGCGAGACCCTCCCGCCGCGCCGCCCTGTCCAGGTTCCGGTCCCAGGAAGCGAACAGGAACGGCTCACCGAGACGGCCATGCGCGACCGCGGCAGAGGCCAGGTGCACGGCGTCATAGGCCTTGAGGCGATGCGTCTCGGACAGGCGCGCCCCCCTCCGGATGACGGCATCAGTCACCTCGACAGACAGGTACCCGGCCCAATCCCTGTCGAGATCCCGGGTGATCCGTCGGTGGTCTCCCGGCGACAACCCACCCTCCCGACGTCGTCGCGCGAAGGCGGCCCGAGCCTCGACATGGGCGAGTGCCGACGTGGCGATCAGGTCGGCCTGGCCCACCGCGTTCCGGACGACCCGGGCATCCTCCTCGTCGACATACAGCTTGACCAGGGCGCTGGTGTCCAGGTACAGCCTCACCGGCGGTCCCCGAGCACCGCCCGGGCGACCGAGGGACCCTTGAGTCGGGCCGGTCGCCTGGCCCCCTTCGGCTTGCCGCCCCCCCAGCGGGCCTCGCCCTTGCTGAGCATGGTCTGGATGCGTCGGTCCTCGCGAGCGGTCGCGGGGGGCGACATGATCGCCACCGGCTTGCCCCGCTCGGTCACCACCAGGCGCTCCCCGGCCCGTACTCGCCTGACGTACTGACTGAGCCGGTTCTTCAGCTCCCTGATCCCGACGGCAGCCATCGCGCCCTCCTGTGTAGCCACATTGTTGGCCGTTGTGGCCACACTGTCAAGGCCGGCACGGGGGAGCCGAGGCGTTGTGCGCCGCGCGCAGCCATCATCCACGGTGTCCCCGGGGTCGGGCCCGACGGCGGCCGGGGCGGCCGAGCCCCCGGGTGGACCCGACATGAGATGCGCACCCGGACGGGGCGCCGCGTGGGAACCCGGCCCCCCAGGAATTGCTCCAAAGGCTCCCACCGATGGCCACAGTGTTCTGGATCGCGATCGCGGTCGTCCCGGCGATGGCGATGTGGTTCACGGTGCCGCGCAACGTGCGCGCCGTCGCGGGCCGGGTGCGCCGGCTTAGCGCTGCGCCTTCCGGCTGAAGGAGCACGTCGGCGCCGCGGCCAGGCGTCGCCCGAGCGGGCGGGGCATCACCCCGGACCGTCGTGACGCGCCGAACGCACGTAGAGCACGAGCAGCGTCACCACGGTCAGGGGGAGGACGTAGGCGATCATCGCCCGGCTGAAGCGGGGCAGCACGTCGTGCTCGAGGGAAGCCAGAACGAGGTACAGGGTGTAGGCGACGTAGTATCCGGCGAAGACCGCGCCTTCCCACCGGGCGATCAGGTGTCCGGTGAACAAGATCGGGAGGCACGCGACCGCGACGGCAATCATCACGGGGATGTCGAAGGTGAGGGCCGCGGGGGCCACGGCGACGCCCGCCGGGCTGATGAGAGCCGACACGCCGAGGATCCCGAGGATATTGAAGATGCTGCTCCCGACCACGTTGCCGACGGCGATGTCACGCTCCCCTCTCATTGCCGCGACGATGGAGGTGGCGAGCTCAGGCACGGAGGTGCCCGCAGCCACGACCGTCAGCCCGATCACGAGCTCGCTGACTCCAAGCGCAGTCGCCAACCGGACCGCCCCATCGACGAGCCAGTGGGCGCCCGCAACGAGGAGCGCAAGGCCGATCAGGACGAAGGCCACCTGGACGAGTGTGTCCCGGCCCCGAGGCGCTGTCGTCCCATACTCGTGCGCGTATTCGGCCCTGACTTCCACACCATCCCGCCGGCTCTGCCGAACGGCGAAGACCGTGTAGGCGATGATGCCCCCGAGAAGCATCAGGCCCTCGAGCCGGTCCACCCTGCCGTCCAGCGCGAGCACGAGCAGCAACACCGACACCCCGATCATGATGGGCACCTCGAGACGCACGAGCCGCTGCGCGACGACGAGGGGCGTGAGCAGGGACGAGATGCCGAGGATGAACAGCACGTTGAAGATGTTGCTCCCGACCACGTTCCCCACCACGACGTCCGACCGATCCGCGAGCGCGGCTTGCACGCTCACGGCGAGCTCGGGGGCGCTCGTACCGAAGGCGACGACGGTCAGGCCGATGACGAGCGGCGTTATCCCGAAGCCTGCGGCGAGCCGCGAGGCCCCCCGGACGAGGAGTTCGGCCCCGAGGACGAGGACGCCAAGTCCGGCGAGGATCAGGACCACACTGAGTCCGTTCACTCCCTCTCCCCGCCTTCCTGCTCGGTGGGCTTGCCCCGCGCCAGGACGGCGACGCCATAGACTCCCGAGATGAATGAGGCGGCCAGAACCCCGAGCTTGGCGCCGTCCAAGGCGGTCGGGTCGGTGAAGGCGAGGCTGGCGACGAACAGCGACATCGTGAACCCGATCCCGCACAGGGCGGCCACGCCGTAGAGCTGCCGCCACGTCGCTCCCGTCGGGAGCACCGCGGCGCCGAGCCGCACGGCGAGCCAGCAGGACAGGGTCACGCCCACCTGCTTCCCGAGGACCAGGCCGAGGATCACGCCGAGGGTGATCCGGTCGCCCAGCGCCGCGGCGAAGTCGGCGGGCAGGGCCACACCGGCGTTTGCCAGCGCGAAGACCGGCATCACCGCGTAGGCGACCCACGGGTGCAGCGCGTGCTCCATCCGCGTCAACGGCGCTTCGACCTGCTGGCAAGCGACCTCGAGCGAGTACGCGGCGTCTCGCTGGTCCTCGGTCAGGTCGTGCGTGCCCCCGCTCTTCGCAAAGGCGTCGAGAAGCCTGCGCCCGCGCTCCAGAAACGCATCGGGGGCGATCCGGTGGCGGGCCGGGATGGTCATCGCAAGGAGGACTCCGGCGACCGTGGCGTGGACGCCGGATTTCAGCACTGCCACCCACAGCACAAGACCGAGAAGGCCATAGACCGCCGGTTGGTGAACGCCCGCCCGGTTCAGCAGGATGAGCACCGCGAACACCAGCGCTGCGATCCCGAGGCCCGCCCACGACACCTCCGCCGTGTAGAAGAGCGCGATGACGACGACCGCGCCGAGGTCGTCCACGATGGCGACGGCGGCGAGAAAGATTCTGAGGGCGACCGGGACCCGCCGTCCGAGCAGGGCGAGCACGCCCAGGGCGAAGGCGATGTCCGTCGCCATCGGGATGCCCCACCCACGCATGGTCGGCTGCCCCACGTTGAGCGCGGCGTAGATGGCGGCGGGGGCGGCCATGCCGGCGACCGCCCCGATCATCGGCAGCGCGGCCTTCCTGAATGACGACAGCTCGCCGGTGAGCAGCTCGCGCTTGATCTCCAGCCCGACGACGAAGAAGAACACGGTCATGAGGCCGTCGTTGACCCACAGGAGCACGGGTTTGGAGAGAACGAGCGAGCCTCCGCCCACTGTGATCAGGGTTCTCGACAGCCCGAAGTATGCGTCGGCGGCTGGCCCGTTGGCCCAGACCATGGCGACGGCGGCGCAGACGAGCAGAACGATGCCGCCCGCGGCCTCGAGCTCGAAAAAGGCCTGAAAAGGACGGAGAAGCAGACCCGCCTGTCGCGGGTGCAGGGGCGCGGGCATGTCCCCTTCGGGGCGCGCGTCAGCCCGCGTCGGGCACGAAGGCGTCGTGCCCGCCCGCGTAGGTGCGCTGGCGCTGGGCCGGGTTCCGGTTCACGAGCGGCCGGAAGGCCATCGGGTGCGTGAGGCTCCGGACCTCGTGCTCGATCTCGAACAGCGGCGCACCCGTGTCCGGGTCCACGATCGCGACGAACCGGTACTGGGTGGAACTGCTGCGCGCCGATGTTGATCCACATGTTCTCGGTGCCGACCATCACGTAGGGGTCGCGCGTGAGCCCGAGCCCCGTCACGTAGAAGGCGGTCGCGGGCCGCTGGTCGGGCACCCACACGTTGACGTGCTCGAGGTCCAGGATGTTGCCGAGGTCCTGGCGGCGCCGGTCGTATGCCTCAGCCATCGCGGGTGCCTCTCGTCAGAACTTGATCAGGTCGAACTTCGTCAGCGTAACTGCGGGGCCGAGGCGCGGACCGTTCGCGAGCTGATACGTCACGTACTGCTCGATGTAGGTGTTCTCCGCGGCCATCCCGTCCACAGGGACGATCGCCTTGAACCCCCGATACACAGCGCCGCTGACGGTGTAGAGCACGGCACCGTGCGCGGCGGTCCCGACCGCGATGACAGTCTTGATCCCCTTGTCCTTCAGGATCTTCTCAAGATCGGTCCCGACAAACTTATCCGGGCCTGAGCTGACCACAGGCTCGCCCGCCCGGGGCGCGGCCTCGGGAAGGATGTCCGCCACATTGCCTGTAAAGGTCGCGTGGACCACGGCCATCCCCCTGGCCCTCGCCTCGGCGAGAAGCTTCTGGATCTTGGGCACGGACGCCAGGCATCGAGGCCGCGGCACGCAGTTCTGCTTCTGAATATCGAGGACCAGGTAGGCCGTCTCGTTGACATTGGAAAGGGTGACCGGCTTGAGTTCGGGAGCCGCCGGCGCTTTGACTGTCGCCCACTCGTCCACGATGGTCTGGGCGAAAGCGGGGGGGGTGAGGGAGGCCACGAAGAGCGGTAGCGCGACCGCCAGAACCGCCCCGAGGATAAGCCTCTGGCGTAGAAACGTCGTCCTCTGTTCTTTCACGATTCCCTCCTCGTGTGAAGGTCGCCGACTTCGGGGGAATGCACCACTGAGCTAGCCACGCTTGCCGAGAGGGCCCGCTCGACTGACCGCAATGCCGCCCACGCTACCCAGTCACGACGGTCCCGTCAAGGGGGCACATGGACTGGCACCTGACGGCGCCTCGCGGCACCGCGCCGCGTGCGGGAGCGCGAAGGCTGCCGATCCCCGCGCCCTGAGCCCGCTGGCACGATGGGGTCGCCAGCCTTCGTGCCCCGCGCCCGGCCCGATGGCGGGACGCAACATCAGGTGTTGGGCCGTCTGCCGTCTGCCCCTGGTCCGTCTGCCCCTTGACGGGGCCGTTGTCCGTGGCTAGCATGGCGGGCAGTCGAGCGGGCGCTCTCGAGCCCGACCCCGGGGACTCCGTTCATGCTGGCTACCGTGCAGCCTCACTCCCTGTCGCGACCTGGTCGGGTGCAAGTCCCGGCGAGGGGAGATGTCCCGTTCGCCCCTGTCGCCTGGCTCCCAGCGGCGCCCGGCGACGGAGGCCGTGAAAAGCGGGGGTGACACGGTGCCTCGGAAGGCGGGGTGGGAGCGCAGATGGCGCCATTCCGCCGGAGCCAGTCCGGAGGGCCGGGCAAACATATGGGCCGGAGCATGACGCAAACGAGGCAGCGCCGAACGACATGACCCCGTCGGGTATTGCCGGCAGAGACGGGTCTCTCGGCAGCTCCCAGCGGGAACCTGCATGACGAAACAACCCGAGGCGCGTTCAAGCGGCAAGCCACGGCTTGTCATTCCCGATGATATCAACGGCGCCTATGCGTCCTCGGCCGAGATGGGCAGGCTGCGGGCAGCGGCCGAGGTGACGATTCACGGCAACCGCGCCGGCGACGAGGCCGAGCTCATGGGGCGCATCCGGGACGCGCACGTGGTGCTCTCCTTTCGGCCGGCCTTCACCCGCTTTCCACGGCCCGTGCTGCAGGCGGCGCACGAGCTGCGCATGATCTGCATTTCGGGCACGGGCACCGAGGACGTGGACGTGGCGGCGGCAACGGAACGCGCCATCGCCG
>JACPCX010000098.1:0-10642 GCA_016184305.1 Candidatus Rokuibacteriota bacterium | reverse complement strand
GAGCACCACGTTGCGCCCCTGGCGGGCGGACCAGTCGCGCTTGGCGCGGTCGAAGCCGTACTGCTCGGGCGTCATGGGCCGGATCGCCGGGTGCGCCCGTGCCACCAGCGCATTCGGGTCATAGAAGGTCGAGTCCACCGGTTCCCGGTAGACGGTGAGGTTCTCGCCGGCCTCGATGAACTCCGGCTCCGGCCGGTAGAACTCCAGCCGCCCGGTCTTGGTGTACCAGGGCTTGGACTCGTGCACCTGCTCCCAGGAGAAGGTGCGCGGGTAGGTGCGTGTGTTCATGAGGGCCGGGATCCCCTGGGCCGCCAAGGCCTCGAGGTCCCGGATGCTGTAGCCCTTGGTGGGAGCGCTGGCATCGAGGATCCGCTGGAGGTACACGTCCACGCGGTTGTCCGTGACGAACTTCCAGTAATCGATGAAGCGGCGGTCGCCGGTGAGCGCGGTCAGCGCCGCGGCGACGCCCGTGTAGGTGTCGAGATCGCTCACCGTCCCGAAGTTTCGCCGCAGCGGCGTCCGCGGGAAGACCTGGAGGAACGGATTGGTGTTGGAGGCCGTCATGTCAGGGTACTTGAACTCCATCCACGAGTCCACGCCGTAGACGATGTCGGCATACTCGCACGAGCCCGACCACCACCACTCGTTGACGACCACGCATTCCTGACGCGGCAGGGTGTTGAAGACCACGTTGTAGTGGTACTTGGTGTTCGCGATCTGCGAGTTGGAGTTGCTGAGCCAGATGGCCTTGGTGGGCGTGGGCACGTGCGCGCCGGTGGTGAACTGCTTGTTCCCCTCCCGGTGGATCACTTCGCCCGCCGCGTAGTAGTGAAGCGATTCGTAGCGAGTGTAGCCCTTGACGCTCACGGGACCGTCCGGGGCGAGCTGGGGGTTGAACGGATCCTCCGACACGTACAGCGGCAGCCCGGAGAAGAGCGACGTGCGATAGTTCCCGGCATAGGAGCCCACGTTGCCGCCGGGCTGGCCGATGTTCGCCGTCAGCGCCGCCACGAGGAAGATGGCGCGATCCTTCAGGTCGTTATTGAAGAACTGGTTGGGGCCCATGCCCACCGGGAACAGCGTGGTACCCCGGTTGGCGGCGATGGCCCGCGCCAGGGAGACGATGGCCTCGGCTGGCGCCCAGGTGATCTTGGAGACGGCCTCCGGCGTCATGGTCTCCGTCAGGTACTGGCGGGTGAGGTCGAAGGCCGGGCGGGCCTGGACGCGGCTGCCGTCGGCCAGCGCCACCTCGAAGGTCCCCTCGAGCGCCGGCTCGATCCCGGTCCCGGTGAACCGATCCCCGACCAGATCGCGGGTCACCGCCACCGGCGTGCCGCTCCGCCCGTCCCACATCACGAAGTCGGCGAAATCTCCGCGCATCGCCTCGGGCAGCTGCATGCCGTTCTGGAGCGGCGTCGGCTCGATCCGCTGGCCCGGCTTGACGATGCGGATCCAGTTGATCAGCTCCGCCTCCCTGTATCCGGGGAAGACGTCCCGCGCGAGCAGAGGCTGGAGGTTATCCATGCGAATCAGCCGGGGCAGGTCGGTGAAGCGCTTGACGAAGTCCACGTCGTAGCGCTTCTCGCTCACGATCACGGAGGCGAGTCCGAGCGCGAAGGCGGGGTCGGTGCCAGGGCGGATGACGATCACCTCGTCGCCCTTGTTGGCGGTGGCGCTGTACTCCACCGTGAGGACCACCACCTTCGTCCCCTTCATCCGCGCCTCGGTGAGCCAGTGGCTGTCCGGCATCTTCGTCGTGATCCAGTTCATCCCCCAGACCACGATGAGGTTGGCGTTCTCGGCGGCGAAGAGCTCCCAGTCCGAGGTCTGATCCCCGAGCACCATCGGGTGGCCCGGTGGCAGGTCCGTGTGCCACGAGTAGGAGTCCCAGGCGGTGCCGCCCACCGCCTTGTCGGGCCCCACGTCCCGCACGCGGCTGTCGAGCAGCGCCAGCATATTGCCCATGCGATAGGTGCCGATGATGCGGGTGACGCCGAGCTTGCCCATGCCGCCCCGGAACTTCAGGAGCCGGACGCCCGCGCCGCCCGCCGCATCCACCATCGCCGGGTCATACCCCTGGGCCAGGAGATACCGCTTCCCCTGCTCACCTCCGTAGCTACGCGCGATATTGTCCAGCGCCTTGGCGTGGAGGGCATGAGCCTCGGCGAACGGCACGCGCGCGAAGCTGTCCCACCCACGCTTCATCAGCTCGGCCGGCGCCCGCCCCGTCGCCGGGTCCCGCGGGAAACCGCGCTCCACCCACTCCTTGAAGCCCCTGCGCACGAAGGCGCCCTTCACGCGCCGGTCGCCGTAGAGCCGCCGGCCGAGGACGAGCCCCTTCTGGCAGCAGCGGGGGTCCCAGCGGGATGACGCCCGGTTGCCGGAGAGGTCCGTCGCCTTGCCGTAGCCATAGGTCGGCTCGATGCGCACCATCACGTTGTTCTTCACGAACCCTTTGAGGAGACAGTTGTGGGTGTCGTTGGGGGCGCAGAGGAAGGTGAAGGTGCGGTCGTGACGGAAAATGTCGCGGTAGATCCGCTCCCAGTCCCGGTGCGGGTACTGGGCCAGCGGGTTCTCGACCCTCACCGGGTCGAGGAAGCGATACTGCGCCAGCAGGTCCCCCGGGGTCGCCACGCTCCCGAGGCCGGCCAGGGCTGCCATCTCGAGAAACCGCCGTCGGTCCATCGCACCCTCCTCGTCCAGGGGTCTGTAGCTCTCCGGAGCCCTTGCAGGGTTCATGCCCTCGATCGCCAGGGGGCTGCACCATTTCTTTTCACGCAGTTGCGCTGGCTTCGCGGCGACCCCTCGCAGGGCTGCTGTGGCACCTCGATCCCACTGGGGCGGCGCCACCGGGTTCTCACCGACATCGTGGGGTGAGGCCGGAGGGCTGCGGTATGACGCCCGTCACATCGGCGGCGAGGGGTCGCTCATGATCATGCTGAAGACGCCCACCGCGGCGCCGAACGACCCCTGGTGCATGAGCGTCCGGGACTCCCGCTCGCGCGCCTCGGCCTCGCGGTCCAGCGCCGTCTCGCCGGCGGGCGGCGACCTCTCCGCCACCTCGTCGCCTGCCGCAGCGACCGCGGACTTCACTCCGGCGAGGTCCGTGGGCGCCGGCACGCACTCCACCAGCGCCTCCACGCTCGCGAGGCTGACGTGGGCGCTGAGCACGCCGCGGGTGCCGCGAACCACCGCCTCGATGCGGCTCACGCGGGACGCGCACGTCACGCCCTGGATGTGGAAGCGGATCCTCGCGCTGCCAGTGCGGTAGCCCGTCGCCTGGAGCGCCGCATGGAGCACCCGCGTGTCGGCGCGGCGGGGATCGTACTGGACGAAGACGGCGCCCGAGGACCGGGGCAGGCTGGCGTCGGCGACTCCGGGGACCGCGCCAAGAGCCGCCTCAAACGACCACGAGCCTTTCTTGCCCCAGTGCCGCGGACGCGAGCCCCAGCACGAGGAGCACCACTAGGGTCAGCCGTGTGCATCTCTCGCCCTGCGGCATGGAGACAGGGGCCTCCTCGTGGGGCCTGAGGCGCTGTCACAGGCGCTCCAGAAGCCATTCCGGCGTCAGACTGATGAAGTAGGCGTTGAGAATGGTCATGTAGTTCAGCACGAGCAGGAGCCCCACGCCCACCAGCACCGCCCCGGCGACGCGGTTGACCACGGGGAGGAATCGCCGGAACCGCCTGAAGAACACGCTGAACCGGTCCACGGCCAAGGCACTCAGCAGGAACGGCACCCCGAGCCCGGCCGCATACGCGGCCAGGAGGCGGATTCCGTCACCGACCGTCTCTGTGGTGCTCGCGAGGGTCAGGATGGCCCCGAGAACCGGGCCCACGCAGGGGGTCCAGCCTGCGCCAAAGGTGATCCCGACCGCGACCGACCCGAGGAGCCCCGCCGGCTTGGCCGACAGGGACATGTGGAACTGGCGCATCAGGAAGGGCAGCCGGAGGATCCCGATCAGGTACAGTCCGAAGAGGATGATGAGCGCCCCACCGACCTTCTGCACGATCCCACGGTATCCGATCAGCCACCCCCCGAGCAGGGTGACGGCAGCACCCATCGTGATGAAGACGAGGGAGAATCCCAGGATGAAGCCCAGGGCATTCAGCACCACCGCCTTCCGGACGACCCGGTCGGGGCGGCCCCGAAGGTCGCCGAAGGACGCCCCCGCGACGAACGCCAGGTACGACGGAACGAGCGGGAGCACACAGGGGGAAAGGAAAGACAGGAGCCCCGCACTGCCAGCGACCAGCATCGAGATGTTCATGGCTTGAGCAGCGCGGCGATCAGCCGGCGACCCGGCTCCGACGCCCAGTCGCGCCGCCCGATCGCCCGGCCGACGATGCGGAGGCTTCGATCCAGGACGTACACCGTCGGCGTAGCAGTGACCGCGTAGGCATCCGACCCCTCTCGGTCGACATCCAGCAGCACGGGCGCGGTGTAGCCCCGCGCCTTCACCGCCCGGCGGACCATCTCCGGACCCTCCCCCATGTTCACAAGCAGCAGGACGAAGCCGCGGCTCTTGAACTCTTCGTACAGCGCACGGACGCGCGCTCACGTGTCATGTTCACTCTCCCGAGAGGGGTGGCTTCGACACGGTTGCATCAGCAGCAGCCCAGCGGCCGCGAGCACGACGGCCGCGGCGACCTGACCCGACGTGACCGGGTCCGCGAGGACGATCACATCGCCCTTGACCCCGAGAGAACTGGAAAGGGCGGCTCACGATCACAGCGCCATCGACAGCAACGACCAGGTCGGTCAGCCTGACGGGAGGCGGGGTAGACGGCATCAGTGACCGCGCCCGCGGCCTCCGCCCCCGGACGGGGGCGCCGGGCGCGGAGCCGAGCTCGGCTGAGCTGGCGGCGGCCCACCTTCGTAGCGGATGATCTGGATGAGGCCGCCTGGCTGGCTCGAGCCGTTCATGGTGTGGTGAAGCTCGTGGCAGTGG
This sequence comes from Candidatus Rokuibacteriota bacterium, assembly GCA_016184305.1. Lineage (GTDB taxonomy): Bacteria > Methylomirabilota > Methylomirabilia > Rokubacteriales > CSP1-6 > UBA12499. The sequence continues at coordinate 5,691 of JACPCX010000098.1, read as the reverse complement.
AACATCCACGCGCCTGGGTTGTTCGCGACGAACGCGATGTCATAGGTCTCTCCAGGCGCCACGTTCACGGTGTTCATCGGCTGGGGGTTCTTCAGCGGTTCCCCGTCCTTGGCCAGGACCGCGAAGTCGTGCCCGTGCAGGTGCATGGGATGGATGAGGTTCGACACGTTGGCGATCCGCACCCGCACGACCTCACCCTTCTTGACCGTCCACTCCGGCGTGTCCGGATACGCCTTGCCGTTGATGGTGAAGTAGTTGTACGCCATCCCCGCCATCGCGTTGCCATGGCCGCCCGGCGTGGCGCCGTGTCCGCCTCCATCGGCGATGGCCCAGGCGGAGAGCATCATGAGCACCTCCCGGTCGAACCTCGGATGCCCCCGGGTATTCTGGGGGTCGATGATGAACATCCCGTACAGGCCGGCGTCGATCTGCTCCACGGACCGCGCATGGGAATGGGAGTGGTACATGAAGGTGCCCGCGTGGCTGGCGAGGAACTCGTATCGAAATGCCTGGCCGGGGTTGATCCCCTCCTGGGTGAGACCCTCCACCCCATCCATCGCGTTGGGCACGTGAAGCCCGTGCCAGTGAATCGCGGTGGACTCCTCCAGGTTGTTCTTCACCGTCACGACGACCCTGTCGCCTTCGGCCGCGCGGATCACGGGCCCCGGCACCGTCCCGTTGATGGTGATGGCCGCTGCAATGACCCCCTTCGCGGGCTCCCACGGCCCCGGCCGGATGTCGAGCGTGTATTCGCGGGTTCGCCCGGTGGGCCTGATCACCACGGTGTCCGGGAGGCGAGGAATCTTCCGGACGGCCGCAGCCGTGAGGTACGCGTGAGGGTCGGGTGTCTCCGCCTGGGCCGCGGCGGGAAGGATCCCCAGCAGCAACCCCGTGAGGAGCAGCACCTGCGTCACTCGTGCAGCGATCTCATTCATCCGATGTCCTCCATGCACAGGCGTTCTCTCTCACAGATGTTTCTGGATGAACGCCACGATGCGGCTCTCATCGACGTCCTCCATGGCCTCGAGCACGCCGAGCGTGGTCAGCGCCACGCGCGGACTCATCCGCGGGTACGGCGCAAGGTAGACGCCCCTGGGATAGCGTTCCACGATGCGCGTCAACTTCGCGACCACCTCGGGGCAGGCGCTGCAGCTGTACTGGACGATGATGCCGGGCCGGTCGTCAGGTCCTCCCGGCTCCCGGTGTTCCAGGATGTGCCGCTGCATCTCCTCGGGAATCGACGACGGGCAGATCCGGCACGCGGGGTAGGACTCGACGTGGGGATTCATGCCCGTGGGCGGGTAGATCTTCGCCGTGACTGCCTTCGTGACAAGCACGCCGCCGCCCCCGACGACCAGCAGGCCTACGGCCGCGTAGAGGCCCCACCGTTTCGCGATCCGTCCACGCCCCCTTCGCCGCTCGGCAGCCAGCCGCTCCTGGTGTTTCCTGTCCTTCTTGATGCGACGCTCTTGCCCGTTGCTCATGGCGATCCCTTTCCCGGGGCTGGCCTCTGCGCGCCCCTGAGCCGCTCCCTGGCCCGCAAGACATAACCACGAGCGGTGGCGGCGTCCGTGGTGGATTCCGGCACCAGCCCGAGAAAACGCTCCCACACCGGAATGGACTCGGCGTAGTGGGCCCTGGCCTCGAACAGGCTCACGGCCTTGACCCAGAGTGCGTGGAGATTGTCCGGGTCCATGGCAAGGGCGCGATCCACATAGCGAGTCTGCGCCACGTACGTCATCGCGCACGACCTTCGGCCAGCGCGGCGCTCACCGAAGCGTAGAGGGGCGGCGCCAGGGTCGCGACGACACGGAGGGCTCCCTCCGGCCCGCCTCGATCCGCCGGAGCCGCGATTCGCACCAGTACCGTGTCGGCCCGCCGGTCGACCAGGACATCACGCAAGAGCGCCAGCCGGTACCAGTACTCGCTGCCATAGATCCGACCGCCGATCTGATACCAGTGGACCACCAGCAGCCGGCCTTCGCCCGTGTGGATGACCTTCGCCGGCAGCGTCACGGAGGTGTCCGCAGGCCCCGTCAGCGAGATCGGGACCCTCATCCCTTCGATCCGCTTCGCGTTCGCCTCGGGGTGAACGAGGTTGAGGGAGGCCCTCCGCTTCGGGTCGTCCTGCCGCACGAACAACGCCACGGACACCCAGGCGACCCTGTCGCCCTCCCGATACGTGCGCCGGAACGACACCGTCTCGTTCGGGTCCCTCGGCAACGCTTCCTCGGGAGCCCCATCCGTGGCCGCCCAGCCCGCAAGGCTGGCCGGAATGGCGTTCACCCCGAAGCCGCGGTCACCGTCCTGGACCGGCGGCACAAGTGCAATCACCCCGAAAGCCATCGCCATGAGGAGCAGCACCATCGACGCACGCCAGCCCACGTACCCCTATCCTGCTTTCGTCCGGTCGAGCCGGAGCAAGACGGTGTCGAGGACGACCAGCAATGCGACCGTCGCCAGGAATACCGTGGTCCCGTTGAACATGTGGACCACGTTGTCCAGGGCGGCTCGACCGAAGTGGTACGCGCTGAGCGCGGTGAGGATGATGCGGGCGAGATTCGAGCCCAGCCCCAGCGGAACTGCTGCGACGACGAGGAGCACCCGGATCCATGCCGGGCGGGGCTTCAACTGAGCATACGCGGCGCCCAGGGCCGCCAGGGCTGCGATGGCCGGCACGCTGCTGCAATCCGGCGCGACCTCCAGGCTGATGTTCGGGAGATGCAGGAAGATTCCCTCCTGCAGGACAGGCACGCCCAGCCACGGGAGGGCCCTGGCGGTGAGCGTCGCGTCGAAGAGCTGCGACTGGTAGGTCAATGGCTTCAAGATGACGAACGGGAGCGGAACCATGAAGATCAGGTAGGCGATCCCTGCCCAGACGTGTCGTGTCACCCCGGGGCCGGCCAGGTACAGCACGGTGCCGAGCAGGGTCAGCGGCAATGAGACCCGGGCCAGGAAAGACTCGCCCCCCAGAGAACCGACTACCAGGAGCATGAGCCCGAGCGCCACCAGCGGAATCCCGATCGCCGAAGTCCCGACACGCTCAGCCGCGATCCGGGCGCGGCGACCCCACACGAGGAACGCCGCAATGAGCGGGATGGCGAATCCGTGCGAGAGGCTCGGGAACTCCACCCACTCGGCAACCATGGAAGGGACCACCGGGGCGTAGGCCACGAAGACGCCCGCCACTCCCAGACCCAGCCAGGCCCAAGGGGCCAGGTCCGGCCGCGGGACCGCTCGACCGTGGTGCCCGAAGGTCATCTCTCTCACCTCCGCGGGGCCACACGCACGGCCGGTTACGCCGGGCGAAGAAGGCCCCGATAAGCGTTCGGATCCAGCGAAGAACGGGGACGCGTGTCAGGCGCCGGTCGTCCCCGGTCGAGGCGACGGGACGCCAGCCTCAGCGAGAACTACGCGGAGTGCTCCGGGGGCTGGAAGAGCGAGCCCGCCCGGATCGGCAGGCGCGGGAGCCGGCCGGGACGCACCAGCCATTCGGCGAACGGCAAGACCGGGAGGGCGGCGAACGCCGTCGCGGTGAGCGAGTAGGCGCACGCCGGTCCGTGCGCCACGCCCGCCGTGGACTGGTCGCCCAGGAGGCCGTCGGGATGCAGCGCGCAGCCCGCGACCCCTGCTCCGAGCAGACACACAAAGAGAATCACGAGAAATCGCTTCATGCGCGCATCCCAGTGTGCCTTCGGCTTACCACGGCGTCTCAGGGCTGTCAATCGCAGCTCCCCTCGGATGCCGAGTCTCGAGGAACCCCTTCGTTCGAAGGTCCGGGCTGTCTCCGGTCACGAAGACGACGCGCCCCGCCAGCTCACTGAACCAGATCTCCGGGGAATCCGCGGGCACGGAACTTCCCTCGTGGCCGCGCTTCGGAGCGCGCCCATACTCCCAGTCCCATCACCACACGACCCCATGCCATCCGTCGTCGACGCATGCCGTTTTCCTTCCTCACGGGCAGATCTTCGCCCTCTCACGAGCGGCCGGGGCGCCTGGTCAGAGGCTCCGGCCTCTCACTGGTTGGAGTACTGCTCGGGGCGCCGTCGTCGCGCCCCAACGTGCGCCCACAACGCTCTGCGGGGTTGCGTCACGATCACTGGTGGCGTTCATAAAGAATGCAGGCTCGCGGTCCCCCGACGGGCGACACCCCATCGCCCATCGAGGGACCGCCGCAATGCGTGTCTCGGGCGAACGACTACATCTTGCCCTTCATCTTGCCTTTCATGTGCTCGGTCATCATCTTCATGTGCTCGCTCATCTTCTTCATCTGGTCAGGGGTCATCTGGCCATCCTTCATCCGATCGGCCATCATTTGCATGTGCTCGCCCATCATCTTCATCTGGTCGGGGGCCATCTTCCCGCCCTTCATCTGGTCGCTCATCGTCTTCATCTGGTCGCTCATCATCTTCATTTGCTCAGGAGCCATCGCTCCGCTCTGGGCGTACCCCGTCGTCGCCACGGCGACCACGAGCATCACCACCGCCATCATCCTCATCACCTGCATCAGTCCGGACCTCCAATTGACAGCATGAGTCACAGCAGAGCATTTGTCACGCCGCGTAGACCGTCACCCACCCCCTTTCCGCATCACTCCGCGAGCCGGTTTCACCGGCCCCGGGGTTGCGTGAGATTCACAAGAAGAGCCCCCGTACGCTCTCAATTGTGAGACCTCCGTGTGAGCCTTCCGGGCGGTACCGATCACCGGGTCGTGGGGACACGCCCCCTGTCGAGCACGAGTCTCCACGACTGCCCTCCGTCAGCTGACGCAAACACGGACGCAACTGTCGTTGCGACCGCCACCTTGCCGGCGGGCCCTGGTGCGATGGCGATCACCTGTTGGCTGGGCGGCGTCGCCAGCCCGGTCGGTCGCCACGTCGCGCCGGCATCGTCGCTGCGCATCAGGCCAAAGCCAGCACGGGCAACGTAGACGTACACGCGCCTCTTCTCGGTGGGACTGAACGCCACTGCCGTCACCTGGACATCACGCGGGATACCTGAGACCGGACGCCAGCTCAGACCCCGGTCTTGGCTCAGCAGGAGGCCGCCCGGCGCGCCGGCCAGCAGTCGGCTCGGCAGGTCGTGACTGGCCGCCAGGGCCAAGACGTCTCTGAGGCCCTGGGCAGGGAGCCGCTCCGCTGCCCATGTCTTGGTCGAGATGCGATGAAGACCGGTTTGCCCGGCGACACTCCAGCCGAAGAGCTCTCCCCCGCGGTCCGGGCTGTATGTGAGCGCGTGAAAGTCCGCCTGGCCCTTCAGAGCCACACCCTCCCAGGTCCGGCCGCCATCGCGGCTCAGGAGCAAGCCGAGGTTCCCGTGGCCTTCGTTCCGGTAGGCGACGAGATCAGGATGGCCGCTCGCGTAGAGCATCCCAAGGCTAGCCGGGGGCACCGTGAAGCCCATGAGATCGAATCGGCTTGCGCCGACCCACTCTGGATTCACGCCGGGCCGGATTCGCGCAAGCCCTGTATGCGTGGCCACCAGGAGCGCCCCGGGTTCACGCCGATCGAAGGAAAGCCCGTGGATGTGATGAACCTCGACGGCCTCGGGCTGGGCGGAGGCCGCCGTCACCGTCAGCAGGGCAATCGCGAAGGACGGTACGAGTCGCATCTGCTGGCTACTCCACCACAATCTTGCCGCGTAACATGCCCATCTGGCAGGCGAACTCGAACTCCCCTCTCTCCTTGGGGA
>JACPCX010000097.1:0-10650 GCA_016184305.1 Candidatus Rokuibacteriota bacterium | reverse complement strand
CCTTCTACGAGGTCTTCGCGCGCTACAAGACCGCGGTGGTCGTCCAGCAGATCTACATCCGCTGGAAGCGCGGCCAGACGCGCGACGAGCGCTTCGGCCTCATGGCCCCCCGGGTCGAGGCCCTGGCGCGCGCCGCCCTCGAGCAGGCCGAGCACTCGGGCCTCTAGCCCACGCGCCGCAGCGCGTCCATGAAGTCGCGGGAGAAGGTCCCCGCGTAGACCTCCTCCACCGGCCCCTGCAGGCAGATGGACCAGTCGGGCCGGACGTCCACCGACAGCGTGCCGCCGGGCATCCGCACCGTCACGAGCCCGTGGTCGCAGAGGCCGGTCTTCACGGCCGCGCAGGCCACCGCGCTCGATGAGGAGCCCGACGCCAGGGTGTAGCCGGCGCCGCGCTCCCAGATCAGGATGTCCACCTCTGAGCGGGAGGCCACGCGGGCGAATTGCACGTTCGTCCGGTTCGGGAACGCGGGGTGGTTCTCGATGAGCGGGCCGAGCCGGCGCGTCTCCGCCTCGTCCAGCCGGTCCGCGAACACCACGCAATGCGGGTTGCCCACCGAGACGACCGTGACGCTGAGCGTCCGCTCGCCCACCTGGAGCGGCTCCCGCACCACCTCGCGCGCGGGGCCGGTCATGGGGATCTCGGGCGCCACGAACGTGCACCGCCCCATCTCCACCGTCACCTCGCCCACGCGGCCGCCCGCCACGTGGCACTGGCAGACGACGCGCCCCCCCTTGGTGTCCACCGTGAACGCTGGACGGCTCGCGCGGCCGTGGTCGTGCAGGTACTTGGCGAAGATGCGAAGCCCGTTGCCCGACTTCTCGGCCTCGCTGCCGTCCGGATTAAAGATCCGGAGCCCGAAGTCGGCCCCCGTCCACGCGGGCACGAGCAGGAGGATCCCGTCGGACCCCACGCCCCAGTTCCGGTCGCAGATCCGCTGCACCTGCCCGGGCGTCAGCGGCGCCGGCAGGTCCTGGGCGTCGATGACGATGTAGTCGTTTCCGAGGCCGTGCCCCTTGACGAACGGAATCATGGCTGGCGGCTCTCCCTCGTGGCGGGACCGGTCTCGGGAGAGACGACCAGGCCCCCCGTGTCGGTGTGAAAGAAGTTCTGCGGCTCCACGGACGCGATCATCCCCTCGCTCGGCGCGGCGAGAGAAAGTCGCGGACGCGCTCCGGGAGGCGGCGGACGTCGCTCGGGAGGCGATGGTGCCACTTCTGCGCGAAGCGCGCCAGGGCCTCGCGCCGCTCGGTCAGGTCCCGCTCGGGCGGGCGCGGCGCCTCGGGGCCCGTCCGGGTCCCGCCCCCGTGGTGGAGGAACGGCGCCTGCACCACGACGCAGCGGTGCCCGGCCTCGCGCACCGCGAAGGACAGGTCGCGATCGTAGCCATGAAAGAACCCGTAACCCTCGTCGAACCCGCCGACCGATTCGAGCAGCGCGCGCCGGAGGAACAGGCACACGCCGTCCACGGCAGCCACCTCGGTGACCGGCGCACGGAGATTGCCGCGCCCCGCGAGGCTCGAGACGATGGTGCGGCCCACGTAGCGCCCGTCCCGCCTCAGCCGGCGCGCGCCGTGGAGCCCGGCCAGGCCGGCCCCCGGCGCGCCCTCGACGGCCGCCCGGAGGCGCGCCAGCCACTCCGGGGCACGCATCTCGGTGTCGTTGTGGAGCAGGCAGAGGTACTCCGACTGCGACAGCCGCGCCCCCTGATTGAGGGCCCGGATCAGCCCGACGTTCTCGGCGTTCCGCTGATACCGCAACGGAGAGCCGAGCGGCCCCTCCGTGAAGTATGCCTCCGTGCCGTCGGTGGAGCCGTTGTCCACCACGCAGAGATCGAAGGGCTCGGTGGTCGGCCTGAGGCTCTCGAGGCAGGCGCGCGTCAGCGGCAGCTGATTGTAGACGACGAGGACCAGGCTGACGGTCATGGGCACGACGTGAGGCGATTCCCCCTCACGCCGCGCCCTCTCGCCTCGGGGGAGAGGGCGGGGTGAGGAGCCGAAGAGCTACCGCTGATCGTCCACGTCGAAGCCGCGGTACACGAGCCGGCCCTGCTGTCCGTCGATGAAACAGATCTCCGAGGTGGACACGACGACGTCCTCGAGACCGGCCTTCTCCGAGGATCCTGCGGCGTTCGTCATGGCGTCCCTGATACTCCCTTGGCTGTGGTGGGGCAGGGGGAAAACGCCTTCTTGTACCACACGGGTCCGGTCACTTCAAGGCTTCTCCCGAGCGCGCGGGACGGATAGACTGCCGCCATGTCAACGCTGCTGCCGGGCGTGATCGACTTCTATGACCGGCATCCCATCAGCCTCCCGCAGGTGCTGGACGCGCTCCGGCGCCAGGGCAAGGACACTCGATCCCTCGTCCCCGAGGACCTCTACGACTGGGACCAGGACCACTACGGCGGGCTCGAGGCCGTCGAGACCCTGGCGCGGCGCGCCGCCATCGGGCCCGGCGCGCGGGTGCTGGACGTCTGCGCGGGCCTCGGAGGCCCGGCGCGCTTCCTGGCCCACCGCTTCGGGGCGCACGTCACGGCGCTGGACCTGAACGCAGGCCGCTGCCTGGGCAACGCCACGCTGTCGAGACTCGTGCGGCTCCACCGACTGGTCCGGAGCATCCGCGGCGACGCGCAGCAGCTCCCGTTCCGCCGGGGCGCCTTCGATGCCGCGATCAGCCAGGAGGGACTGCTGCACGTCCCGGACAAGGGCCGCGTGCTCAGGGAGTGCGCCCGCGTGCTCCGCCCCGGCGGGCGCATCGCCTTCAGCGACTGGATCGCCGCGCCGAGGCTCGAGGACGGAGAGCGGCGCCGGCTCGAGGAGTGGATGGCCGCCGTCGCCATCGAGACGGTTCCGGGCTACCGCGCGCTGCTGGGGCGGGCCGGCTTCACGGCCATCGAGGCTGAGGACCTCTCGGGGGAGTGGATCCAGATCCTGCGGCGCCGGCTCGAGATGTACCGCAGCCTGCGCGAGGACACCGTGGCACGGCTGGGCCAGGCGCGCTACGACGAGTACGATCAGCTCTACGCCTTCTTCGTGGGCCTCGTGGGGGCGGGCAAGCTCGGCGGCGCCCGCGTCAGCGCAACAGCCGCTCCAGCAGCTTCCTGATCCCGCCCCGCTCCCTGTACTTGATGTCGGTGGGGACCACGCGGAGCGCGCCGCCACTCGAGCCGGTGACCTGTGCCTTGACCTGGGCGCGCCCCTGCGTGAGCGTCACCGCCATGTCCACCGTGCCGTCCCGCAGGCCGTAGGTGCCGGCGCCCGCCAGCGTCATCGTGCCGCTCCGGTAAAGCAGGTCCTCGGTGCTCACCACGCCCCCGGCGATCCGGTAGGTCGCCGTGATGGCGTCGAAGTCGAGCGCCGAGGCGCCGGGACGGCTCTCCTGCGCGGGGCGATGGAGCGGCGACAGCGCGCCGGCCAGCTCCGCCACGTCTCGGAGCGTCCGCATGGCTCCCGCGCCCACCACCTTCCCTCGCCCGATCTGCAACGTGCCGGCGCCGCTGAGCGTCCGCCACGGATCGGCAGGGCGCAGCACCGCCTCGCCCGTCAGATCCAGCGGACCCGAGACGGCATAGGCCTGGCAGAGGTAGTCCACCAGGAGCGGCGAGAGCTGCATCCCCTTGACGGTGATGGCCTTGAGGGTGAGCGTCCTGACCGCCATGACGGGCGCCGTCTGCAGGTCCGCCGTCAGGTGGGCCGACGCGCTCCCTCCGTTCACCTGCGCCTGGAGCGGCCGGCTGTCGAGTCTGATGGGCGTCAGCGCCACCGGCACACGGACATCCTGGAGCGCGAGCTGACGGAGCGTGGGCATGGGGCAATGCGGGCGCTGCTCCGAGACCGTGAGACGCTCCAGACGCAGCTCGCCGGAGGCGGTCAGCTGCGAGACCGTGCCGCCGAGCAGAAGCCGCCCCGCGACGGGCCCGGCGAGCGATGGAGAGGCCAGGAACGCGCCGCCGAGCGCCGCCACGTCCTTGGCCTCGATGTCGAGCCGCGCGCGGAGCGGGGCCTCCGTGAAGGCGCGGCCCCCACCAAGTGAGAGCGTCGCCTCGGTGATCCCCAGCCGGACGCCGCCCGGCTGGGCAACGGCCTGGCCTTTCAACAGAAGCCCATCACCGCGCCCATTCGCGTGGAGGGTGAAGGTCATGTCCTCCAGCCGCCAGTCGCCGCCCGTGACGCCCCGCTTCTGATAGCGGAGGGCGCCGTTGGTGATCCGGACCTGGGACATGAGCCCTGCGACCGCCGGAGCCGCCCGGGACGCGCCGCCCCCCGCCCTCGCAGCGCCGCGCGCGGTCGAGGTCTGCGCGCCCAGCGTCGCGATATTGAGCCGGCCGCCCTCCTCCACCACCTCCAGGCGGGGTCGGTCAAGCGTGAGATCAGTGAACTCCACGCGGCCGGACAGCAGCGGCCTCAGGCGCAATCCGAATCGGCCTTCTTCCACGGTGAGGAAGGGGGCGGTGCCGAAGCGCGGGTCATCGGCCACCGAGAGGCCGCGCAGCCTGACGGCCGGGCGCGGCAAGAGCGCGAGGGACAGCGAGGCGAACGTGACGGGCCGGCCGAGCGCCTGGCTCGCCCGCAGGGAGATGTAGGCCTGCACCTTCGGGATGTCGACAAGCCACGGCAGCGCGGCCAGCGCCCCGACGACGAGCAGGAGCAGAACGCCGGCCGCGGCGAGGATCCACCTGAGCCTCACGCCGGGGTCCGCATGTCCTTCTTCAGGATCTTCCCCGTGGGACTCTTGGGAAGGGCGGGGATGAACTCGATGGCCTCGGGCACCTTGTACGAGGCGACCTTGTCGCGGCAGAGGGCGCGGAGCGCCTCGGCATCGGCCGTCGCGCCCTCCTTGAGAACCACGAAGGCCTTCACGGCCTCGCCGCGCACCGGATCGGGCATGCCCAGCACGGCGACCTCCTTCACCGACGGATGGAGGAACAGCACCTCCTCGACCTCTCGGGGAAAGACCTTGAAGCCGGAAACGTTGATCATGTCCTTGACGCGGTCCACGACATAGAAGTAGCCGTCCGCGTCGCGAGAGCCGATATCGCCGGAGTGGAGCCACCCGCCCCGCACCGCCAGAGCCGTCGCCTCCGGGTTCCGGAAGTAGCCCTTCATCACGTTGGGGCCCTTGATGAGGATCTCGCCCAGCTGACCGTCGGCGACCTCCTGCCCGGTGGCGGGATCCACCACCTTCATCTCCACGTTCTCGATGGGCGTGCCGATGGAGCCGGGGCGAACGGCCGTGTCGTGGTTGTAGGAGGCGAAGGGGGAGCACTCGGTGAGGCCGTAGCCCTGGTGGATGTCGTGCCCCGTGCGCTGCTTCCACTGCCGCTCCGGCTCGGCAGGCAGGCTCGCCGCCGCCGAGAAGCAGAGCCGGAGCGAGGTGATGTCCCACCGGCGCATGTCCGCGGAGAGCATCAGGATGTACATGGTGGGGACGGCGTACAGCAGCGTCACCCCGTGGGCCCCGATGGCGGCGGTGAAGTCGTCCAGCACGAAGCGCTCCTGGAGCACGAGCGTGCCCCCGCAATTCAGGAGCGCGTTCATGATGAAGTTCTGGCCGAAGCAGTGGAACAGCGGCAGCGCGCAGAGCCCCCGGTCGTCGGGCGTCATGCGAAGGTGGTGGGTCGTGGCGTACGTGTTGGACACCACGTTCTCGTGGGTGAGCATGACGCCCTTGGGACGCCCGGTGGTGGCCGAGGTGTAGAGGATGGCGGCCGTTTCGCTCCGATCGAGCTCGATCGCGCGGAGCCCCGGGTCGCCCGAGAGCGCGCGGAAGTCCACGTCGCTCCCCGCCCCGCCCACCCGGATCATGGACCGCACCGACGGCAGGTCGCGCCGCGGCGGGAGGCTCGCGGCCACGGGCTCGGCCGTGACCACCGCGGCGGCCGCCCCGTCGTTGATGATGTAGCCGAGCTCGTCCGGCCTGTAGACCACGTTCAGCGAGATGGGGACGAGGCCGATCTTGCTGGCGGCGAAGTAGGTCAGCACGAATTCGGGCCAGTTCGGCAGGTGGAGCCCGATGCGCTCCCCCGGCGTCAGGCCGAGGCCGGCGAGCCCCGAGGCCAGCGAGGAGGCGGCGCAATCAAGCTGCCGGTAGGTCCAGCGCTGGTCCTTGAAGATGAGGGCCGTCCGCTCGGGGTGGTGGAATGCCGACCGCTCGAGAGTCCGCGCGATGTTCATGTCTCGCCCCGCTCCACGGTCACGGGATCAGCAGGACGGTGGGGTTTGCCGTCGAGGCGCCTCCGGGCCCGACGGTCGAGCCCTCGACGCGCGTGGCCGTCATGGCAGCAGCAGGACCTTTCCTGTGGTCTTGCGGCTCTCGAGGGCGCGATGGGCGTCGGCGGCCTGCGCCAGCGGGAACGTGATCTCCACGCGCAGCTTGATCTTGCCGTCGCGGATCCAGCCGAGCACGTCCCCGGCGCGCTGAAGCAATTCCCCGCGCGCGGCGATGTGATGGTTGAGGCTCGGGCGCGTCACGAAGAGCGATCCTTTGACATTGAGGAGCTGGAGATCGAGCGGCGGCACGGGTCCGCTCGCCGCCCCGAACAGCACCATCATGCCGCGGGGTCTCAAGCAGTCCAGGCTCCCGCTGAAGGTCGTGGCCCCCACGCCGTCGTAGACCACGTCCACGCCGCGGCCGCCGGTGATGCGCTTCACCTCGGCCACGAAGTCCTGAGAGGCGTAGAGGATGACGTGGTCCGCCCCCGCCGCCCGCGCCAGCGCGGCCTTCTCCTCCGTGGACACCGTCCCGATCACGGTCGCGCCGCGCATCTTGGCCATCTGGCAGAGGAGGAGCCCCATGCCGCCCGCCGTCGCGTGCACGAGGCAGGTGTCGCCCTTGTCGACGGGATACGTGGACCCCACGAGGTAGTGGGCCGTCATCCCCTGGAGCATCGCGGCGGCGCCGTCGCGGAAGGACAGCCCGTCGGGGAGCTTCACGAGGCGATCGGCGGGGCAGACGTTCATCTGGGCGTAGGAGCCCAGGATCCCCGTGTAGGCCACCCGATCGCCGACCTTGACGTCGGTGACGCCGGGCCCCACGGAGGTGACGGTGCCCGCGCCCTCGAAACCGGGAGTGAGCGGCAGGGATGCCTTGGAGGCGCCGGTGCGGAAATAGACGTCGATGTAGTTGAGCCCGGCCGCCTCGAGCTTGACAACCGCCTGCCCTGCGCCGGGGGAGGGCTCCGCGACATCCTCGAGCTTCATCACCTCGGGCCCGCCGGGTGTATGGATGCGAATCGCTTTCATGTGCGCTCTCCTGTTCTGGTCCTTACCGCATGGCTGAGAGATCCAGCGTGAACTTCGAGACCTCTTTCTCGTCCGGATCACGCACGATCAGCGTGAACCGCCCCTTCGGGTTCAGCGTCTCGGCGTCGAACACGTAGAGGCAGCGGGCGGCGTACCGCCCGTCCTCCCCGCGCAGGGCCGTCCGCTCGTTCTGCACGAAGCTCGGCTTGATCTCGGCCTTGCCGTCGCGCAGCGCCGGTTCGAAGAAGCGCGCGAAGTCGGACTTGGCTCCGCGCAGCGTGACCCACACGGTGAGCTTCCGCGTGGTTTCCTTGAGGACCGCACGGATCTCCCTCGGCTTGAGCGGTTCCTTCTTGAAGGCGGCATTGCGCGCCGCCAATGCGAGCCGATGGAACGGCGTCACGACGGTCAGCGTCTCGCCCGAGCCGTTGTCGCTCGTCCACTCGCCGCCGATCTGCTCCTGGACGACGCTCTTCCGGCCGAGACGAATGGCCTCCTGCTGCTCCCGCTCCGTCAAGGCGAAGGAGGCCGCCGCCGCGGGCTGGCCCGTGGCAGGCCACAGCGTGACTCCGACAACGACAAGCATCCACACGCGCCGCATGATTCCGCTCACGCCGGCGTCATTGTAACATGATGCCGCGACGCATCATTTGACCCGGTGGGGCAGCGCGCCGAGGACGACCCGCCTCCCTCCGCTCGGCGGAACCCCATGTCCGCTCGCCCTTGCGTTGCTCCCGGACGCCAAGGGGGGTACGGTAGGAACATGCGTGGCGCTCGAGCCCTTTTCGCGAGCCTGCTACTCGCCGGGTGCGTCTCCGCGTTCCCCGACGAGATCGTGATCTCGGTGAATCGCACGCTCACCGTCGCCGAGCTGCGCCAGGCGCCGGCGGCCCACGTCAACGCGCGCGTCATCCTCGGCGGCGAGATCCTCGCCACCCGCCCCCGGGTGGGCGAGACCGAGATCGAGGTGCTGGCCCGCCGCCTGCGCCCGGACGACTCTCCCGAGCGGAGCGACCGCTCGGAGGGACGCTTCCTCGTGAAGACCGCCGACTTCCTCGATCCGGCCGTCTACGCGCCGGGGCGCCGCATCACCGTCCTGGGGACGGTCACGGCCGAGGTGGAGCGCCCGATCGGCGAATTGCCGTACCGTTACCCGGTCATCGCGGCCGAGCGCATCCGGCTCTGGCCGCGGGACGTGGCCGCAACGCACATCGTTCCCGTCTACCCACCCGGCTTCTACGACTGGCCCTACTGGCCCCACGGCCCTCTCTGGCCCTACGGCCCCTACCGCACCTGGCCCTTGCGCTAGTCGGTCTTGCCCCGCACCGTGATCACCGAGAACTGCGCGGGGTCCAGGTAGCGCGCCGCGACGCGCTGCACGTCCGCCGCGGTGACGCGGCCGATGCGCTCCTTGTAGCGATCCGGGTAGTCGAGCCCGAGGCCGTACTCCTCCACGGCGATCATCAGCCGCGCCACCTTGCCCGAGGTGTCCATGCGCAGCGGGAAGCTCCCGATGAGGTACGCCCGGGCCAGGTCGAGCTCGGCGGCGGTCACGGGCTCCCGCCCCATCCGGCTCATCTCTTCCTTCGCGAGGCGCATCGCCTCGTCCACGCCCTCGTTCCGAGTCTGCAGTCCCACCACGAAGGAGGCGCCGTAGCGCGCCGGGGACAGCGAGGAGTAGATCGAGTAGGCGAGCCCCCGCTCCTCGCGCACCCGCGTGTAGAGGCGGGAGGCCGAGCCTCCGCCCAGGACGTAGTTGGCCAGCACCAGCGGGAAGTAGTCCGGGTGGTCCTGGCGGATCGCCGGGCGGCCCATGTAGACGGTGGCCTGGGTCAGCTCGCGCGTGAGCGTTCGCGTGATGGCGGGCGGCAGCACGGCGATCGCCGAGGGAACCGCCGCCCGCGCTCCCGCCGGCGCGGTCCAGCCGCCCAGCCTGGCCCCGAGCTCGCGCCGGATCTCGTCGCGCGTGACGTCGCCGACCACCGCGACCACGGCGGCGTCGGGCCGATAGTGCTCACGGTGGAATCGGAGCACCTCCGCGCGGGTGATCTTGCCGACGGACTCGATGGTCCCCTGCGTCGGATGCGCATAGGGGTGGCCCGGGTAGAGGGCCTGCCCCAGCGCGCGCCCGGCAACGGTCTCCGGGTTCTCCTCGGAGCGCTTGAGCGCGGCCTGCACCTCCGCCACCCTGCGCTTGAGCTCGTCCTCCGGGAAGGTGGGCTCGCGCAGCACCTCGGCGAGGAGATCGAGCCCGAGCGCCAGGTCCTTCTTCAGCACGGCGAGCGAGACCGTGACGCCGTCTTTCCCCGCCTCGGCCTCGAGGCTGCCGCCCACGAATTCGATCGCGCGGTCCAGCTCCGGGCCCGGGCGCCGGGCCGTGCCACGCGTGAGGAGATCGGCGGTGAGGCTCGCGACGCCGGGAGCGCCCGGCGGGTCGAAGGCCGAGCCCGCCCGCAGGTAAACGCTCACCGAGACGATGGGGATCGCGCTGCGCTCGGCGACGAGAAGCGTCATTCCGTTGCCGAGGACCTCGCGCTGGGCGATGGGCGCGGCGCTCACGGAGACGGGGGAGAGGAGGAACGCGGCGACAACACACGTGAGCAATCGCATGGGTGCCCTCTCAGTCGAGCTGCTTGCGGAACTTGATCACGGCCAGCGAGAAGATCACGACCCCGAAGGCCAGCAGCGGCAGCAGGCTCGGCCAGAGATCGCCGAACCCGACGCCCTTGAGGATGATCCCGCGCACGATCCGCAGGAAGTACGTGAGCGGGATGATCGAGGCCAGGTACTGGGCCCCCGTGGGCATCCCCTCGATGGGGAAGAGGAGCCCGGAGAGGTAGATGGATGGCAGGAATGTCAGGAAGGCCATCTGCATCGCCTGCGGCACCGTGCGCGCGGCCGCGGAGACGAAGATCCCGATGCCGAGCGTGCCCATCATGAAGACCAGAGCGAGCCCGTACAGCAGCGGCAGGCTGCCGCGGATGGGGACGTCGAAGACGAAGTGGGCCACGATGAGCGCCATGGTCATCTGGCCGTAGGCCACGAGCAGGTTGGGGATGATCTTGCCGAGGAGCAATTCCCAGCGCCGGATCGGGCTCACGATCAGGGCCTCGAGGGTCCCCTTCTCCCGCTCGCGCACCACGGACACCGCCATGGCCGTGATGGTGGTCTGCATCAGGAGCGCGCCGATGAGGCCGGGGACGATGAAGATGGCGGACACGAGGTCGGGGTTGTACCAGGCGCGGACCCGCACGTCGAAGGGCACCCCGGTCCGACGGCCGAGCGTGCTGCCCTCCAGCGTCTTGGTGATGATCTCCAGCGACCGCTGGGCGCCCAGCGAGCTGGCGGCGTTGATGGCGGACGTGGCCACCTGCGGGTCGGAGGCGTCCACGATCACCTGGACCTCGGC
>JACPCX010000096.1:0-38383 GCA_016184305.1 Candidatus Rokuibacteriota bacterium | reverse complement strand
GGCGATGGCCTCCTGCATGGAGCCGGTGACGCGGTCGGCGTACATGAGGACCTCGCCGTTGACGTGCCGCGCGGCCCGTCCCGACGTCTGGATCAAGGAGGTGGCGGAGCGCAGGTACCCCTCCTTGTCGGCATCCAGGATTCCCACGAGCGAGACCTCCGGCAAGTCCAGGCCTTCGCGCAAGAGGTTGATGCCGACCAGGGCATCGAACTTGCCCAGACGCAGGTCACGGATCACGGCCACGCGGTCCAGCGTATCGATATCGGAGTGCAGGTAGCGAACACGCAGGCCGGCCTGCTGGTAGTACTCCGTCAGATCCTCCGCCATGCGCTTGGTGAGCGTGGTGATCAGCACCCGCTCGTCGCGCTCCGCGCGCGCCCGCACCTCGTGCATGAGGTCGTCCACCTGGATCGAGGCGGGGCGGACCGTGATCCTGGGGTCCATGAGCCCGGTGGGCCGGATGATCTGCTCGGCGACGGCCCCTCCCGCGGAGGCGCGGCTGCCGGCCTCGCGCTGGGCCCCGGCCCGGGTGAGCTCGTAGGCCCCCGGCGTCGCCGAGACGTAGAGCACCTGGCCCACGACTGCCTGGAACTCGTCGAAGGTCAGCGGGCGGTTGTCGAAGGCCGAGGGCAGGCGGAAGCCGTACTCCACCAGCGACTCCTTCCGCGTGCGATCGCCGGGGTACATGGCGCGGATCTGGGGCACGGTGACATGCGACTCGTCGATGATGACCAGGGAATCCTTGGGCAGGTAGTCCATGAGGGTGGGCGGGTTCTGCCCGGGCTTGCGCCCGGAGAGGTGGCGGGAGTAGTTCTCGATGCCGTGGCAGTACCCGATCTCGCGCAGCATCTCCATGTCGAAGAGCGTGCGCTGCTCGAGCCGCTGGGCCTCCAGCAGCTGCCCCCGGGACCGGAAGAACGCCAGCCGCTCCCGCAGCTCCTCCTGGATGCCGCCGAGCGCCCGCTCCAGCTGCTCGGCGGGCGTGACGTAATGGCTCGCCGGATAGATGCGCGCGCTCGGCACCGCCCCGGTGATGGTCCCGCGCAGGGGGTCGAGCGTGACCAGCCGCTCGATGGTGTCGCCCCAGAGCTCGACCCGCAGCGCCTGCGACTCGGAGGCCGCCGGAAAGATCTCGATGACGTCGCCGCGCACGCGGAAGGTGCCCCGGCGGAAGTCGTAGTCGTTGCGCTCGTACTGGGTCGCCACGAGGTCCCGGATCAGCGTCTCCCGGGCCACGGTCTGCCCGGTTGCGAGCCCCACGTGCATCCCCCGATAGGTCTCGGGCTCACCGATGCCGTAGATGCAGGACACCGACGCCACCACGACCACGTCGCGCCGCTCGAAGAGCGCCGTCGTCGCCGAGTGGCGCATGCGGTCGATCTCATCGTTCACCAGCGCGTCCTTCTCGATGTAGGTGTCCGACTGCGGGATGTACGCCTCGGGCTGGTAGTAGTCGTAGTAGGAGACGAAGTACTCCACGGCGCTGTCGGGGAAGAAGGCCTTGAACTCACTGTAGAGCTGCGCGGCCAGGGTCTTGTTGGGGGAGATCACCAGGGCCGGGCGCTTCCGCCGGCTGATCACGTTGGCCAGGGTGAAGGTCTTGCCGCTCCCCGTGATGCCCAGGAGCACGGTGTGGGGGCGTCCCTCCCCGATCAGCGTGACCAGCCGGTCGATGGCGCCGGGCTGGTCGCCCGCCGGCGCGAAGTCGGAGGCGAGTCTGAACACCGAGGCTACAGGCTCGACGGGACGGCGACCAGGTACTTGCGCCAGGAATCCATGAACGACGTGGCGTGCGGGTGTCGCAGCAGGTGCACGGAGAAGAGGAAGTGCGGGTGCACCGGTTCGCGGATGAGCCGGAGCCGTGCCTCTTCCAGCGTGCGGTTGCCCTTCCGGAGGTTGCAGCGGAGGCACGCCGCGACCACGTTGGTCCAGGTGGTTTGCCCGCCCCGGGACCGCGGCACCACGTGGTCCACGGTGAGCTTCTCCCCGCGCCGGCTGCAGTACTGGCAGATGTACCCATCCCGGCGCAGGATGTTCTTCTTGTTGAACGCCACCCGCTCGAGGAAGGGCTTTCGGATGTAGACGCCCAGCCGGATGACGGACGGGAGCGGGAAGACCCGCGACGGTGAGCGGACGACTCTCGGCGAGGCCTCGACGCCTTCGGCCTTGCCGCTCAGGACGAGCGTGATGGCTCGTTTGGCGTTCGTGAAGTGCAGCGGCTCGTACGTGTAGTTCAGCACCAGCACCGCTAGGTCATCCATATACCTCCGTTAGGATATTCAGCGCGTCCCACCCTGTCAACTCGCTCCTCGCCCCGACTTCGACCGGCGCTGCTACACCAGGGCCCGCCACACGAGGTGGGCGCAGCCCGCCATGAGCACGAAGACGGAGGCGGCGAGCACCGGGTTCCACACCACGAGCCCCGCCAGGAAGCAGAGCAGGATGAAGCAGCCCACGTAGAAGCGCAGCTCCCGCCTGTCCACCCAGCCCCCCTTGCCGATCAGGGCGCGGCTCCGGGTCGCCAGGTACAGCGGCGAGTAGAGCAGGAAGAACGCCACCGCGAGACCGGAGAGCGCGAGCACTCCGCTCATGGCTCCCGCCACGCCCCAGATGGCCCAGGGCATGAGCCATTCGCCGACGCTGTCGCCGGCGGTGCGCGGCATGTACTCCGGCCGGAAGTACACGAACAGCACCGCCACCGAGTACGCCGGCAGTGCCACCTCGATCCATCTGCGGTACCGGGCCGTGATCGAGAGTTCCATGCGTCTCCCCTCCCTCTTGGATGATCCTGCACTTTCAGAGGGCATGGGGCGTGCCAGTACCGGCGAGCCTCGAGCCGCAAGGTTTTCAGCCACTTGGGAGGATCCCGTTGAGGTCGAGCGTCAACAGGAGAACAGCTGGCCCGAACACCCCGTCACCCACGTCACGGGCCGGGCAGGGATCCCCGGGGGTCGTCCATCACCGGGAGCGTCCGCATCATGGGAGCGAGAGTATCTCGCAGAGGATCCCCTCGCGAAGGCCGTGGTCGCTCACGATGAGCGAGTGGAACCCCAGGCGCTCCATGGCGGCGAGACAGATGGCGATGCCGGGGATGAGGACGTCCGCCCGCCCGGGCTCGAGGCAAGGCAGCCGCGACCGTTCCTCGAGCGTCAGCGCACCGAGCCGTGCCAGGAGGGTCTCCACCGCGGCCCTCGTCAACCGGTGCCCGTGCACCCGGTCGGCCTCGTAGGCAGCGAGCCCGAGATCCAGTGCGGCCAGTGCCGCCACCGTCCCCGCCGTCCCCACCAGGTCCCCGGCCGCGGCCGAGACGATCGCCTCGGGCACCTCCCTCGCCAGCTGCGCCTCGATCCTCTGCCGCATGAGCGCGAAGCGCCCCCACGCGACGGCCCCGGCGTCCATGAACTCCTCGGTGAGCGGCACCACGCCGAGTCGCAGGCTCGCCGCGGCCGCCGTGCCGCCCTGGCGGCAGAGCACGAACTCCGTGCTGCCGCCGCCGATGTCGACGAGGACGAAGGACTCCGGCAGCTGCGTCAGGCTCCGGCGGACGGCCAGGAGGGTCAGCCGGCCCTCGTCGTCACCCGAGAGGATCTGCACCAACCGGCCGGTGGCCGCCTTCACGCGCCCTGCGAACTCGGCTCCGTTGGGAGCCTCCCTCACGGCGCTCGTGGCAACGATGTGGACGTCGGAGACCCCGAGCCGTTCGGCGGCGCTCACGAACCCGCCCACCACGGCCACCGTCCGGCTCATGGGCTCGTCGCAGAGCCTCCCGGCCGCTGCCTGCCCTTCGCCGAGGCGCGTGACGTGCTGGCTCTCGTGGAGGGTCCGCCAGCCCTCTCCCTCCGTCTCGACCACCAGCAGACGCACCGTGTTGGTGCCGAGGTCGATGGTCGCCAGCCGCCTCACGCGGCAGCGATCAGGCCGAGCGGTGAAGCCGCAAGGCTTCGGCGACCACCGCCAGCACGCGCTCGAGACGGAACGGCTTCACCAGGGTCAGGTCCACGCCGCTCGAGCGCAGCCGCACCGGATCCAGCAGATGCCCCCAGCCGGTCAGGAGCACCACGGCTGTCTCCGGGTTCATGCGCTTGACGTCACGGGCAACCTCGAGACCGGAGCGCTCGGGCAGCGACAGGTCCGTCAGCACCACGTCGAACCGCTCCCGCTGGAAGGAGGCGAGCCCGCTGAGCCCGTCCCCGGCCGAGGCGACGCGGTACCCGGCCTGAGTCAGCGACTCCACGAGCATCTGTCGGATCTGCTCCTCGTCCTCGAGGACGAGCACGGAGCCGGGACCATCCTCCTCGCCGCTCTCCCGCTCGGGGCGCCCCGGCGCATCCGCAGCCGGCGCGGGCACCGCCGGGGCGCTCGCAACCGGACCACCCGCGGGCAGCCACAGCGTGATCGTCGTGCCCCGGCCCTCCTCGCTCACCACGTCGATGCGCCCTCGATGACGGACGATGATCCCGTGCACGACCGACAACCCGAGCCCCGTCCTGATCGGCGAGCGCGTGCTGAAGAACGGATCGAAGATGCGGCGGCGCACGCTCTCGGACATGCCCTCACCCGTGTCGCTGACGCTGAGCTCGACACCTTCGTCGCGGGCGCGGGTCGAGAGTCTGATCTGACCGCCCCTGGGCATCGCGTCGATCGCGTTCAGCACCACGTTTGTCACGGCCTCACGCAGCTCCGCCGTGTTGCCGGGCACGGGGGGGGTCTCCTCCAGATCCGTGCTGACCTCGATGCGCAACCCGCGCGTCTCGGCCTCGTCCTTCCACAGGCCCCGCGTGAGAGTCACCGCGTCGTGGACCAGCGTGTTCATGTCGGTCATGGCGGCGGCGGCGTCCAGCCGGGTCGAGGCGAAGGCGTGAAGCCGGCGGACGATGTCCGCCGCCCGCCAGGCCGCCTCCTCGACCTGCCCGAGGCTCTCGCGGTACGCCTCGTCCGTGGTCCGGGCCATCATGAGCTGGATCTTGCCGAGGATGATCGCCAGGATATTGTTGAACTCGTGGGCCACGCCCCCGGCCATCTCGCCCAGGGCTCGCGTCTTCTCGCTCACGATCATGTGCTCCTGGGCCGAGCGCAGCGACTCGAAGCCGCTCCGCACCTCGCCGTAGAGCCGCTCGTTCTCGATGGCCAGAGCGGCGAGGGAGGCCAGGACCTGAGCCGCCTCCACCGCGTCGGCGGAGAACTCCCGAGGCCGCCCATCGCCCATGTAGAGGGCCCCCACGGTGCGCGCGTGGATGCGCAGCGGCAGGAGCAGGCACCCGCGCACGTCGAGCGCTTGGAGGAACGCCTCCGGGGCCGCTGCCAGCTCTCTCAGATCGCGCCGGGCCACGGGCCGCTGCGTCTCGAGCATCTCCCGCGCCAGCCCTTCTTCGAGGTCGACGTGCCACGCCTCCGCCACGGGCCCAGGCAGCCCGGAGGCCGCAGCGAGTCTGAGGCCGCCCTGGCCATCCGGCACCCCGAGGGCCGCCACCCGGACGCCCAGGAGACGGCACCCCGTCTCGCACGCGCGGGTCAGGGTCTCGCTCAGGTCCCGTCCCACCAGGGCCTGACTCGAGAGGGCCTCGATCTCCCGCAGGCGGGCGACGTGGTCGGCGGCGCGATCGGTGAGATGCTGGTGGGCACAGGCCGTGGCCACCCGGTCCGCGATCACGAGGAGCAGCTGGACGTCCTCCGCGGTGAACGGCACGCTCCGGCCACGGCGTCCCGCATACAGGACGCCCAGGACCTGATCGTCCCCCCGGATGGGCACGGCCACGGCGTCCCGGACCGGGAAGCGCGCGACGAAGGGATCACTCGGGGCGACATCCGCCGGCCGGGAATAGCAGAGCAGCCGCCCCTCGAGATAGGCCTGTCCCACGAGCCCCTCGCCGGGAGCGATGGAGACGCCACCCAGGTCGTCGCGCCGGAATCCCCGCGCGGCCGTCGGCTGAAGCGTGCCGCGCTCGGGGTCGAGCAGGAACAGCATCGAGCGATCCGCTTCGAGGAGCCGCGCCAAGCGATCCATGGCGATCCCGAACATCTCGCTCGGGGGATAGCCGGATGACGGGAGCCCCAGCGCGTCCGGCAGGCTGCCGAACAGCTTGGGGTCCACGGCGCTGATCGTATCGATGCTCGGTGCCGGGGCCTCAGCGCCCTCGGGGTCGACGCCGCCGAGCTGCTGGATGCGATCCCGGAGATGCTCGAGGGCGCGGCTGATCTCCGATAGCGAGGCCCCGAGCTCCCTGGGGTCAGGATCGTGGGACGGCTGCGCGCTCATGGGATGTAGCGAGGCTTACAGATCGTGAGCGGGCATGGTCATGGCTTTCGTGATGACTCCGATGAGGGACGCATCAGCTGTGCCAAGACCGGCCCTCCTCGACGCTCGTCTCTAACCCGCGAATTTCCCACGGGCTCCGGCCGACACCGAGAGCAACCCACGGCGCCGCCATTTCGGGCCATGCGAAACCGTAAGGTTCTCCGACGCTCGGCCTGGGCCGACAGCCCCCAGCCACGCGCCTTGGGCAGCAACTCCGGCTCGGCGGCAGAACTGCGAAGTGACCAGGCAGACAAACGATCGGGCACGTCCCTGTCGGCTTGCCGAGAAGGACGTGCCCGGCACGGAAGCGGTGAATGAGGGCTACTTCCCCTTGAGGGAGCGAAGGTAGTGGACCAGCGCCCAGCGATCATTCTCCGGCAAATGCTTCCAGGGCGGCATGGCACCCCTGCCCGTCGAGATCTTCCAGAACAAAGAGCCATCGGTCTCGTCTTGCACCTTCTTGCCGGTCCAGTCCGCAGGCTTCGGGGTGAGCGCCGCGGCGGCCGCCCCATCGCCTTTGCCCTTGGCGCCATGGCACGAGGCGCAGTTCACCTTCGCCACCTTCTCGCCCTGCTCCACCGCCTTCTTCCCCGCCGCAACCGGGTTCTTCTTGCCCTTCTCGGCATCGGGTGCGGCCCAGGGCGTCTGGGCCCAGGCCCCGGTGCTGATGGCGAGCCCCATGACCAGGGCGAGGGCAACGACGCCGAATCTCACGCATCTCCTCATCGATTTCCTCCCTGAGTTCGAGCCCGCGGCTCGTGTGACTGGCTTCACAACCGCGGCCATTAAACACCGCCACCGCTTTCGCGGTCAAGCCCTTTCCGCCGTCGCCGGTCGTGCCTCGCCGCCGCTAGCATTCGTTGAAGCCGCAAGAGAGACACTTCTTGCAGCCTTCCTCGTAGATAAGCATGGCCTGGCCGCACTCCCGGCACAGATCGCCGACCTGCCGCAGGGACGGGCGCCCGGTGGCAGCCGACCCGCCTCCCTGCCCGGCCCCGTAGCCGATATGCCCGCCCAGGACCCGCGCGAGCGCGTCGGGAAGGGAGAGCACCTTGGAAGCGCCGAAACCCGTGGGCTGGCCGCCGCCGATGCGGGAGAGCTGGCTGATGACCTCCTCCAGCCGGCGCCGCGCCGACAGCGGAGACGGCAGCCGCAAGACGAGCGAGACCAGCCGTCCCAGGGCCTCGGCCACCGCCATGGTGTCGGACCCCGCCTTGCCCACCTGAACGAACACCTCGAAGGGCTCGCCGCGCTCCGTGTCGTTGACGGTGACGAACGCCGTCCCGATGGGCGTCTCCATCCGGTAGGTGTGCCCGGCCAGGCTGTGGGGCCGCGGCTTGACCACACGCTCCCCGAATACCGACGGGTCCGCCTCCTCCCCGGCACCCACGCCCACCCCGATGTTGAGCACCTGTGTCCCCTTGCACCCGTCGCGGAACACCGTGATGCCGAGGCAGCCCTCCTCCCAGGCCAGGAGATAGGCCCGGGCCACCTCGTCCTCCGTCGCGTCCTGGGGCACGTTGATCGTCTTCGACACGCCGTTGTCGGTGTGCCGCTGGAATGCGGCCTGATGGCGCACGTGCCAGCGGTAGTCGATCTCGTGGGCGATCTTGAAGAGGCTCCGCGCCCCCTCGTCCACCCCCGGGATGCCCTGGATCGAGCCCCGACGCGCGACCTCCGCCATGAGCGCCTCGGAGTGGAACCCGCGCACCCGCGCCAGTCGCTCGAACGTCTCGCTGACGAAGGGCAGCACCCGGTCGCCGTCGGCGCCCTTCACGCGGTGCTCGAAGGCCAGCGCGAACACCGGCTCGATGCCCGACGAGCATCCGGCGAGCATCGAGATGGTGCCGGTGGGGGCGATGGCCGTCACCGTCGCGTTCCGCATCGGACGGCCGGTGCGATACATCGAGCGGCTCCAGTTCGGGAACGGCCCGCGCTCATCCGCCAGACGGCAGGACTGGTCATGCGCCTTCTCGGTGACGAAGGCCATCAGGCGCTCGGCCAGATCCAGCGCGGCCTGGCTGTCGTAGGGAACACCGAGGATGAAGAGCAGGTCCGCCCAGCCCATGATGCCGAGCCCGATGCGCCGGGTGGCCTTCACCATGGCGTCGATCTGCGGCAGCGGATACGGGTTCACCTCGATCACGTCGTCCAGGAAGCGCACCCCGAGACGCACCACGCGCTCGAGCTCCTCCCAGTCGATGCTCCACCGGTCCGGCGCCGTCTCGCGGACGAGCCTCGAGACGTTCACGGACCCGAGGTTGCACGCGTCGTTGGGCGGGAGCGCCTGCTCGCCGCACGGGTTTGTCGCCTCGATGAGCCCGAGGTCGGGGGTGGGGTTGGCCGGGCTCGCGTTGATGCGGTCGAGGAAGATCATGCCCGGATCGCCCGTGCGCCACGCGGCCCGCACGATCCGGTCGAAGACCTCGCGCGCCGACAACCGCCCCGTGGGGAGCCCCGTGCGCGGGTTGATCAGCTCGTAGTCCGCGCCCCGCGCCAGGGCCTCCATGAACGCATCGGTGGCCGCCACCGAGATGTTGAAGTTGGTGACGCCGCCCTCGAGCTTGCACTCCACGAACTCGAGGATGTCGGGATGATCCACGCGGAGAATCCCCATGTTCGCGCCGCGGCGCGCCCCCCCTTGCTTGACCGCTTCAGTTGCCGCGTTGAAGACGCGGAGGAAGGACACGGGGCCCGAGGCCCGCCCCCCCGTGGAGCGCACGAAATCGTTCCTCGGCCTGAGCCGCGAAAACGCGAATCCAGTACCTCCTCCGGACTGGTGGATGATGGCGGCGGCCTTCACGGAGTCGAAGATCTCCTGCATGGAGTCGCCGACCGGCAGCACGTAGCAGGCGGAATACTGGAGCTGATTCCCCTTGCCGGCGTTCATCAGGGTCGGGGAGTTGGGCAGGAAGGAGCCCTCCACCATGACGTCGTAGAAGGCTGCGGCCACCTCGTGGATGGCGGCGGGGCTCCGCCCGAAGCGCTCCTCGGCGGCGGCGATGGCGCGCGCGACGCGAAAGCACATCTCCTCCGGCGTCTCCACGACCTCGCCCTTCTCCCGGGAGAGGTAGCGCTCGCGCAGCACCCGGAGGGCGGCCTCGCTCCAGCGGCCGGTCTTGGCCGATGGTCACCGGAGCCCCATGAGCCGTCGCCTTCCCCCAGGTCCACCCCACCGGCGGCCCGCCGCCACCTGCGCCTATCGATCCAATCCCCGGGGGGTCCCATGCGCGGGTTGAGACGCTACAAGCTCGGCCTGGTGCTCCTGTGGTTTCTGATCGTGGTGGGGGTGGTCGTGGCCTCTCAGTTCCGGTCGCTGCTGGATCCCTTCATCATCATGTTCTCGGTGCCGCTCGGGATGATCGGCGTCATCTGGGCGCTCTTTTTGACGAACACCACGCTCAACGTCACGTCGTTCATGGGGATCATCATGATGGTGGGCATCGTCGTCTCCAACGGGGTGCTGCTGGTGGAGTACATCAACGAGCTGCGGCGCCAGGGCCAGGAGCTCACCGACGCCGTCGTCAACGCGGGCCGCACGCGCCTCCGCCCCATCCTCATGACCACGCTCACGACGCTGGTGGGGCTCTTCCCCATGGCGCTCGGCATCGACGTGGGGAGCGAGGCGAACGCTCCCCTGGCCCGTGCCGTCATCGGAGGCCTGGCCGTCTCCACCGTGCTCACGCTCATCCTCATCCCGACGCTTTACGTTATGCTGGAGGCGCGCTTCCCGCGCCGTGTCGCGGACGCCTCCGCGTCACTGGCCCCGCAAGGAGAGATCGCATGACTGCCTTCCGAACCCATGCTCGCCGCATCGTGACGGGCCTCCTGCTGATGCTGGCAGCATGTCCCGGAATCGCCGCGGCACAGCCCACCGCCGCCGATCCCATGAAGCCCAGGGAGCCGCTGCCAGCCCCGGCCGGGCTCCGGCCGTTCGTCATCCCGTCGCAGATCACGGAGCGGGAGCTCACGCTCGACGAGGCCGTCGCAATGGCGCTCGACAATGCCCCGGCGATCCTCCAGCGGTTCGGCGAGTACGTGGCCGCCCAGCAGCGCGTCGCCCAGGCCTTCTCGGCGATGCTGCCTCAGCTGAGCCTGCTCGGCACGATCAACCGGACCGACGCGAGCTCGCGCCTTCTCAGCTCGACGGGCTCCTCCAGCAGCAGCACGCTGACCGCCCCCACCCCGGGCACCGGGCGCCTCTCGGTGTCGCAGCTCCTGTACGACTTCGGGCGCAACCTGGCCGCGACCGACGCCGCCAAGGCCGCCTCCGAGACCGCGCGGGAGCAGGTCGATCTGCAGCGGGACCTCATCGTCCTCGCCGTGAAGGAGAACTACTTCAACCAGCTCTTCGCGGCCCGCCTCGTGGTGGTCAACGCCCAGGCCGTGGACCGCGCCGAGCTGAACCTGCGGAGCGCGCGCGGTTTCTTCGAGGTGGGGACGCGGCCCAAGTTCGATGTGACCCGCGCGGAGGTGGACGTCGCCAACGCCCGGCTGGACCTCATTCGCTCGCAGAACGCGGTGAGCCTGGCGCGCATCGCCCTCAACACCGCCATGGGCATCGCGATCAACGCCCCCACGCGCGTCAAGGACATCCTCGCCTACGAGGTGTTCGAGCTCGACCGCGAGCGCCTCGTGGCCGAGGCCCTCAACCGCCGGGCCGAGTACCGGCAGGCCAAGCTCCGCGCCCTCGGCGCGGAGGCCCGCGTACGCCAGACGTACCGCGACTTCTTCCCCAACCTCCTCGGGGTGGGCTCGGTCGGCGCGGGCCGCACCGACACCGACTTCCAGGGCTCGAGCTCGGTTCAGAGCGGCGGCGTGAGCAGCACGGAGACCAGGGACTGGCAGATCGGGCTCGAGCTCCGCTGGTCCATCTTTGACGGGGGCAACAAGATCGCCCGGTACAAGGAGGAGAAGGCCAACCTTCAGGCCGCCCAGGCCGCCGTGCGCGACACCGAGCTGCAGATCTGGCAGCAGGTGGAGCAGGGCCACGTGAGCCTCATCGAGGCGGAGGAGCGCATCGGGGCGGCCGCGAAGGCCGTGGAGTCCGCCCAGGAGAACTTCCGGCTGGGCCAGGGGCGCTTCGACGCCGGCGTCGGGACCATCATCGAGCTCACCGACGCCCAGCTGGCGCTCACCCGCGCCCAGTCGGTCGAGGCGCAGGCGCTCACCGATTACCGGATCTCCATCGCCCGACTCGAGCGTGCGCTGGGCCGCCGGTAAGAATATGCGCGCGCCCCAGGGCGTCTCACAGCCATGAAGCGTCGGCTCGTCCTGGCCCTCGTCATCCTCGTCGTCGCCGGGGGGATCACCGGGGCCTACCTCTATTCTCAGAGCGGCGGCAGCGCCCCGCGATTCCGGACCGCCGCCGTCAGCCGGGGCGATCTCGTCGCCGCCGTGTCGGCGACGGGGAGCCTCAATCCCGTGACCACGGTCCAGGTGGGCTCCCAGGTCTCGGGCCAGATCAAGGAGCTGTTCGTCGACTTCAACTCGCAGGTGAAGCGTAACCAGCTCATCGCCCGCATCGATCCCTCCATCTTCGAGGCCAAGGTCAGCCAGGCCCGCGCCGACATGGAGGCGTCGGAGTCGAACGTGCTGAACCAGCGGGCCCAGGTGGAGCGGGCCCGTGCCGACGTCGACAACGCCCGGGCGGCGCTGGCCTCGGCCAGGGCCCAGACCGCCAAGGCGGACGTCACCCTGCTCGACGCCAGGCGCGATCTCGACAGGAAGCGCGACCTCTTCAAGCGGGAGCTCATCGCCCGCAGCGAGCTGGACACGGCCCAGGCGGTGCACGACGCGGCGGCAGCCCAGCTCGACTCGGCCCGGGCCCAGGAGCAGGCGGTGGCCTCGGGCATCCGCGCGGCGGAGGCCCAGCTCCGCGTGGCGGAGGCCCAGCAGAAGACGGCGGAAGCCACGGTCCGCCAGAAGCGCGCGGGGCTCCAGCAAACCCAGGTGGATCTCGAGTACACGTCCATCCGCTCGCCCGTGGACGGGGTAGTGGTCGCGCGCAACGTGGATGTGGGACAGACCGTGGCCGCGAGCCTGTCCGCCCCCACGCTCTTCAACATCGCCCAGGACCTCACCAAGATGCAGGTGGACACCAACGTGGACGAGGCCGACATCGGCAGGACGCAGGTGGGCCAGCCCGTCACCTTCACCGTGGACTCCTTCCCCACCGAGACCTTCTCCGGCCAGGTGATCCAGATCCGGAAGGCCCCCCGGCCCGTCGCCAACGTCGTCACCTACAACGTGGTCGTCGCCGTGGACAATCCGGAGCAGAAGCTCCTGCCCGGCATGACAGCCAATGTCCGCATCGTCGTCGACTCCCGACCCAATGTCCTCAAGGTCCCCAACGCGGCGCTCCGCTTCCGGCCCCCGGGGGAGGAGGCACCGGCCGCCCCCGCGGGGGCACCGGGAACTCCGGGGAGCGGTCCGTCGCCGCAGGGGGGAGGCTTCCCCACGATCGAGCAGACCCGGGAGCGGCTGGTCCGCGAGCTCAAGCTCACCGAGGAGCAGCAGAAGCGGTTCGAGCCGATTCTCGAGGAGAGCTACGCCGGGTTCCGCGCGCTGGCCCGCGTGCCCCAGCAGCAGCGGCGCACGGCGGCGATGCGCATCCGTGAGGAGAGCCGGCAGAAGATCCGGGCCCTCCTGACTCCCGAGCAGCAGACCGTCTACGACCAGCTGCCCTCCGGGCAGCCCGCCCGCGCCGGCGCCGGGGAGCGAGCCGGACGGGTCTGGATCGTGGCGTCCGACGGGAAGCCGCGGGCGGTCCCGCTGCGGCTCGGCATCAGCGACGGCACGGCCACCGAGGTGCGTGGGGGCGACTTCAAGGAAGGCCAGGACGTCATCATCGGGACGGTATCGCCTGGAGCAGGCGGCTCCGCCCCGCGACCGGCACCGTCACCGGGGGGCGTCCCACGCGCCCGCCTGTAGCCGCCATGCCGATCATCGAGACAGCGAAGCTCACCAAGGATTATCGGCTGGGCAGCCAGACGGTGCACGCCCTTCGAGGAGTCACGGTGACCATCGAGGCGGGCGAGCTCGTCGCGGTCATGGGACCGTCGGGCTCCGGGAAGTCCACCTTCATGAACCTGCTCGGCTGCCTCGACAGCCCCACCTCGGGAGGCTATTTCCTGGACGGCGAGGACGTCTCCGCCCTCGGCGGCACCCAGCTCGCGCGCATCCGTAACCAGAAGGTCGGCTTCGTCTTCCAGGGCTTCAACCTCCTGGCCCGGGCCAGCGCCCTCGAGAACGTGGAGCTGCCGCTCATGTACGGAAGGATCCCTGCCGCCGAGCGTCGGGAGCGAGCCCGGCGCACGATCCGGGCCGTCGGGCTGGCCGACCGCGAGCACCACCAGCCGAGCCAGCTTTCCGGTGGGCAGCAGCAGCGCGTCGCCATCGCCCGGGCGCTGGTCAACGGCCCGGCCCTCATTCTCGCCGACGAGCCCACCGGGAATCTCGACACCCGGACCAGCGTCGAGATCATGGCGCTGCTCCAGGACCTGAACCGCCGCGAGAAGATCACCGTCGTTCTGGTCACCCACGAGGCCGACATCGCCCAGTACGCAGGTCGCATCCTGCACTTCCGAGACGGCGTCCTGGGGCGTGACGAACGCATCGCGAGCCCGCGCGATGCCGAGGCCGAGGCGAAGCGACTGCCCCCGCCGGAGGCGGAGGAGGCGGCGTGAACATCCTGGTCGGCACCCGGATTGCGCTGCGAGCGCTCCGCGCCAACCCTCTGCGCGTGGCCGAGCAGATCCGGGCGCTGGGCTCCAACCTCATCATCCTCCTGCCGGGCAGCGTCTGGTCGAGCGGGATCCGGATGGGCCTGGGAAGCCGCCCGACCATCACCGAGGGCGACGCGCGGGCTGTCGCCCGCGAGCTGGCGGCCGTCCAGTCCGTGGCGCCCGTCCTCCGGGGCACCGGCCAGGTGATCGTCGGCAACCAGAACTGGGCCTCGGTGATCCAGGGCACCACCCCCGACCTCGAGGAGACGCGGCAGTGGGCGGCGGCCTCCGGGCGCTGGTTCACCCAGGAGGAGGTGGAGGGCGCTGCCAAGGTCGTCCTCGTGGGGCAAACCGTGGTCGCCAACCTCTTCGGAGGCGGGGACCCGGTGGGCCAGATCATCCGGGTCCGCGAGACGCCCTTGACAGTCATCGGCGTCCTCGAGCGGAAGGGCCAGAGCAACTGGGGCCAGGACCAGGACGACACCGTCGTGATCCCGATCACCACGGCGAAGAAGCGCGTGCTGGGCCCGTCGCACCCCAGGGCCGACTCGGTGAATGTCATCACGGTGCGGGTCCGCGACGGGGAGACCATGAAGGCCGTGGAGGAGGAGATGCGGCAGCTCCTCAGGCAGCGCCACCGGCTGCAGGCCTACCAGGAGGACGACTTCTGGATTCGCAACCTGTCGGAGATGCTCCAGGCCGAGGAGGAGTCCTCGCGGATCCTCACCATGCTCCTCGCCGCCATCGCCTCCGTCTCGCTCCTCGTCGGGGGCATCGGGATCATGAACATCATGCTGGTGTCCGTGACGGAGCGGACGCGCGAGATCGGGCTCCGGATGGCGGTCGGCGCCCGGGGCCGGGACATCCTCACCCAGTTCCTCGTCGAGGCGGTGACGCTGTCGCTCATCGGCGGGATCATCGGGATCGTCATGGGGCTGGTCGGCTCCTACGCCATCGCCTATCTCGCCGCGTGGCGCACCCTCATCAACGCCCAGGCGATCCTGCTCGCCTTCGGCTTCTCCGCCACCGTGGGCATCTTCTTCGGCTTCTACCCCGCCCGGAAGGCCTCGCTCCTCAACCCGATCGAAGCGCTGCGGTACGAGTGATGGCGCGTCTGCTGGCCGTGCTGCTGCTCCCCCTGGCGCTCGGCCTGGGCTTCGATCGGGCGGTCGCCCAGACCTACACCCCCCAGTTGGCATCCGGGCTCTCGGTCTCCTGGGAGGCCGGGCGGGCGGGGGCTTCCCGGGTCATCATCTTCGGCGAGGTGAGGAATCGCGCGAGCGTGCCCTACGAGCGCGTGGTCGTGCTCGCCGAGGGGCTCGATGAGGGAGGCCAGGTGGTGAGCCGCGGACGGGCGTATCTCCCGGGGCTCGTGCCGGTCAAGGGAGCGGTGGCCTTCGAGTTGCGGCTGCTCTCGGCCGGGCGCGAGAAGCGCTTCAGGGTCGGCGTCGAGGCCTATCAGATCGCGGAGGGGACACGCACCGAGAGCCCCTGACAGGTCAGCCCTGGCCGAGCGTGGGATAATCGCCGCGTGGCACGGAAACGCGCACCCGTTGCCCGGCGCCGCCCGCGGCGGCCCGGCGCCCCGGCCGTCGAGGAGCGTGGATTGCCCATCGTCCGCGAGTTGGCGCGCGTGGCGAAGGGGAGCGATCCGCCCGCCGTGAAGCTGGAGGGCGCGCTCGAGATTCTCTTCGGCGCCTACGGCGAGAGCGACCCGGAGTTCTCGGGCCTCCTGTTGACGGGATGGACCAAGGCGCGGGAGGACAAGCAGTACCGGCTGACCATGGCATGGCTCCGCGAGCAGAGCCGCCTGTCCCTCCAGGAGATCGTCGCTGAAGGCGTGACGGGCGGCGCCTTTCGCTCCAACCTGGACGCCAGCGCCTTCGCGGCCATCATCCTCGGCGCCGCCGAGGGATGCCTGCTGCAGGCGCCGAGCCACGGCGGCCCGGTGCCCCCGGCGCGCATCGTCGGGGCGCTGCTCCGACTCGCCGCGCCGCCGGACGGGGTCAGCGGGGCTTGAGCTCGATCCGGTAGCCGTCCGGGTCCCGCAGATACAGCGAGGGCCCCGTGCCGAATGCCCCGCGCCGCTCGACCACGCCGCCCTCGAGGATCACGCCGCGCCCCGCCAGGACCGCGGCCGCTGCCACCAGATCCGCGCATCTGATGGACAGGCAGAGGTGGTCCAGGCCGCCCTCCCCTCGCTCGCCCGGCAGGAGATCGATCAGGTGCTCGCCGAAGCGGAGCTGGACCAGCGAAGCCTCCGGGTTGACGTGGTCCAGCGTGCACCCCAGGGCCTCGGCGTAGAAGCGGCGCGAGGCCTCCTGGTCGCGCACGCGCAGCACGATGTGGTCGAGGCCCAGGGGCTCGAAGGGGCGCGTCATGGCAACCTGTCCCCGCGGCGAACCGCCTCCAGGATCACGACGCAGATCCCCGCGCCCATGACCGCCAGACCCAGCCCGGTGGACACCATGTGCAGCCGCGCGAAGCGTGCCGCGTCGGGCGAGACGGCCAGGGCCTCGGCCGATCGGCCGGGCGGCAGCGCCAGACGCAGGGCGTCGACCTGAGGTAGCAGCACGAAGAGCGAGTAGGCCGTGAGGGCGAGCATCAGGCCGACCAGGAGGAGGGGGAGCCGATCGAGGAGGCCCCCGCCTCCCCGCCCCCAGCGGCCGATGATCCCGCTGAGCGCGAGGATCCCCAGGGCCAGGCCAATCCAGTGATAGCGGGGCATCACGGCCGCGATGAGGCGTCCCGCCGACTCGCGCCCCAGCACCCCGAAGGCCACCGGGGCCGCGACGAAGGCGAAGAAACCCATCGCGCCCAGCCAGAGCGACGTGGCGATGATCGTGAGATGTCTCATGGCGCTACCATACCGGGGCGATCCGCCAGGTTCAAGCCACGCCTTGCCACCCCCCAGTTTCTGACCGGGTACCGAGCCCGGCCGCCCCAGCCCGCCGGGCCCCTCGCCGCGGGACTTCACAGACCGGTGAAGCAGCAAAGCAGCCACAGCTAGGGCAGCACCCCTAATCGAGCGCGTTACCCTACTCACGAAAAAACTTGACCAATGCCTTACGTTCGTATAGACGTAAGACATGCGACCCCGTGATCGCCTGGTTCGTCGTCGCCTCTCGATCGTTGAGACCTTGCCGCCGCTGACCGAAGTCGTCCGGGGGTCCTTGGTCGAGCGGTACCTCCGCTGCGGCAAGCCCACCTGCCACTGCGCCCGCAGCACCGGCCACCGGGTGTTCTACTTGACCGTCAGCTTCGCCGGCGGCCGCACCGAACAACTCACCGTCCCCCTGCCTCTCGTGC
This sequence comes from Candidatus Rokuibacteriota bacterium, assembly GCA_016184305.1. Classification (GTDB taxonomy): domain Bacteria; phylum Methylomirabilota; class Methylomirabilia; order Rokubacteriales; family CSP1-6; genus UBA12499. The sequence goes on along the minus strand of JACPCX010000096.1, from coordinate 21,052 downwards.
CCGCCGTCCGGCGCTGGCTGCGTAATTACGCTCGCTGGTGGGATGGACTCGAAAAGGTGTCCGCGATCAATCGCCAACTCCTGCGGCGGCGGTGGCTCGACGCCGGGGCGGCTCCGCGTCGCCGGCGCGAGTAGCGCCGCGCGGCCGCCGCCCCTCGGAGGCGCCGCCGCCTCCGGCGGCCGCCGCACTGCCGGGCGCCCGCCTCGGCGCCGATCGCATCCGCGCCCTCATCGATGGTTTCTTCACCTCCCTGCATCGTCCCGTCCGCAAGAATCTCACCCTCCTCGTCGACGCCTTCGTGACCCTCACCGCCGCGCTCCGCTCCGGCCAGGGCCACCTCACGCTCGCCGCCGTGGCCCGGGCCCTGCCGCCGCCCACGAGCTTCAAGCAGCGCTATAAGCGGCTCAACCGCTTCCTGGATAATCGGCTCTTCGATCCCCAGGGCCTCACCGACGGCTTGTTCGCCGTCTTCCTCGGCGTGACCACCGCCCCCACCGTGGTGCCCGTCATCGTGGATCAATCGGCCCTCGGGGCCGTCCAACTCCTGGTGGCCGGCCTCCCCTTGGCCGGGCGCATCCTGCCGTTGGCGCTCATGACGTTCACCTACGAAGGGATTCAGACGAAGCCCGAGCGGGATAAGAGCCAGAACTTCCTGGAACGGACCTTCTTCTTACGCCTGCTCGAGGCGGCGCCCCCACTGCTGACCCTGTGCTTCATCCTCGACCGCGGCTATGCCCGGGTGAGCCTCATGAAAGACCTCCTGGCCCATCCCCGCACGCGCTTCATCTTCCGCGCCCGCCGCGACGTGATCATCCAATGCGGCAAACGCGGGCGGCGGAAGCGGCGAGCGCTCGGCCGCTTCCGCGCTCCGCACGGCAAGCCCCGCCGCTTAGAACGCATTGAATATCGTGGCGACCACCCCCTCGAAGTGGACCTCGTCATCTACTACGAGCGGGGCCACCAGGAGTGCTGGTACTTGGTGGTCCCCCCGGGGTCCGCCGCGACCTTTCCCACCGACGAAGTCGTCGCCCTCTATCGCCGGCGCATGCAGATCGAGCAGGGCTTCCGCGATTTCAAGACCCATCTCGGCGTGCGGGGCCTGCGCCTGGAAGTGCGCATCAGCGAGCGTGTGCAGCGTTTGCTTATGGCCTTCACCCTCGCGTATGGGCTGGTCGTGGCCCTCGGCCTCAGCGCGGTGGCCGAGCGCGCCCGGGAGCGGGTGGAGGACGGGCGCGCCCGCGCCCGCCATGGGACGACGCGCATCCTATCGGCGCGGACGGTCGCCGCCTTATTGCTGGGCGGGCTGTGCGCGGAGTTCCTCGCCGAGCTGGCCACGACCATCGCGCGGCTGTTCGCGCGGACCCTCGACGGCCGCGGCCTGTATCACGTCGCCCCTACGCTTTGATTCGACGCAGTATCGAGCCGAGCTCCGTTGTATCTTCCGTAGGCATCCCGCTGCCGCACCGGTCCAGCACGCCGCGCTTTGGATGCGGCGGGCGCCACCACCGTCTTCGCCTCACGTCCACCCGCGGGTAGCTATTTTCACCGAGTGCATCTGGCCCGCGACCGCCGTCCTCGGTCCGGCCTCTCTGGGCCGCCCGGCGCCGGGCCGCGAATCGGCAGAAAACTGGGGGGTGGCAAGCAAGCCACGCCCGTTGACACCCGGCCGACCCCGCCCTAGCATGGCCGTCATGCGGCTCTTGATCGCGGCCGTGCTCGTGGTCGCCTCGGCCGGGGCGGCATCCGCCCAGTCGCCGCTGGTCGCCGATCTCCGCGCCGTCGAGGCGCGCTACCACGAGGACCCGACCCGCCTCGACCGGCTCTACCAGGGTCTCACCGAGGCCTTGAAGACGGACTCCCACCTGGACAACTTCCTCGCGCTCGCCCAGATCTCCTACATGTGGGGGGACGTCCGCGCGAGGACTCCCGAGGAGAAGCTCGAGGCCTACGACCGCGGACGCCAGGCCGCCAAGCGCGCCGTGGAGCTCGCGCCCCGCAGCGCGCTCGCGCACTTCTGGCACGCGACCAATGCGGGACGCTGGGGGCAAACCAAGGGAGTCCTGCGCTCGCTCTTCCTGCTCCCCACCGTGAAGGAAGGTATGCGGAACGCGCTGGAGCTGGACCCGAAGCTCACGGGCGCCTACTCGCTGGCGGGCAACGTCTACGCGGAGGTGCCCGGCCTCTTCGGCGGCGATCTCGACAAGTCCGAGGAGATGTTCCGCAAGGGGCTCGATCTGGATCCGAAGTACACCGGGTGTCGCGTGGGGCTCGCCAAGACCCTGGTCAAGAAGAACCGTCTGGACGAGGCGCGACGGGAGCTGCGCGCCGTGCTCGACGAGAAGCAGCCCCGCAACCTGGCGGACTGGACGCTCAAGGACTCCAAGCAGGCCCGAGAGCTCCTGGACTCCCTCAAGGACCGCTCCTGACCGCTCCCCGCCGCGCTCGGCCGGCCATCGGCCGCATCCTCCGCCGCCTCCGGAAGGAGGCCCCGCGCTGGCGGCCCACGGCGCTCACCGAGGTGGCCGATCGCCGCCGCGACCCCTTCCGCGTCCTCATCGCCTGCCTGCTGTCGCTGCGCACCAAGGACGAGACGACGGGACCTGCCGCGGAGCGGCTCTTCGCGCTGGCCGACACGCCGGCCGTGATGCTGCGCCTGCCGGCCCCGGCCATCGAGCGGGCCATTTTCCCGGTGGGCTTCTACCGCACCAAGGCGCGCGTCATCCTGGGGGTGTGCCGCGACCTCCTGGAGCACTTCGGCAGCCGCGTGCCGGACACCATCGATGAGCTCTTGACCCTGAAGGGCGTGGGGCGCAAGACGGCCAACCTCGTGGTCACGGTGGGCTTCGGCAAGCCGGGGATCTGTGTGGACATCCACGTTCACCGGATCTCGAATCGGCTCGGCTATGTGAGGACACGGACCCCGGAGAAGACGGAGGTGGCGCTGCGGGCCTGCCTGCCCCGCCGGTACTGGATCGGCTACAACGACCTGCTGGTCTCCTTCGGTCAGAACGTCTGCGCGCCGGTCTCCCCGAAGTGCTCCATCTGCCCGGTGCGGGGTCTCTGCCCGCGCGTCGGCGTCACGCGCTCCCGCTAGCCCAGCTTCCAGGCGCGCCCAGGAGATCAGCCACCGAGGAGCTCCCGCAGCCGGCGCTCGCGGTGAGCGAACAGCCGCGCGATCCGGCGCCCCGCGAAGAGCGCGTCGGCGACACGGCCCAGCGGGCCGGCCGGCAGCCGGTAGGTGAGGCGATCCTCCACCCAGGTCCACGAAGCGGTAGGGTGGGTCCCACTCCCGGATGATGACGCGCCAGCGCCGCGGCACGCCCAGGATCCGCACGCTGAAGTCCAGGACGGAGCCCGCTTCGAGCCGTCCGGGAGGGGGCGCGAGCCACCGCGGGCGCCCCGACTCCGGGTGGACCAGCGTCAGGTGACGCGGGTCCGCGAAGAGCTCGAAGACCCGAGCCCGCGGGTGAGAAAGCCAGAAGCGCGTCTCGAGAACGTGGTCGGCCATGCGTGCCGCGTTATCATAAGCAGGTGCCTGCCACGCGTCAAACCCGCGCGTACGTCACCCTCACCCTCGCCGCCGCGCTCTGGGGCTCCTATCCCGCGTTCGCCAAGCTCGCCCTGGTCCACTTCTCCCCGTATCTCCTCGTGGCGCTCCGGTGCAGCGTGGCGTCGATCTTCCTGTCCGTGGTCCTCCTCCGGCGCGGCGTTGGCGAGATCCGCGGCCTCGGCTGGGCGGACATGCGCTCCTTCGCCTTCCTCGGCTTCGTGGGCATCTTCGTCTCTACCGGCGGCACGTACCTCGGCATCGCCTTCACCACCGCCGGCAGCGCCGCCATGCTGCAGGCCGCCACGCCCGTCATGGTCGCCATCGGCGCGCGCTTCTACCTGGGCGAGCGGCTGCGCCGCGTGCAGTGGATCGGCGTCGTGTGCTCCACGGTGGGCGTCCTCCTCGTCGTCACCAAAGGGCAGTGGCGGGCCGTGGTCCAGGCCGACCTCCGCCCCGGCGACTTGATCCTCCTGGGAGCGATGTTCGGCTGGAGCGCCTACACCATCTACGGCAAGCGCGTCCTCGCGGTGCACTCCCCCGCCGTGGCCACCACGTGCGCCTACGTGCTCGGCTCTCTCATGCTGGTCCCCATGGCCTTTCTCACCGCGCGCTTCTTCCCGGCGCCGAACTACGCCGCCCCCGTCGCCTGGGGCGTCGTCGCCTACCAGGCCTTCCTGGGCGCCATCGCGCACGTGTGGTGGTACGAGGGCGTACGGTCCGTGGGCCCGAGCCGCAGCGCCATCTTCATGAATCTCCAGCCCGTGGTGGGAGTCCTGCTTGCCTACGTGATGCTGGGAGAGCGGATCGGCCTCGTGGAAGTGCTGGGCGGGGGCGCCGTGCTCGCGGGCGTGGGGTTCGTCACCCGCCCGGGGGCGGCCGGAAGCGGATCGCCACCCCCGACCGCCCCCCGGCAGACCGGCTAGCCGAGCTTTTTCACTTCGGCCAGGATCTTGTCCGGGTCGGGCAGCTCGCCCTTCCCGTACCGCTCGATGAAGCGCACCGTGCCCTTCGCGTCAACGATGAAGGTGGCGCGCACGTTCGCGTTCCAGTCGGCCCAGTAGACGCCCCAGTCCTTCGCGGCCGTCCGATGCACATCGGAAAGAAGCGGATAGTTCGAGATGCCGACCGACTTCGCCCAGTTCTCGTGGCTGAACGGGCTATCCGTGCTGATACCCAGAACCTGGGTATTCGCCGCCTCGAAGTCCTTCACACGCTTATCGAAGGCGGGCATGCACTTGGATCAGCCGGGCGTCCAGTCGAGCGGATAGAACAGCACGACGACGTTCTTGCCCCGGTGATCCCGAAGGCTCACCTCCTTCAAGCCGATCGTCTTCAGCGCGAAATCGGGAGCCACGTCCCCAACACCCAGTGTCTTCGTCTCGCTCATTCGGATGTTCCTCCTTGAGCGTTGCGGTCTGGACGAATCCGGGCCATCTTACCCGAGGCCCAGTCGGGCTTCAAGCGCGGCGCCATGCGACCCGCCGGCTTCCGCTTGATCTGCCAGAGGATCCGCCGCCGCGCCTCGAGGGGCCGGTCGTCGAGGCCCAGGTATCCCGCCGCCGTCACCACGCGGTCCGTCTCCCAGAGCCGCCTGAACCGCTCGGGGTAGTCGGCGTCCCGCAGCGCGTGATGGTCCATGATCACCCGGCAGCCGGTGCGATCGATGATGCGCAGCAAATGCTCCACCCCCTGCTCGATCAGCACCCGCCCCACGCGCGCCTCGAGGTACGCCGGCGGCCCTGCCAGGTACAGCAGACTCGGCCGCTCGCGGATCAGGTACGCCGCGGCCACCGCGGACAGCGGTCCCTGCACGTCCGAGGCGTGGACGAACCGGAACCCCTCCCGGCGATCCGTGACCGTCAAGGCCACCACGTAGCCGAGCCCACCCCCTTCCACCCCGTGGGCGAGCGGAGGTGAGCCGCTCAGCACGCAGTCCGCGGTCTCGTACCGCCGCCCCTCGGCCGTATCCAGGCGGCACGTCCCGTCGAGTGCCTTCCACAGCTCCCGCGCCCGCGCCTCCTGGCTCGCGTTGATCATGCGGTTGGGGTCCTTCGCCCAGACGCCCCGGTCCCGGTAGATCTCCGCGTCGTACCGGAAGTGATCCTCGTGGTAGTGGCTCACGAACAGCCACTGCGCGCGCGCCGCGTAGCCGGAGATCCGGTCGTTGGCGCGCTTCAGCGCCTCCCACTCCTCGTCCGCCGGCGGGAGGGTGAACCGGCTCGCGGCCAGCGAGGCGCCCGGGTCGATCAGCACCCGGGTGTCCCCGCACTCCACGTAGGTCGCGACCGAGCGGACGCCCAGCGACTCCGCCGCCAGCGGAACGATCTTCATGCCTCCACCTTCACGTCGGCGACGGTGCCGCCGGTGGCACGGATCAGCTCCTCCGGTGCGAGCGGGAACACGCACTCCGGCACGCCGGCAGCCGCGAAGATCAGCGCGTACTGCTGGAGATCGCGATCGACGTAGATGGGCAGCCGCGTCTGGTGGCCGAAGGGCGGCACGCCCCCGATGGCGTAGCCGGTGGCCTGTCTCACCGTCTCGGGATCCGCGCGCCTCACGGCGCCTCCCGCCAGCCGGCCGACCTTGGCCTCGTCGACCCTGTTCGCCCCCGAGGCGATCACCATGACCGGGGCGCCGTTGACCGTGAACACGAGGGACTTGGCGATTTGCCCGACGGCGACGGCCAGCGCGTCGGCGGCCTGCTGGGACGTGCGCGCGTGGACCGCCAGCTCGATGACCGCGCGGTCGAGCCCCCGCTCGGCGATGGCCGCCTGGACCTTCTCGGCTGCCGGCTTCACCGGTCCGCGCCCGCCCGACGCCTCAGAGGACCAGCTCGGCCATGACCCGCACGGCCTCGGGCTGAGCGATCCCGCAGATCATGGTTGTCACGCCGCAGTCCCTCCACGCGCCGAGCCGCTCGCGGATGCGCTCCTTCGGGCCGCACAGTGCCACCTCGTCCACCAGGGCATCCGGCACGGCCGCCGCCGCCTCGTCCTTCTTCCCCGCGAGGTACAGGCCCTGGATGCGCGCGGCCGCCGCCTCGTAGCCGTAGCGGCACACGAGCTCGTTGTAGAAGTTCTTGTCGCGGGCCCCCATGCCCCCGATGTACAGCGCGAGCCGGGGCTTGACCAGGCCCCGGCAAGACGCCGCGTCATCCCCCAGCACGACGGGCACGGTGGGCGCCACGTCGAAGCGCTCGAGCGACTTGCCGCCGCCCGCCGCCTTGAAGCCCGCCTCGAGGTGCGGCGCGAAGGCCGACATGCGGTACGGCGAGAAGAAGACCGGGAGCCAGCCGTCCGCGATCTCCGCGGCGAGGGCCACGTTCTTCGGCCCGACCGCCGCGAGGTAGATCGGGATGTCCGCCCGCCCGTGCAGGATGGACTTGAGCGGCTTGCCGAGGCCCGTCGCGCCGGGCCCCGCGTAAGGGATCTGGTAGTACTCCCCCGTGAAGGTGAGCGGCTTCTCCCGCCGCCAGACCGCGCGCACGACCGCCACGTACTCCCGCGTCTTCACGAGCGGCTTGCCGAACGGGACGCCGTGCCATCCCTCGACCACCTGCGGGCCCGAGACCCCGAGCCCCAGGAGAAAGCGCCCACCCGAGAGCTGATCGAGCGTCACGGCCGTCGTCGCGGTCAAGGTCGGCGTCCGCGCCGGGATCTGCATGATGGCGGTGCCGACGCGGATCCGCTGCGTCTGCGCCGCCACCCAGGTGATGGTGGTCACGGCATCCGAGCCGTAGGCCTCGGCGGACCACACCGAGTCATAGCCCAGCCGGTCCGCCTCCTGGATCAGCGGCAGGTCGATGCGCATGCTGGAGCCGGAGTAGCCGATGTTCAGTCCGAGGCGCATCGGGGCACCCTCCCGGGGATCAGAGTCTGTCGAGCGCGGCCGGCCGGAGGCGGCGGGATCCGCGGGGGCCGTCCCAGCGATGGCGGGAGAGCGCCATGCGCCCCCCCCGCACCGGGACCCCTTCCTGCTGGAGAAGAATCCGCTGAGTGACCATGCTCCCCACGTTGGCCCGGAGGCTGATCGCCCCGCGGGCGTTCACCACACGGTGCCAGGGCACACCGGGCGCGCACCGCTTCATGGCGTGGCCGACAGCGCGCGCGGCCCGCGGGCACCCGAGCAGCGCGGCGATCTGCCCATAGGTGGCCACGCGGCCGGCGGGAATCTCGCGGACCAGCCCGTCCACGGCTCGCCGGAACCGCATCCCGCGCGCCCGCGCGAGAAACGCCGGTCTCTCCATCACGCCCGCTCCCGCCCCAGCTCGAGCTCGTACAGCCGCGCGTAGAGGCCTTGCGCGGCCAGGAGCTCGGCATGCCGCCCGGACTCCCGCACGCGTCCCCTGTGGAGCACCAGGATGCGGTCCGCGCTCTGGATGGTCGAGAGGCGGTGCGCGATGACCAGGCTGGCGCGCCCCTCGAGCAGCTCTCCCATGGCGGTACGGATCAGCGCCTCGGACTCCACGTCCACGCTGGACGTCGCCTCGTCCATCGCCAGGACGCGAGGATTATAGATGAGCGCGCGCGCAATGGCCAGCAGCTGACGCTGACCGCCGGAGAGGTTCACGCCGCGCTCCCGAATTTCCTCCGCCAGGCCGCCCGGCAGCGCCTCGACGAGCCTGGCGGCGTTGGCACGGGCCAGGGCGCGCTTGACCTCGGCCGCCGGGACCGCGCCATCACGGCCCAGCGTCAGGTTGCTCTCCACCGTCCCGGCGAAGAGGAAGACCTCCTGCGGGATGAGTCCCACGTGCCGTCTGAGGGCCGTGAGATCCCACTCGCGCACGTCCACCCCGTCCACCAGCACCTGACCGCGCGTCACGTCGTAGGCGCGGGTCATCAGCCGCGCGATGGTGGACTTGCCCTCCCCGGTGGGACCGACGAGGGCCACGTGCTCGCCGCGCCCCACGGTGAAGGAGCAGTCGCGCAGGACCCACTGCTCGCCGTGATACCCGAACCACACGTTCCTGAGCTCGACGGCCGGGAGATCGGCGGGGCCGGCCGCGCTGGCGGGGCCGGAGGCCTTGGCGCCGGCCGGGGTCGTGATCTCGGGCGGCGTGTCCAGCAGCCCGAAGACCCGCTCCGAGGACACCATGGCCGCCTGCATCACCGTGTACTTGGCGCCCAGGTCGCGGATGGGAAGGAAGAACCGGCCCGTGTACTCGAGGAAGGCCACGAGGCCGCCGAAGGTGAGCGCGCCCGTCATCACCTGCCCCCCGCCGTACCACAGGAGCAGCGCCACGGCGATGGAGCCCAGCGCCTCGACACCCGCGTAGAGGGAGGCCTCGAAGAGCGTGGAGCGGAACTGCGCGTGGCGGAGGTCGCCGTTGAGCTCGCCGAACAGCCGCGCCTCCTCCCGCTCCCGGGCGAAGAGCTGGATGACGGTGATCCCCTGGAGGGACTCCTGGAGGAAGGCATTGAGCCTGGCCAGCCGGGTCCGCACGAGCCGGTAGCTCTCGCGCGCCTTCACCCGGAAATACCCGGCCGCCAGCACCAGCACGGGCACCAGCGCGAAGGTGACCAGCGCGAGCCGCCAGTTCATGGAGAGCAGGATCACCACGACACCCGCGAGCATCACCACGTCCCCCACCACGGCGGCCACACCGCTCGTGAACAGCTCGTTGATCGCCTCCACGTCGTTGAGCACCCGGGTCATCAACCGGCCCACGGGGTTCCGGTCGAAGTAGCCCGCGTGCATGCGCTGGAGGTGGACGAAGAGCGCCTCGCGGAGGTCGTGCATGACCCGCTGCCCCGTGATCTGGGTCACGTACGCCTGCGCGGCCCGCAGGAGATAGAGGGCCACGAGCGTCAGGAGAAAGAGCAGCGCCATGCGCCCGAGTCCCGCCCAGTCGCGCTTGAGGATGTGGTCGTCGATGGCCACCTTGACGAGATACGGCTGCACGAGCTCCGCGGCCGCGGCCAGGGGGAACAGGGCCATGGACACGAGCATCAGCGGACGGTGCGGGCGCGTGACGGCCCACAACCGCGCCATGAGCCGCCCGTCATAGGCCCGGCCGAGCACCTCGTGGTCGTGCTCAGTCTCGCTCAAGCTCGGCCTCCAGCTGCTGGATCCGCCAGAGTCGCGCATAGGCCCCGCCCGCTGCCACCAGGTCGGCGTGCCGGCCCTGCTCGACGACACGCCCCGCGTCGAGCACCACCACGAGATCCGCCTCCTCCGCGGCCAGCAGCCGGTGCGTCATCAGGAGGGTCGTGCGCCCCTGTCGGGCGGCCCGCAGCGCCTGCAGGATCTCCCACTCCTTCCCCGGGTCCACTGAGGCGAAGACGTCGTCGAGGATGAGGAAGGCCGGCTCCCCCACGAGCGCGCGCGCCAGCGCTGCCCGCTGGCGCTGGCCGCCTGACAGCGTGAGCCCGCGCTCCCCGACCACCGTGTCCCACCCTTCCGGGAACCCCTCCACCTCGGCGGCGAGCCCGGCGGCGGCTGCCGCGGCCGCGAGGCGATCGTGGCCGGCCCCGCCGTCGCCCAGCAGGAGGTTGTCCTTGAGCGAGCGCGAGAAGAGGAAGGCCTCCTGCGGCACGTAGCCCACCGCCCGGCGCAGCGTGTGCAGTGGCAGGTCACGCACGTCCACACCACCGACGAAGAGCCTTCCGCGCGGTGGCTCGAAGAGGCGGCAGACGAGAGCCCCCAGCGTGGACTTGCCGCTGCCCGTGGGTCCCACCACCACGGCGAAGGCACCGTCCGCCACGGTGAAGCTCACGTCCACGAGGGCGGGCTCCCGTCCTTCGTAGGCGAAGGAGAGACCCCTGAGCTCGATGCGCCCCCTGAGCGCCGGGGCCAGCTCCCCGGCACCATCGGGCTCGCTCTCCACGCGCGCGTCCAGAACCTCCGCGATCCGCTGCATGGCGCTGAGCCCCCGTTGCAGGTTGCCGAGCGTCCACCCCAGCGCCACCGTCGGCCACGCCAGGTAGGCGAGGTAGCCGTTGAACGCCACGAAGGCCCCGAGCGTGATGCGGCCATCCACCACGGCCTTGCCGCCCAGCCAGAGGATGACGAGCGTGCCGATCCCCGAGATGAGCCCCATGAGTGGCCAGAAGCCCGCCTGCGTGCGCGCGAGGCGGACACTCCGGGCCAGGTACTCGCGGTTGAGGCGGCCGAAGGACTCGACCTCCCGCGCTTCCATGGTATAGGCGCGCACCACCGCCATGCCCGTGAGATTCTCCTGGACCTTGGCCGAGAGCAACCCGAGCTGCTCCTGGACCGCCGTGGACTGCCGTTCCACGGTGCGGCTGAACCGTCGCGCGGCCACGATGAGCCACGGAGACGGCGCCATCGCGTACAGCGTGAGCCACGGATCGATGCTCCACATGGCGAACAGCGTTCCCGCGAAGGCCAGCGACGTGGACGTCAGCATCGTGGTCCCGAAGCCCGCGAGGGTGCGCACGGCCGAGATGTCGCTCGACGCCCGCGACATGAGGTCCCCCGTGCGGTGGGCGTGATAGAAGGTCGGCGGGAGCCGCAGCAGGCGCGCGTAGAGGTCGCGGCGGATGTCGTGCTCGACCCACTGCCCGGCGCCGATCATGGTGAAGCGCGAGCCGAGCCTCGCCGCTCCGTGGGCCGCCGCCAGCAGGACGATGATCGCCGCGTGGACGGCGACGGCCCGGAGGTTCCCGCCGCCTTGCAGCACATCCACGGCCGCCTTCACGGTCCACGGGATCCCGAGGGAGAAGGCCGTGGCGAACACGAGGCAGGCGGCCCCCGCTCCGTAGCGGGCGCGGTAGCGGAGCAGATAGCGAAGGAGCCGGCGGGCGGGAGACACGTCTCTCAGTATATCGCCCGCCTCATGCGCCTCACCGGTGGCTTCACCGTCCACCAGCCCGAGAGCCGGGGGCGGGGTCCGCTCCGAAGCCCGCGGGGGATCGAGGGTGAGGCGTGGATGCCGCCCCCGCCCCGACGGCCGCTACGCGGGGGGCGCGGGGGGGCCGTCGAGATAGGGGCGGAGCGCCGCGTAGACGGCGAACAGCGTCGGCGTGGGCACGCCGTACCGGTCGCCCAGCCGCACCGCGTGCCCCTGGAGCGTCTCCAGCTCGAGCCGTTTCCCGTGGGTCAGGTCGTGGTGAAGCGACGAGTAGAAGCCGCCGGGCTGGCTGTCGAGAATGCCCATCACCGCGTCGACGACGGCGCCCTCGACGCCCGCGCCCGCGGCCCGGGCCAGCCCCACCATCTCCTCCAGCAGCAGCCGGTACATGCGCCGGCTCGCAGGCAATGCCCGGATGACGCCGGCCGGGCAGCGCGTGACGGCCGTCATCCCCGAATGCGCCACGATCATGACGTACTTTTCCCAGAGCGTCCGCATGATGTCGCCGGAGATCTCCGCCGGGATGGAGGCCCGCCGGCAGGCGTCGAGGAAGGCCCGCGCCCTCGGGGTGTCGCGCCCGTCCATCTCCCCGAAGACGATGCGCCCGAGCACCGTGTGGACAATGACGCCGGGGGCCTCGATGGTGGTGAAGACCTGCGCTGCCCCGCCGAGGACGTGCCCCGGCCCGAGGATCCGCGCGAGGGCGTCCGCGTTGTCCACGCCGTTCTGGATCGTCAGCACGCCGGTCTCTGACCCGACAACCGGCCGGATCACCTCGGCCGCGCTCTCGGTGTCGAAGGCCTTCACGCAGAATAGCACCAGGTCCGCCGGCGGCAGCCCCTCCAGCCGCTCCACCGCGGCCGCCGTGACGGTCCACTCCCCGTCAATGGCCGAGCGCACCCGCAGGCCCTGGGCCCGGATCGCCTCCAGGTGCTTCCCCCTGGCCACGAAGGTGACGTCCTCCCCCGCGCGCGCCAGCTTGGCGCCGAAGTAGCCTCCGGTCCCGCCGCTGCCCATGACGACGATCCGCATCCGACCGCGCTCCTCTCTGGCCTTCACAGCCACTCGACGCGCTTGAAGTGGAGATACAGAATCCCGCAGACGCCGAGCATGACCCCCATCGCCACGGGGTATCCCAGCCTCCAGCCCAGCTCCGGCATGTACTGGAAATTCATCCCGTACACCCCGGCGATCATGGTCGGCACGGCGAGGATCGCCGCCCATGCCGCGAGCTTCTTCATGGACTCGTTCTGGCCCACCGAGATCAGCGACAGGTTGGCGTCGAAGGCCGTCGTCAGGAGCTCACGCGCGGTGTCCACCATCTCGTTGATCCGGATGGCGTGGTCGTAGATGTCCCGGAAGTACAGCCGCGTGTCCTCGGGGATCAGGTCGTCCTCGAATCGCGTGAGGCGGTTGCACACGTCCACCAGCGGCGAGACCGCCCGCTTCACCTCCAGCAGGTCCCGCTTCAGCCGGTAGATCCGCGCCGTGGTCTCACGGTCAAACGGCCGGCCGAAGATCTCCTCCTCGAGCCCGTCGAGATCCTCTTCCAGCGCCTCCACGACGGGGAAGTACTGGTCCACGATGAAGTCCATCAGCGCGTACAGGACGTAGCCGGGGCCCTTGCGAAGCTGCTGGGGCGTGGCCTCGCAGCGACCTCGCACCTCGGCGTCGGAGAGCGAGGCGCCGTGGCGCACCGACACGACGTACCGGGGCCCCACGAAGATGTGGGTCTCGCCGAAGTCGGCCCGCCGGGTTGCCGGGTCCATCCGGGCCGTCCGGAGCGCGACGAAGAGCGAGTCCCCGTAGCGCTCGAGCTTGGGGCGCTGATGGGCCCTGTGGGCGTCCTCCACGGCCAGGTCGTGCAGCCCGAACTCCTTCTGGACCTCCCGCAGCAGCGCCTCGTCGGGCTCGTGCAGACCGATCCAGACGAAGCGGTCAGGCAGCGCGAGGACCTCGCTGATGTCCGGGATCGCGACCTCGGCCACCCGTCGCCCGTCGGCGTACGCCGCGCAGTCCCCCACGCCCTTCATGCGCGCAAGTCTGGAGGCCGCGTGCGGTGGTTGTCAAGGCGGGGCCGTGTTAACCTCGCCGCCGTATGACCGCATCGTATCTGGACGTCGCCGTCGAGGCGGCCACGCGCGCGGGGGCCTTTCTCCTCCAGCACCGCGGCGCCGCGCGCAGCGTCTCCACCAAGTCGAGCTCCATCAACCTCGTCACGGAGATCGACCGCGGCGCGGAAGCCCTCGTCGTCGAAACCATCCACCGCCATTTCCCCGACCACTCGATCCTGGCCGAGGAAGGGGGCGCCGTGGAGCGGTCGGGCACCCACCGCTGGGTCATCGACCCGCTCGACGGCACGACGAACTTCGTCCACGGCCTGCGGCTCTTCGCCGTCTCGGTCGCCCTCGAGATCGAGGGCCGGACGGTGGTGGGCGGCGGCGCCACCGTCAACGGCGTGCCGCTCCGCGTCTCAGCGACCTCCAGCCTGGCGGACAGCCTGCTCGCCACCGGCTTTCCCTACACCGTGAGCGTCGCGCCAGACAATAACCTGCCCGAGCACGCGGCCTTCACCCGCCGGAGCCGCATCCTGAGACAGCTCGGCACGGCGGCCATCACGCTCGCCTCGGTGGCGGCCGGGCGGCTCGACGGCTTCTGGGAGCTCGTCCTGGGCCCGTGGGACGTGGCGGCCGGCGGGCTCCTGGTGGAGGAAGCGGGCGGACGAATCAGCAATCTCGAGGGCGGCCCGGTCGACCGCGCCGCCCCGGCCGTGGTCGCCTCCAACGGGGCCATCCACGACGAGATGATCACAACCCTCAAGGAGGTCAGAGCCCAGTGAGTGACAAGAAGCTCCCGCTCCAGGTGCGCACCATCCGGATGGAGGCCGTCGAGTCTGGCGACGACGAAATCCTCGTCACTGGCTCCCTGCTGGACGAGCGCCCGAGGGGCGGGCCCAAGTGGTTCGGCGTCGCCGGACCGCGGGTGGTGCACGACATGCGCGTCGCGCTGCGCATCCGCTGCCCGGAGCTGATGATCACGGCCGCGGATGCCGCCATGGAAACCCACCCGTACACGATATGCCCCGAAGCGCTGCCGCCGCTCCAGCAGCTCGTCGGCGTCTCCGTCGCCCAGGGTTTCACGCGTGCGGTCAACGAGCGACTCGGGCGCCAGCAGGGCTGCTCCCACCTGACCGCCCTCATCCAGGCCATGGGCCCCGTGATCCGCCAGGCGGCGGGCGTCGCCTTCCGGGACCGCAACACCGAGGCGGTGATGGGTGGCGGCGGCGACCGCTGGTTCATCAACACCTGCCGGTCGTGGCGGGAGAATGGGCCCTTGCACAGCCTGCTCAAGCAGGGCGACGAGGCGGGGCTCCGCGCCATGTCCACCTACAAGGAGCACCGCGAGCAGGCCTCCTAGCAGGCTGCTGAAAAACGCGCAGGCTGCTCAAAAAGGTCCAGATGCGAGGCGGCGCCCGACGGCCGCACGCGAGGCGTACTCCGCTTGGCGAGCCGAGCCGGAGGCGAGGTGAGGGGATCCGGAGATCCGGGCGAGCGTGAGCGAGCCACGTTGAGCGTGCGGCTGAGGGCGCCGTACCTCCGCAGATGGGCCTTTTTCAGCGGCCTGCTAGCGGGCGCGGGCGCGCGGGATGACCAGCCGGCGGCCCCCGAGCACGAGGGTCGCCTGCCCCGTGGCCTCGTCGGGCTCCATCATCCGGAGCAGCTGATAGGTCGCGGCGCGGCTCAGGCGCGCCGCGAAGCGCCCGCCCTTGACGCGGCAGTACGGCACCGCGCTCTCGCCGAGGCGGAGCGTCTCGACATCCAGCGGCTCCCGGCTGAGATCGCCGAGCGTGGCGACGACGCCGCCGGCCTCGGGCTCCACGCGCACCACCACGAAGGGCGCGTCCTCCACCGCCACGGGCACCCGCGTGGGGCCCACCTGGAGATAGTGTCCGCCGGCATCCACCCGCAGGCCCTCCCGGAGGCTGGCGACGATCCCTTCGTGGGTCACCTCCTGGTCCTCGTGGTACCACGTCCCCTCGCGATCGATCCTGAGCCGCGGCACCGTCCAGCTGGAGGGATCGAAGGCTGCCATCATGGGAATGCCGCGGCGCAGAAGGTGACGGCCCCCTCGGGGTCGGGCCACTGAGTGTAGCGGAGGAGGCGCCCCTCGACTGCCGGGAGCGCGCGGAGGAAGGTGTAGATGGGGGACAGCCCGCAGATCCGCCGCGCGTCCCCGTCGACCGAGACCGCGCCGAAGAAGGCGAGCGGATCGCCGGCCGTCACCGCCCGGAGCATGACGCGATCCTGCCGCTCCACGTCCTGCAACAGCGCCTCCGTGTTGGGCGCGACGTCGCCGAAGCGCGGCCCCACGTGGGCCAGATCCACGCCCGCCACGAGGCAAACCCTGCGCGCCGACGCGGCCATCGTCTCCCCCAGCGCCTCGATGAAGCGCGGGACGCGCGGGTCGGCTTCCGGCTCGCTCCGCCGCCACACCGCCTCGTGCAGGAAGGACGCGAGGAGCGGCACGATCGTGAACGGCCGCCGGTCACCGAAGAGGTACTGCAGCATCACGACCTGGAACTCCACGGAGTGCTCGATGCGATGTGCGCCCTCTGAGGCCAGCAGGTCGTGGCCGTAGCGCCGGCCGAGCGCCTCGAGGAAGTCGCGGTCCGCCCGCGCCTGCCCCAGCGGTGTCTCGTAGGGCTTGAGGGTGGCAGCGAATGGATCCGGCATGCCCACGTGGCAGGTGCCGAGGATGATGAAAAGGTCGGCGTCCGAGCGCTCCGCGAGCTCGCGGTAGGCCCACGCATACGTGGGTCCGCCCCGGTGAAAGTCGATGTGGGGCGCGATGAGCCCGCTGAGCTGCGCCGCTGCCGGCGCCCCGTCCGGCGCCAGGAGCCCCGGTCGGCGGCCACCCGGTCCCTCCCTGTGGAGGAAAAAGGAGTCGAGCTGGGCGCGCAGGCCCTGCGCCTCGCCCGCGTAGGCGGTCCCCGCGTGGGCCGCCGGGCGCACGGGGCACTCGTGGAAGGCCTGGCCGATCCGCCGCTGCCGCTCGGCGAAGCGCGGGCTGTCGAGAAAGCCCGCGTCATCCATCTGGTTCACGATGGCGCGGATCTGCTCGGCCGTGGGCGCCTGGCCGTGGCGCTCCCGGAAGATCTCCTGCATCTCGGCGATGGAGTGCTCGCCGTCGAAGAGCGACACCAGATCCAGGAGGGGGATCGGCAGGACCGCCACGTGATCCGTGAATCCCGCCGGGTCGCGGAGGGCCACCGCGCGGCGGCCCTCCTGCTCAACCGGGAAGGCCTCGAGTGCCCTGAGCCTCGGCCGCTCGCCGCTCTCGCTCATCGCGACGCCAGGATTCGCCTGAGCCCCATGACGATCACGCCCGCGGGCGCCACGAGCAGGATGCGGGAAAACCCTGCAGGCTGCTCAAAAAGGTCCAGATGCGAGGCGGCGCCCGACGGCCGCACGCGAGGCGTACTCCGCGTGGCGAGCCGAGCCGGAGGCGAGGTGAGCGGATCCGGAGATCCGGGCGAGCGTGAGCGAGCCACGTTGAGCGTACGGCCGAGGGTGCCAACGAAGCAGATGGGCCTTTTTCAGCAGCCTGCTAGGCCTCGAGGTATTTCAGAGCAGACGCGGCGTAAATCCTTGCCGCGTCGAGCAGCGCTCCTACTTCGACATACTCATTCACCTGGTGGGGAATGAGCCGGTTTCCGGGCCCGCAGGTGACGATCGGAAGGCCCAGCTCCATGCGCAGGATGGTCCCGTCGGTGGACCCCGGGACCCCACCCCAGCGGGGCGCTCGGCCCGTGGCCTTGCGCACCCCATGGGTCATGGCCTGGACGATGGGCTCGTCACGGTTCACCTTGGTGGCCAGCCGGAACGGATTGACGGCCTCCCACTCGACCTTCACGCCGCGATGCCGGATCTCCGCGACGCGACACAGGCCGTCCAGCTCCGCGTGCAGCTCGGATGCGCCGATGCCGGGGGTCACGCGAACGTCGAGCGTCATCTCACCCACGGCCGGGATCACATTGGACTGCGGGACACCCGCCCCCTTGGGAGGAGCCTGGATGATGGTCGGCGTCACCGTGGGCGGGCGCAGGTAGCGGCTCCGCTCGCAGCGCTTCCTGAGCCGCTTCTCCAGGTCCGGCGTCTCGCGGAGAATGGCGCCCAGCGCCGCGATGGGGTTGATCCCCGCCTCGGGCATGGCGCCGTGGGCCATGTGCCCCCGCACCCGGAAGCGCGCCCACACGACCCCGCGCTGCACGAGGCAGAGCTCGTTCTCCTCGGGCTCGCAGATGATCGCCGCGTCCAGCTCGCGCCCCACGGCCGTCGTGACGAGGTGGCGGACGCCCAGCATCCGGGCCTCCTCGTCCACGAGGGCGCCCACCACGAGCTTGCCCCCGGGCTCCACGCAGGCCCGTCTGAAGGCCGCCGCGGCCACCATTGCCGCTGCCAGCCCGCCCTTCATGTCTGCCGCGCCGCGCCCGTAGATGCGCCCATCGCGGAGCGCTGCGTCGAAGGGCGGCGAGGACCACTCGCGCGGATCGCCTTCCGTGACCACGTCCGTGTGGCCTTCCAGGAGGAGGCTCTTCCGTCCGGGGCCCTTCTCGCCGAGGGAGCCGATGACGTTGGGACGCCCGGGGGCGACCGGCTGCACCTCGACGGCGAACCCTTCGCGCCGGAGCCACGCCTCCACGTACGCCGCGACCTCTTGCTCGTTGGCGTCGGGATCGTCGGGGCGGTAGACGCTGGGGATGCGGACGAGAGCGCGGGTGAGATCCACCACCTCGTCGCCATCGATGCGCGCGAGAATCTCAGGAAGGGCCTTCACGGAAGACGCGCCACGACGCGAGGACAACCGGAGGGCTCGCCGTTACTCCAGAGGGAACGACAGGATCACGGCATCGAGCCGGATGACCCGGTGCTCCTCTCCCCCGATGTAGAAGTAGTGTCCCTCCACTTCCTCGGGGTTCTCCTCGAAGGCGACGACGGAGCGTATCGGCGGCATCTCGCGGAAGGCGTTGGCCCCTTCGTCGAAGCCGTCGCCGCGACCCACCACCTCGCCGTACCGGACCGGCGAGCCCTTCGGGCAATGCACGCGCACATCAGCGGGGGCTTCGGCCAGGAGCCGGACCAGGAGATTGATCCCGTAAACCTGGAACTGGATGTCTGTCATGCCGTTATCCTATCACACCTCATTCGAGCGGCTCGGGCTCGGCGCGTCTCACGATCCACACTGTCAGCGCGAGGGCGAGCACGACGAGCACCACGCCGCGAACGGGACGCCCCAGCAGCAGCGAGCCGGTGCCGAACAACCCCAGGTACACCACGACGCAGCCGAGAAGCCACGTGAAGAGACCGGTCCAGCCCGGCCCCTCCTCCTCCGCCCGGCCCGTGACCTCGACCCAGCCGCGTCCGCCGGGGCGCACGCGGGCGTAGAAGCGCTGGCAGTCAGGATCATACGCCCGGCTCCGGCAGCCCGGCCTGCTCGCCCTTGCGCTCGATGGCCTCGATCTTGGCCTCGAAGCGGGCGAGATCGCGCTCGGCATCCGTGTACTGCTTCTGCGCGTTCCCAAGGTGGCCGCCCAGCTTCTGCATGTGCTCGCGCACCCGCTCGAGGTCCCCCCCGAGGCGGATCAGGTCGTTCTGGATCTCGCGGGCGTTGGCCTCGATCCGCAGGCCCCGGAGCCCCAGCACGATGACCTGGAGATAGGCGTAGAGACTGTTCGGGGAGACCGGGATCACGCGCCGTGCCAGGGCGTAGGCGGCGATGGGCTCGTCCTCCGCGTCGTCGCTCTTGATGATGATCTCGTAGTACACGTTCTCGGCGGGCACGTACATGAGGGCGAAGTCGAAGGTCCCCTCGTCGGGCAGGATGTACTTCTTGGCGATCTCGTCCACCCGGAGCTTGACGTCACGGGCGAAGGCCCGCCTGGGCGGCCGGCGGCGCTCCTCGTCCGGCTCCTCCAGCATTCGGCGGAAGTTCTCCAAAGGGAACTTGGCGTCTACCGGGACGAGACGCTCGCTGATCCGGATGGCGGCGTCCACGCGGTCGCCGCTCTTGAAGCCATACTGCAGCTCGTAGTGCTCGCGCGGCAGCATCTGGGCCAGGAGCTGCTCCAGCAGTGTCTCGCCGAGCCCGCCCCTGATCTTGGGCGATTTCAACACCTGCTCGAGCCCGTGGATCTCCCGCCCGACCTCCTCCACCCGCTGGGTCGCCTCGCCGAGCTTGCCGAGGCTTCCCTGCACCTCGCCGACGACCTTCGCGGCATGGTCGAGCCGCTCCCCCATGCTGCTCTGGGAGTCCTGGACGAGCCGCATCCCCTCCTGGAGCTGCCGGGTGACTTCCGCGGTGACCCCCTTGAGCTCTCCTGCGACGGCGAGTCTCAGCGCGCCCACCTCCTCCCGCACCCGCGCGCTCAGCTCCCCCACTTCTTGCTTGAGCCCATCCTGACCGGAGCGCCCGTCCTGGCGCACCCCCTCGATCTGGCGCTGCAGCATCTCCGCCATGCCCTCGGCCGGCATGCCGCGCTGCTGGAGCCCCTGGAGCTCCCGGCGCGTGCCGACGAGCAGCCAGGTCACGAGCCCCAGGGCCAGCAGCAGCGCGCCGGCCAGGACGAGCGTGAGCTCGCTCACTTCCTCGCTCCGCTCGGGGGATCCCCATATCCGCTCGCCTCGCCTGCGGCTGCGCCTCGCCAATCTGCTCCGCTCGGGGGATCTCCATGTCCGTTCGCCTCGCCTCCGGCTGCGGCTCGCCCCCTCGCTCCGCTCGGGGGATCTCCATATCCGCTCGCCTCGCCTGCGGCTGCGGCCCGCCAATCCACTGCG
This sequence comes from Candidatus Rokuibacteriota bacterium, assembly GCA_016184305.1. Lineage (GTDB taxonomy): Bacteria > Methylomirabilota > Methylomirabilia > Rokubacteriales > CSP1-6 > UBA12499. The sequence continues at coordinate 855 of JACPCX010000096.1, read as the reverse complement.
CGAGGGGGCCAGTGCCGGCACACCGCCTGGAGGGCGCAGGGGCCGCAGACCACCGCGTCTCGCCGGTCGAGGCAGTCCCCGGACATGCGCTTGTGGCAGAGAGAGAAGTCGTACTTGACGGGGTCCTCCGGATCCAGCGCGCGCAGATTGGCCGTGATCTCCTCGGCCATCTTCCAGTTGCGGCTCCGCCGGCGCGTGAGTCCCAGCGCGCGCGCCATGTGCTCGACGTGAGTGTCCACGGGCATCAGGAGCGCCGAGGGAGGGATCGCCGTCCAGAGCCCGAAGTCCGGGGGCTCGCGCCTCACCATCCATCGCAGAAAGAGATGAAGTCGCTTGCACGGGCCGCCCGTGGACGGGCGCGGGAACAGGTGGCGGAAGCCGCGCGACAGCCGATTGCGCGGGAACACCGCCGACAGGTCCTGGTCGAGAAAGCCGTCCACGAAGCGCTCGAGCGCCGGGCCCACGTCGGGATCGCCCGCGGCGTAGCCCTTGGCAAAGAAGGCGCCCAGCGAGCCGTGAGCCAGGAGGATACGCTGCGTCGCGAGGCAGAACGCCGCCAGGTCCCGCGGGCGATTGAAGCGATAGCGGAAGCCGTCGAAGCGGGCGCCGTCCTTCTTCGGGTCGAAGCCGAGGATGAAGCGCCACGGGGAGTCACCCATCTGGGCCAGCGCCCAGCCTACCTGCTTACCGAAGAGACCCACGCGCCCGTAGGCGAGACAGGCGGTAAGAAGGCCCGAGACCTCTCGGTCCCCGGGATCGGCGTAGCGGAGCGCGTAGCGGATGGCGTCCTGCTGGGCGCGAGCCGTCCAGTCGAACTCCCGGTAGAGCCGCTCCAGGGGCGCCTTGAGCCGCGGC
>JACPCX010000095.1:0-26486 GCA_016184305.1 Candidatus Rokuibacteriota bacterium | reverse complement strand
TCGACCGCGGGGTTGTAGCCGCCGACTCGGTGGTAGAACGTGTGGGAATCCATCAGCGGCCCGCCGTACTCGGCGTCGGCCTGCGCGGTCGTCGGCGCGCAGTAGCCGTCGCGGAACACGGCGATGTGCCCGGGCTTGCCCCGAGCCTGGCAGACCCGGTGGTACTCCTGCGCCCAGGCCGCGAGGGTCTGGACGCGGTTGATCAGGTCGCAATACCAGAAATCGCCCATCCGGGCGGCCCGCTTGATGCCCGCAGTCGTCCAGCCACCGAGCCAGATCGGCGGGCGCGGCCTCTGGACGGGCTTGGGCGTGATCGTCATGTTCTGGAGGCGATAGCGCTGGCCGTAGAACGACCAGTTGTCCTCGGTCCAGGCCCGCTGGATGATCTCGACCCCCTCCTCCATCAGCGTCGGCAGGTGACTCTTGGGAATGCCGAAGGCGGCGTAGTCCTCCCCGACGTAGCCGGCGCCCATGGCGAGGATCAGCCGGCCCTTGGACACGATGTCGACGACGGCGGCGTCCTCGGCGACGCGGACGGCGTGATAGAGAGGAAGAAGCAGCACCGACGAGCCGACCTTAATCCGGCTGGTCTTGGCCGCGATCGCGGCAGCCATCGTCAAGGGCGAGGGAAGGTAGCCATCCGGCTGCTGGTGGTGCTCGGTCAAGAGAAAGGAGTCGAAGCCGTAGCGCTCGGCCTGCTGCGCCTGTTCGATGATCTGGTCGACGAGCCGGTCCATGTGCTCGCCGGCCGGTGGACTCTGGGTGCAGGGGGAGATTCCGAATTTCATCACCGCGCCCTCCTGTTCGACATGGAAAACACCGCTCGGGACCCCGTCGCAGCGACGTGTTCAGGCGACAGACGAGACCTCCTTTCGTGCGGCTGGCGCGGTCGTGCCCCGCGATGGTGCGGACATCGCTCTTCCTCCGCCGCACCCGATCCTGCCACGCCGGAAGGGAGCGCGTCAAAGGGATGCCTGACCCGCGAGGGCGGGGCGCCCACCCTCACTCCCGCGCAGATCGACTCCACGCTGCGAGCGCTCCGCCGAGGAGGGCTCCCGTGTCGACCCCCGCGCCTGCTCCCGACCCCGCCCCCGTCAGCCGTTTCCCCGTGCCGGATCTGGCCTCGCTGCCCGAGAACATCGGCAATCTCTCCAACCGCATGGCGAGCCTGTCCGCCATGCGGGCCAACCGCGAGTTCTGCACCATGGGCCGGGGGGAGCGGGAGCCGGCCCGCTTCGCACACAGGTCGGTGCTAGAATGGCTGGGAAGTAACTCTAAGAAGCGCCGGTGAGGCAGGGGTCCGCCGGTGTCGGCGGGCAGGAGTGAGGACGAGAGTGTACCAGATCACATTGGAGATCCGGCGGCTTGACGAGGGACCGTACCTCGGGACCAGTCCCGAGCTCCCCGGCCTCATCGTCCAGGGCGCGAGCCCGGAGGAGGTCGTCGAGCTGGCGCCCGATATCGCCCGCGAGCTCATCGCCGTCATGCTCGAAACCGGTCAGCCGCTGCCCCCGGGCCTGCATCCCCTGACCGTCCCGACCCGCATCCCGCTTGTCGTCCCGGCGTGACCTACGCCGAGCTCACCCGGAAGCTTCGGGCGCTTGGATGTGTATTCAAGCGCCAGGCCAGGGGCAGCCACGAGATCTGGCACAATCCCAGGGTGAACAGATCGGCGGTGATCCCGAATCATCCCGGTGACCTTCCCACCGGGACGCTCCACGCAGTCCTCAACCAACTCGGCGTCAGCCGGGAAGACCTCGGCTCGGTCTGAGCGCGCGGGGCAGGGGCTCCGCACCCCGTCAATGCACGACAGCCAAGCACGTTCCTCGGCGCCGTCGAGCGCGAGGCCGCCTGCTACCGCGCCGGCTTGACCCAGATGCCGCGGTCATGCATCAGGCGGATCTGCCGCTTGATGACCTTCTCGCGGTATTCCTTGTGCTTCATGGGCGCGCGCTTGAGGTAGAGGTTCTTCGGGTAGATCGGCTTCTCGTACAGGAGCTGGTAGAGCTCGGTCCGGAGGTCCTTCATCCAGTTGTCCCACTGGGCCCGCGCCCGGTGATCGCGGAGCGCCTCGATGTCGACCACGCCGCCCACGTAGGTCGAGCCCGCGCCGTAGTCCTGCCGGCCGACGATCTGGCCCTTGTAGTTGATGATGAAGGACCGCCCGCCGAAGGTGTCGATGGGGGTCATCTCTTCCGGAAAGAGATAGTAGGTGCCCATGTTGGGCGCCACGATGTACAGGTTGTTGTCCAGCGCCCGCGCCCGGCTCTGGATCTCGAACATCTCGTTGCCCGTGGCCGGGTGCGGGTAGGAGGCGCGGTAGACGACCTCGGCGCCGTTCAGCGCCAGCGCGCGGGCGTTCTCCGGGTAGGACCCGTACTTCTCGACCCACCAGTCGTAGACGTCGTGGGGGCAGACGGAGTGCTCCACCGGGAAGAGCGGCGAGACCTTGTAGTGCTGCAGGATCACCTTGCCGCGCGGATTGATGATGAACCCCACGTTGAAGAAGCGGTCCTTGAGGTCCGGGTGGCGCGCCTTGGCCTGCGCGATCACGAAGGCGCCGTACTCCTTCGCGATCGCGCCGAGGAACTCCGTCTCCTCGCCGGGGATGTCGATGGCCCCCTCGCGCGCAAAGGTCGCGTGGTCGAGGTCCAGCACCTCGTCGTTGAAGCCCTGGAGCGCCCCCTCGGGGAACGCGATGAGGCGCACCGGCAGGTCCAGGCTCGACAGCCAGGAGGCGGCCTTCACGAGATGCGAGAGGTGCTCCAGGTTGATCTTGATGTCCGTCCGCTTGCGGATGCCGCGGACGGTGGGGATGAGGCCGACGGCGCTGTAGGGCTTGATCATCGGATGTCTCCTTGCTGTTTGTGGACCTCTTCCATGATCATCGTGTTGAGGATCATCACCAGCGCCCACACGAACACCATGTGGGTGGCGAGGATCTCGCGGCTGTAGTTCATGATGTAGCCGATGCCGGAGGTCACGCCGAAGATCTCCGCCACCACGGACACCTTGAGCGCCAGCCCGAACCCCACCTTCATCCCCGCCACCAGGTAGGGCAGCGGCGAGGGGATCACGATGGCCGTGAACTTCTCCCGGCCGTCGAGCCGGTAGACGTCGCCCATCTCGAGAAGCCGCCGGTCCACGCTCGCCACACCCTCCACCAGGTTCGAGGCCACCACGGGGAGCGTGATCATGAAGGTCGTGAAGATCGGCGCCCAGTGGCTGAGACCGAACCAGATCAGCGAGATGACGATCCAGACGAACACCGACGTCGAGTTGAGGACGGCGAGAAGATCGTGCACCACCCCGCGGGCCAGCCGGGACACGAAAGCCGGCAGCGCCAGGAACACCGCGACGAGGACGGCGCCGCCGAAGCCCACCAGGATGCGGGCGAGCGAGGCGGCGGTGTGCGTCCAGATCTCGCCGCTCTTGACGATCTCGACGAAGCCGGAGACAACAGCGCTCGGGGCCGGCAGGACATAGTCGCCGTAGCGCCAGGACAGCAGCGACCAGATGACGAGAACGGCGGCCGCCACGCCGACGGTCGGCAGATGCAGGCGGCCCGCCCAGTCCCTCGTCTGACCGCTCACGCGCGCCGGACCCCGTCAGGCCCGGAGGAAGAACTCCCGGCGGATCCGCTCCGGGTTGTCCCAGATGTCGGACTTGAGGAAGCCGAACTCCTTGTTGAGCTTGAGCTGCACGTTGTACCAGCTGTGAACCGCGCTGTGAGCCGGCGCCCGGACGCCGGGAACTACCCCTGGATCTGCGGCAGGTGCCGCAGCGCCTCCTCCACCTTCTCGGCCGGGTACTCGTAGTCCTGGAGCTTGCCGGCCAGATACGCCTCGTAGGCGCCGAGGTCGAAGGCGCCGTGGCCGGAGAGGTTGAACAGGATGGTCTTGCCCCGGCCCGCCTTCTTGCATTGGAGCGCCTCGTCGATGGCCACGCGGATGGCGTGCGCCGACTCGGGCGCGGGGATGATGCCCTCGCTCCGCGCAAACCGGATGGCGGCCTCGAAGGTCGCGAGCTGGGGCACCGCCACCGCCTCGATGTACTTCTCGTCGTAGAGCTTGCAGACCATCGGCGCCATCCCGTGGTAGCGCAGGCCGCCGGCGTGCAGCGGCGCCGGGATGAAGGTGTGGCCGAGCGTGTGCATCTTCACGAGCGGCGTCATGCCCACCGTGTCGCCGAAGTCGTAGACGTACTTGCCCTTCGTGAGGCTCGGGCAGGCGGTCGGCTCGACGGCGATGATGCGCGTCTGCTTGTTGGAGGTCAGCTTGTCGGCCACGAACGGGAAGGCCAGCCCGGCGAAGTTGGAGCCGCCCCCCGCGCAGGCGATGACGATCTCGGCCTCGTCGTCGGCCTTCTCGAGCTGCTTCTTGGCCTCGAGCCCGATGATGCTCTGGTGCATGAGCACGTGGTTGAGCACGCTGCCCAGCGAGTACTTGGTGTCCTCGCGCGTGGCGGCGTCTTCCACGGCCTCGCTGATGGCGATCCCGAGGCTGCCGGGGGAGTTCGGATCCTCCTCGAGCATCTTCTTGCCGGCCTGGGTGTCCGGGCTCGGGCTCGGCACGACCTGGGCGCCCCACGTCTCCATCATCACCCGGCGATAGGGCTTCTGCTGATAGGACACCTTCACCATGTAGACGCCTTCCTGCTTGTTGTAGTAGGCCTGGGCGACGGCGGTGTTGGGCTTGTGGCTGCCGGCCGGGCTCACGCCCTCGTACTTGTAGTAGATGCGCGCCGGGGTGTCGAGGGCCTTCTCGAGCCGACGCGCGCGGTAGAGGGGGCTCGGCCGCCACAGCCGGAGGATGTCCCGCACCTCGTCGGGGATGTCGATCCAGCGCTCCTGGCTGACCTCCTGCTTGATCAGCTCCATGGGGAAGAGCGGCGCCAGGTCCTGGGGCCCGATGGGCTGCCCGGTGCCGGGGTGCATCACCGGCGGGGGGGGCGTCTTGAGATCGGCCGCGATGTTGTACCACCGCGTCGGCATCTCCTGCTCGCTCAGGACGTACTTCGTGGTCGCGTCATCCGTCTGCTTGGCCATCGCTGCCTCCTCCTGGATACGACTTGCGGGTGGGACTCAGAGAAAAGCGTGCCTGACAGTACAGCGGGGCGGGCGCCGCTGTCAACGGCTCCTGGAGGCCGTGGACGCCCGCTTCGCTGTGCTGGCGGGCGGCGCCCTGGTGGCCGCCAACGCGCTGGCCCTGCTCACCTCCCGGCGGCTGCGGGCGATCCGCTGAGGAGAGCTACGGCAGGAGATCGCTCACGGCGAGGCGCATGGACGGCAGCGCGAGCGGCGAGACAACCGCCGCCGGGCCCAGCCGCTCCACCGCCCGGTACCGCCACCCATAGGGCGCCGTCGGGTCCGGCCCGGGGTCGCGGTACACCTCCAGGACCCGCTCGACGAGGTTGACGATCCAGTAGTCGTGGACACCCCCGCGCGCGTAGAGACTGCTCTTGTCCTCGCGGTCGAAGGCGAGGCTCGACTCCGCCACCTCGACCACGAGGGCGGGACGGGCCGGGTGGTCTGCGCGGTAGTCGGCGCGCTTGCCCGGCACCACGGCCACGTCCGGCTCCGGTTCGGACTCGTCGTCGAGCGCCACCGGCATCTGGGCCCTCACCACCCAGCCTGGCGGCAGGGCGGCTCGCAGCGCGTCGTCGACGGCGCCGATGGCCGTGGCGTGGTAGCTGCCCTGGGGCTCGGCGACGACAAGCTGGCCCCCGATCAGCTCGACCGGCTCCCCGTGGAGCACCCCGAGGTCCACGAGCCGGTCGTACTCGGCTCGCGTCCAGCGCCGCAGCGTCAGCGGGGCCTGTCTCATCGCCCCCACCGTATGCCGCCGCCCCCGCCGGCGTCAATGCCGCGAGATGGATACACCGCCTGGCAGGCGGAGCTCCCACGAGAAGACGCCGGGCCGCGCAGGCCTGTCTCCGCCAGGAGACGTTGACGGGTCAAGAGGCGATGGTTAGGATCAGAGCGATGACCACGCCCATCGTGCGATCCCGTCGCTGGAGTCGCGTCGAGTACGAGCGGCTCGTGGACCTCGGGGTGTTCAAGCCGGGGGAGCGGCTGGAGCTGCTCGACGGTCTCCTCGTGGTCCGCGAGCCCCAGAACGCTCCCCACGCCACCGCCGTGCGCGCCGTCCAGGAGGCCCTCCGCCAAGCGTTCGGGCCGGGCTGGGACGTGCGCCCGCAGCTTCCGGTGGCGCTGGACGACGACTCGGAGCCGGAGCCCGACGTCGCCGTCGTTCCCGGCTCGTACCGCGACTACGGCGCGGCGCATCCGGCGCGGCCGGCGTTGCTCGTCGAGATTTCCGGCTCGACCCTGGCGTCCGACCGCCGGAAAGGCGGCCTCTACGCCCGTGCCGGGGTGCACGAGTACTGGATCGTGAACCTGCTGGACGCGGTGCTGGAGGTGTACCGTCGCCCCACGGCCTCGACGCTGTCGCGCTTCGGCTGGGCCTACGCCGAGACGCAGGTGTTGCGACGGGGCGAGGCCGTCATGCCACTGGCAGCGCCGGGCAGCCGCGTCGCCGTCGACGATCTGCTTCCGTAACGCAGTTTTGCCTTGCTGGACGCCCCTCCCACACCTCATGGCCGTTGACGTAGACCTGCAACGGCATCGGAAACCATGTCTGCAGCCGCACGTGGATGAGGCCGAAGTCCCGGTCCATGCCGAGAATTCCGTGCTGACTTCATCAGCCCGCCTCCGCGACACGGGGGCCAGTGGCCCCGTTCTTCCGATCATGGCTCATCATTGCTGACACGGATTCATGCATCCAGTCTCACCGCACCACCACGGAGAGTTCGCCGTGCTCCTTCCTGGTCGGGCGCACGGTGATCTCAACGTCCTGGCCAAGGGCGGTGAGGAACTGCATCAGGCGCTCGACGGAAAAGGTGCCGGAACGGTTGCGCATCAGCGCGGAGACGTGCGGCTGCTTGATCCCGAGGATTTCACCAGCCTGTGTCTGGGTAAGGCCGCGTGCTTTGATCAGCCGGTAGATCTGGAGCGTCAGGCGCGCTTTCAGAAGCTCCTGCTCCGGATGGGGCAGGTCGAGATCGGCAAAGACGTTGCCGCTGCCTTCTTCAAACGGAATCCTGTCTTTCTTCTTCATGGTCACTTCTGCCTTTCTCTGTGACGCCGACCAGCTTCTGCAAGCCGGCGGCGGATCAAGTCGATGTCCTTCAGCGGCGTCGCTATGCCCTTCTTCGATTTCTTCTGGAACGCGTGAAGGACGTAGATCGTGCCGGCGAACTGCGTGGTGTACACCGCGCGGTATGTGTTCGTGTCGTGCCGGTCGACGATCTCCAGGACGCGGGCTCCCCCGAAGCCCTTCAGCGGCTTGGCCGCCGGATCGGTATCGCCTTGCTGCGCGGCATGAAGGGCCTTGCCGATGTCGCTGCGGACCGGCTGCTACGGCAGCGGCCCGCTCGGGCTGCTGGAGCGCACGGAGGATGCGCACCTGGACCTCCAGGGTGTTGAGAAGGCGGTACCCGAGGTCGGGAAAGGCGCGCGCGACGATTAGGATGCTCGGGCCCGTACTCCCCCGCGAGACCCGTGAGAGCGCGGCGCGGATTCACTCCTCGGCGACCACGCGTAGCGCCTCGCGATCTTTCACCGGCCCTTGAGCCGCGGCAAGAGCTTCGACGCCGCCTCGTCCACCTGGGCGAGCTGGTCGCCGCCGGCGAAGCGGAACATGAGGTGACGGCAGCCGGCGTCGATCCAGCGCTGGAGCCACTCGACGCAGCCCTCGATGGGGCCGGCATAGCTGGCCTGGCGGGCCATGATGGCGGGGGCGGGCGCCGCGTAGTAGCTCTCGAAGAAGCCGTGCAGGCGCTGCTCGGCGGCGGCGCGGTTCGGGTGAAGGGCCAGCGTCACGTAGGCCGCGCCGGTGACGGCGTCGGGCGGGCGGCCGGCGGCGCGGGCGGCGGCCTGGATCTTCGGGAAGTGCTCGGCGAAGAACTCGGCGCTGGGGCCGGTGGGGAACCAGGCGTCGAAGCGGGGGGCCTCGCGGAGCGCGGTGGGCCCGCTGCCGCCGATCCAGATGGGCGGGCCGCCGGGGCGGTGGGGCTTGGGCTCGACGGTGGCGTCTTCCAGCGTGAAGTGCTTGCCGCTGAAGCTCACGTGATCGCGGCTCCAGAGCGCGCGGCAGATCTCGAGCATCTCGAGGAAACGCCCCACGCGGCGCTCGAAGGGCAACCCGGCGTGGGCGAACTCCCGACGGATGGGCGGGGTGTCGGCGGCGATGCCGACGCCGAGGATCACCCGGCCCTCGGCGACGCGGTCGAGGGTGCCCACGACCTGGGCGAGGCCGACGGGGCTGCGCAGGGCGGGCAGGAGCACGGCGGTGCCCAGGCGCAACCGCCGCGTGCGGCCGGCGACGGCGGCCAGCAGCGTCAAGGGCTCGTGGCGCGGCCGCGCGGTGAGCGAGTCGCCGATCCACACGGAGTCGAAGCCGGCGGCCTCGGCGCGGTCGGCCATGGCCAGCATGGGGGCGGTCTCAGGCCGGCCGGACATGATGGCCTCGCGGGTGGGGAGCAGGACGCCGAATTCGACAGGCATCGGGAGCACCTCCTGGGGCCAAGGTGTATCACATCCTCCCCGGCCCGAATCCGGTGAAGTGGCAATTCCCCGCGACGGGAGCGGGTCGGAGCGTCAGGCGCCCTAGCAGGCTGCTGAGCGCCCGACGGCCGCACGCGAGGCGTACTCTCTGTACGTTGAGCGTGCGGCCGAGGGCGCCAACGAAGCAGATGGGCCTTTTTCAGCAGCCTGCTAGGCGTCCAGGCTCAGGTGGACGGCGGCTGCGAGGTCAGGGACGAGCGGGCAGTCGCGCTCGCCCCAGAAGCCGCGCGGATCGAGAAGCACGGCCGCCATCTCCACGCCGCGCGCCCCCAGCACATCCACGGAGTAGAGGTCGCCCACATAGACGGCCTCGTCCGGCGCGACGCCGGCCTCGGCGAGAGCGATGCGGAAGATGCGCGGATCGGGCTTCTCCACCCCCACCACGGCCGAGTCGATGATGAAATCGAGGTGCGCGGCAAGCCCCGTCGCCTCGAGGATCGAGCGCACCGACCCGTTGGAGTTGGAGATGACGCCCGCCACGAGCCCCGCCGCCTTGACGCGCCGGAGCGCAGCCTCGGCGCCCGGATCGGCCACGTTCCAGAGCCCCACCGGCAGGTTGTAGCCCCGCCGCCACCGCGCGATCTCCTCGATCTCCGGCTCGCCGGTGATCCCGAGGGGCTCGAGGATGTAGCGGAGATAGCGGCCGTGAGTGGTCCGGCTCTCGGTGGAGGCGCGCTCCATCGTGCCGCTGTCGGGGCGCGCCCCCGGCCCCAGGTGACCGTCGAGCCGCACGCGCGCGCGCAGCTCGGCCTCTTCCACGGCTGCAGGGCTCACGGACCGTCCAAGCGCCCGCAGCTGCTCCACGATGGCGCCATAGTTCATCCGCACGAGCGTGTTGCCCGCGTCGAAGATGATGGCCCGGAGCGGCCGTGAGCGTCGCATGGCGCTCCATTATAATGGAACGCCATGACCGCCCTGGGTGCCGGCCTGCGCTGGATCAATCTCCTCGCGGGCATCCTCCTCATCGGGCTCTTCACAGCCTCCCTGCTCGCGGGGCCGCGCCTGCCTCCCACGGCGCGCGCCTGGGACGAGGGCCTCGGCCGCTGGGCGCGGTGGCTGGCCGGGCTCGCGCTCCTCTCGGGCCTGTTGCTCGTGGCGCATCAGTCGGCTCACCTCGCCGGACGGCCCGCGGCCGCCCTCGAGCTCGCCGCGTGGCTCGGCGTGCTGCTCGAGACCCGCTGGGGCGCCATCTGGCTCCTGCGCCACGTGCTGCTCCTCCTGCTCGCGGCTCTCGCGCTCCTGCGCGAGCGCGGTCGCGAGCGCGAGGAGTCTACTGCCGACTGGGCCGCGCTCCGGATCGAGTCGTGGCTGCTGGGCGCGGCGGCGCTGGCGGCGCTCGGCGGGGCGGGCCATGCCGCCGCGGTGGAGCCCGGAGCGCTGTGGGCCGCGCTGGTGGACGCGACCCACCTGCTCGCCGCGGGCGCCTGGCTCGGCACCCTTCTGCCCCTGAGCCTCCTGCTCCGCCGAGCCTCGCGCGAGGCAGGGGCCGACAGCCGGCCCGAGGCCGTCGTCGCTGTCCGTCGCTTCTCCGGCATCGCGCTGGCCGCGATGCTGCTGCTCGGCGCCACGGGCATCGGCAACTCGTGGAGCCAGGTCGGCGACGTGCCGGCCCTCGTGGGCACCCGCTATGGCCGGCTGCTGCTCCTCAAGATCGCCCTCGTGCTCGCCGTTCTCGTCGTGGCGAGCCGGAGCCGGCGGCTGCTTCCGGCCCTTTCCGGCGATGCCGCCGAGGTGGGCCGCCCCGCCATGGCGCGGCTCGGCAGGCTGGTGGCCATCGAGTGGGTGCTCGGTGCGCTGGCCCTCGTGGTCGTCAGCGTCCTCACCATCACCCCGCCGGCGCGACACGAGAGCCCGTCGTGGCCGCTGTCGTTCCGCTTCTCGTACGACGTCGCCGTCGGCCCCGCCGGCCTTCAGCCACGCGTGCTCGCCGGCAGCCAGGTCGCCGTGATGGGCCTGCTGGCAGTGGTCACGGGCACGCTGCTCAGGAGGCGCCGGGGCCTGGTGCTCGGCGCAGGCGCAGCGGCCATGGCTGCAGGGCTCCTCCTCGCCCTGCCGCCCATGACCGTGGACGCGTATCCATCCACGTACCGCCGTCCGGCCGTGACCTACCACGCGGGCTCGGTGACCAGGGGCATGGCGCTCTACGGAGAGCATTGCGCGGAATGCCACGGGGCGGCGGGGCTGGGGGACGGTCCGCGTGCATCGGGGCTCCCCAGGAAGCCGGCCGACCTCACCGGGCCTCACACGGCCCAGCACACGGCGGGCGACATCTTCTGGTGGCTCACCCACGGCATCCCCCGGGGCGGCATGCCGGGCTTCGCCGAGAAGCTCGGCGCTGAGGAACGCTGGGATGTGGTCAACTTCCTGCGCTCCCTCGCCTCATCCGCGCAGGCGCGCGGGCTCGGCTCGGCGCTGGAGCCCGACCGGCCCCGGATCGTCGCTCCCGACTTCAGCTACTCCGCCGGTCCGGGGCCGGGTCGGGCCCTCAAGGAGTTTCGACGGCAGCGGGCCGTACTCCTCGTATTCTTCAGCCTTCCCGGCTCTCGAGGCCGGCTCGCACGTCTCGGGAACACCCACGAGACGCTCCGTGCGCTGGGCGGCGAGATCCTCGCGGTCCCGCTGGACGGTGGCGCCGGGATCATCAGACGCCTCGGAGGAACCCCCCCGATCCTCATTCCCGTGGTGACCGAGGGCAGCGAGGAGATCGCACGGGCCTATGGCCTCTTCCGGGCTACCCTGTTGCCCGATGGTCTCCGCCCCGACCCGCCTATGCCCGGGCACATGGAGATCCTGATCGACCGCCAGGGGTATCTCCGCGCGCGCTGGATCCCCGGAGGGGCGGCCCCCGGCTGGACGGATCCCGCCGCCATCCTCGCCGAGCTCAGGCGGCTCACCCTCGAAAGGCCGGCGCCGCCACCGGCCGAGCATGTCCACTGAGGCCGGACACTCGATGAGGCTCTGGCGGGTTGTGCTCCTCGTGAACCTGGCGCTCGCCGCCGGGCTCTTTCTCGGCTACCTCGCCTGGGGCCGGCAAATCCCTCGCCTCGAGGAAGAGCTGGCGCTCTCCCGCGAGCGCGGCGCCTTTCCGGGGGTGGAGCAGGTCTTCACGGGCCAGGGCGTGGTGCGCGGGCTGATCCCCGAGCTGAACGTCGTCATCCTCACCCACGAGGACATCGCCGGCTTCATGCCCTCCATGACCATGGGCTTCCAGATTCAGGACCCGCAGCGGCTCGCTGCGGCGCAGGTCGGCGACCTCGTGCGCTTCACGCTCAGGGGCATCCCGCCGAGGATGACGATCACCGAGATGACGAAGCAGGGGACGATGTGACGGTGGTACTCACCGCCCGCCTCGCCGGAATCGCTCCCGGCGACGTCACGGTCCGCCAGGGCCTCATCGACGGCCAGACGTCGAGGATGATCGAGGTCGCCCGGTGGGTAAACTCCGGGGGCGCCGGCCGGGTGCTCGTCCCGACCATGCTCCTGCTCTTCGCGGTGTCCCCGGTGGCCCGACGGCCGGCGCAGGGGCTCTCGCCCCGGCGCCGGCGCCCGGCATGATCGCGCCCCTTCGCAAAGCGCATCGGCGGATCTGGGTCGTCTGGATCGTCCTCATCGCCGCCGCCGCGGCGGTGATCCTGGCAGTGCAGCCGTGAGCGTGAGCGTCACCGCCAAGTGGAAGCTCGACGCGGGGCTCGCGCTCCTGATCCTCGTCTGGTTCGCCGGGGGCCGTGCTCTCTTCCCCGGCCCCGACCGCGACGTCTTCCTGGTGCGCGCCTGCGCGACGCTCGCGTTCCTCCTGCTGAGCACCGTGCTGAGCCTCGGCCCCCTGGCCAGGCTCTGGCGTCCCGCCACGCGCCTCATCCATCACCGGCGCCATCTGGGCGTGACCACATGGGGACTGGGAGCGCTCCACGCCGGCCTGGTCATGCACTACGCCGTCGGCTGGGACCCGAGAGGGCTCCTCGATGCCGCCTCGGGCGAGCGCTTCCTTGGCGTCCCCTATCCCGTCTTCGGCGCCGCGGCCCTCGTCATCCTCACCGCCATGGCGCTCACCTCGTGGGACCACTTCCTCCACGCCTGGGGGCCCGCGGGCTGGAAGCGCCTCCACATGGCCGTGTACGCGGCATACGGCCTGCTGGCCATCCACGTGCTGACGCGGCTCGCGTCCGACGAGGGGCCCATCCCCTGGGCGCTGGCCGGTGGGTTCTTCGCCGTGGTCGGCATCGTGGCGGCGCTTCACATCGCCGCCGGGGTCAAGGAGGCCGCCGCCGATCGCCCGGCGCCCCCGGGGCCCGACGGCCTCGTCCCGCTGGGGCGCTTCGCCGATCTCGCCGAGGGCGAGGCCAGAGCCGTCTGCGCGGGAGGCGAGCGGATCGCCGTCGTGAGGCTGGAGGGCCGGCTCCACGCCGTCTCCAACGTGTGTCCGCATCAGAACGGCCCGCTGGGCGAGGGGCGCGTCCGCGACGGCTATCTCGAGTGCCCGTGGCACGGGTATCAGTTCGACCCGCGCACGGGCCAGGGCCCGCCCGGCTTCTCGGATTTCGTCTCGACGTATCCCCTGGTGACCATCGGCGAGACGACCTATCTCGGCCGCCCGTCTCCACCCCTTCGAATACAATATCCGTCATGACCTCCACGGCCGAGGCGCGCTGGCGGGCCGCCTGCCTGGCGGGCCTCGCCGCCTTCGCCGCGCTGGCACTCATCGCCCTCCTCGCCGGAATCGCTCCCGGCGACGTCACGGTCCGCCAGGGCCTCATCGACGGCCAGACGTCGAGGATGCTCGAAGTCGCCCGGTGGGTGAACTACGGGGGCACCGCCCGGGTGCTCGTCCCGGCCATGCTCCTGCTCTTCGCGCTGTCCCCGGTGGCCCGACGGCACTGGTGGCTGTGGGGCGCCGTCTTCGCCGTCTCGGGCCTCGCGGAGACCGCCGCGAAGTTCCTCGTGGGAAGGCCGCGGCCGGCCGACGACTCCTTCGGCTTCCCCAGCGGTCACTCGACCGCCGTCGCGACGTTCGCCGTGATCCTCATCCACGTGCTGAGCCGCGAGCGCGCGAGCCGTCGCCGGCGCGTGGCCCTCGTGGCGCTGGCCGTGATCCTCGTCCTGGGAGTCGGCTGGGCCCGCATCATGCTCAACGCCCACTGGCCCACCGATGTCCTCGGGGGCTGGGCGCTCGCCACGGCCTGCGCCGCAGGCGGGGCGTGGTGGGAGAGCGCGCGACTCGCCGCGCTCGGAGGCGACTCCTGATCCGGCGCTGGCGCCGGGGATGGCGCGTGGCGGTCGCGCTCCTGGCTCTCGGCTCGGCCGGCTGCACCGAGCCCCCCGCCCCGTCGTCGAAGCCGCTGGTGGTCGCCACTTTCTATCCGCTCTACGAGTTCTCGCTTCAGGTCGCGGGCGATCGCGCGGAGGTCGTCTCGCTCGTCCCGGCCGGTGTGGAGCCCCATGACTGGGAGCCCTCGCCCCAGGACGTGGCGCTGCTGCAGCGGGCCCGCCTCCTGGTCTACAACGGCGCGGGGATCGAGCCGTGGGTGGACAAGCTCCTCGCGGACGCGGCGACGAAACCCACGGCCTTGAACATCACGCAGGGGCTCCCGCTCATGACGGGGACAAGCGGCGGGCCCCCCGATCCCCATGTCTGGCTCGACCCCGTGCTGGCCCAGGCCATGGTGGAGCGTATCCGGGAGGCGCTGACCACGAGCGACCCCGGGGGGACAATCGCCTATGCCGAGCGCGCCCGCGCATTCCAGGCAACGCTCGCGCTCCTGGACCAGACCTACGCGGCGGGCCTCGCCCGATGCGCCCGCCGGGAGATCGTCGTCTCCCACGCGGCCTTCGGCTATCTGGCCGCCCGCTACCGGCTGTCGGTGGTGCCGGTCATGGGGCTCGCGCCCGAGTCGGAGCCGAGCCCGGCCCAGCTCGCGAGCATCGTCCGGTTCGCGCGCCAGAAGAAAGTGAAGTACATTTTCTTCGAGACGCTCGTGAGTCCGCGGCTGGCCGAGACGCTGGCCCGGGAGATCGGAGCCCGGACGCTGGTCCTGAACCCCGTGGAAGGGATCACGCCGGAGCAGGCGAGAGCGGGCCAGGGCTACGTGGCCTTGATGGAGGAGAACCTGAAGAACCTGCGCGTTGCCCTGGACTGCTCGTGAGGCCTTTCGTCGAGCTCGAGGGCGTGGGCTTCACCTACGGCGAGGTGCGGGTGCTCGAGGGCATCAACCTCACCGTGGAAGCCGGAGACTTCCTGGGCATCATCGGCCCCAACGGATCCGGCAAGACCACGCTCCTCCGCCTGGCTCTCGGGCTGCTGCAACCGTCAGGCGGCAAGGTGCGCCTCTTCGGGCATGCGCCTGAAAGCTTCCGCCAGTGGGGGCGCGTGGGCTACGTGCCGCAGAAGGCGACACTCGATCCCGGGCTGCCGGCCACGGTCCAGGAAGTCGTGGCGAGCGGGCTCGTGGCCGCGCTCGGGCTTCTCGGGCGCGCGGGCGCCGTCGAGCGCCGCCGCGTCGGCGAGGTCCTCGCCCACGTCGGCATGGACGCGGTGGCGGCGGCGCGCATCGGCACCCTCTCTCCGGGCCAGCAGCAGCGCGTCCTCATCGCGCGCGCCCTCGTCTCCAACCCCGAGCTGCTGATCCTCGACGAGCCCACGGGCGGCGTGGATCCGGAAGCGCATCACCCTGATCCTGGTCAGCCACGACATCGGCGTGGTGGCGAAAGAGGTCACCAAGCTGGCCTGCCTGAATCGGCGCCTCATCTTCCACGGTCGCCCCGGGGACTTTCTGAATGACGCCGCGCTGGCCGCGCTCTATGGGCCGGCCGTGCGCGTCGTCGCCCACCACCACTAGTGCCGGCCCAATGAACTTCGCCATACGTCGTTCTCGGTCGGCGCGGGCGCTCAACGTACACCCACGTACGCCTCGCGCCCGCGCCTCCCTCGAGCCTCGTCTGGCTCGCTCCTTGGCCCGGCACGGGGCGGTCGCGCATGTGGAGTAGGAGAAACTCGTTGGAGGCGCACTAGGCCATGCCGATGCCCGAGTTCCTCGAGTACGGCTTCATGCACCGCGCCTTCGTGGCCGGCGCCATGACGGCCATCATCTGCCCCTCCCATGCCGATGCCCGAGTTCCTCGAGTACGGCTTCATGCACCGCGCCTTCGTGGCCGGCGCCATGACGGCCATCATCTGCCCCTCCATCGGCGTCTTCCTGGTCCCGCGCCGCCTCTCGCTCATCGCTGACACGCTGGCGCACGTGGCGCTGGCCGGCGTGGCCCTCGGGCTCTTCCTGGGCATCTCCCCCGTGCTGGGAGCCCTCGTGGTGACGGTGGCGGGCGCGGTCGGCATCGAGCGGCTCCGGTCCCGGGGCGCGCTCCAGGGCGACGCCGCGCTGGCGGTGTTCCTCTCGGGCGGCTTCGCGCTCGCGGTGGTGCTGATCAGCCTGGCCCGCGGCTTCAACGCCGACCTCTTCGCCATCCTGTTCGGCAGCATCCTCACGGTGAGCCCCACCGACGTGTGGCTCATCGTGGGCCTGGGGGCTCTGGTCGGCGCCGCCCTCGGCCTCTTCTACCGGCAGCTCTTCGCCATCACGCTCAACGAGGATCTCGCGCGCGCCAGCGGGGTGCCGGTGGCCGCGCTGAACCTGATGCTGACGGTGCTCACCGCGCTGACCACCGTCGTCGCCATGCGGATGGTGGGCGTGCTCCTCGTCAGCGCCATGATCGTCATCCCCACCCTCACGGGCTTCTCGCTGGGCCGGAGCTTCCGCCAGGCCCTCGGCATCGCCATCGGCATGGCACTCCTGTCCGTCACCGCGGGGCTCATCGCCGCCTATTACCTGAGGCTCGCCGCGGGGGGCGCCATCGTGCTCACGGCGCTCCTCATCTTCGCCGCGGCCTCCCTCGCCAGCCGGGCGGGCCTCCGCCGTTCACTCGGGCTCCGCGCGTGAGCGGCAGGATTCTGTGGGGCGCGGCCGCCGCGCTCCTCGGCGTGGCGGCGCTGGCCGGGGCGGGCGCGGCGGCCGAGGACAGCAGCCTCTGCCCCCGCTGGCGCCAGGCCTTCGCCTCCATGCCCATCCAGATGGTCACGGTGGAGAGCAAGGGCCGGACCATGGCGCTCCGGGTGCGTGTCGCGCGGACGGGGGATCAGCAGGCAGCGGGGTTCCAGTGCGCCACCCGCGAGGAGATCGAGCGACACCTGATCCTCTTCGACTTCGGCGAGGAGATCGTCACCCAGTTCCACATGCAGAACGTGCCCGCTCCGCTCGACATCGCCTTCGCCAAGGCCGACGGCAGCGTCTTCTCCATCCTGCGCATGGACCCGAGCCCCACCGCGCTGTACGGGCCCATGGGCCGCTTCCGCTACGCCCTCGAGGCACGGAAGGGCTTCTTCGAGAGCCAGGGCCTGCGGCAGGGCGAGGTGCGGCTGGTGGCCCCGCCGCCCCGCTGAGCCTCCCCGTGCACCAGCGCCACACCCACGGCTCGCGGCACAAGTCCCGGCTCCTGGGCGCGCTGGCCCTCACCGCAACGGTGCTCGTGGTGGAGCTGGCCGTCGCCCTGTGGACCGGAAGCCTCTCGCTCCTGGCCGACGCCGCCCACATGTTCACCGATGCGGGCGCCATCCTGCTGAGCCTCGGGGCGATCTGGGTGGCCGAGCGACCCGCCACCGCGACCAAGACCTATGGCTACTACCGGGTGGAAATCCTGGCCACGCTGGTCAACGGAGTCCTCCTCTGCGTGCTGGCGCTGGTCATTCTCTGGCACGCCTGGGGGCGCCTCTGGGCGCCGCCCGAGGTGGCCGGTGTCCCGATCGTCCTGGCGGCGGCCCTCGGGCTCGGGGCGAACCTCGCCAGCATGCGCCTCCTCCACGGCGGCGCCGCCGAGAGCCTGAACGTGCGGGGCGCCTACCTCGAGGTGCTGGGGGACGCGCTGAGCTCGGGGGCGGTGCTGGTCGCCGGGGCCGTCATCGCCGTCACGGGCTGGCATGGGGCCGACCCGGTGGCCGGCGCCGTCATCGGTATGCTGATCCTGCCCCGCACCGGCGCGCTCCTCTGGCAGGCCGTGAACGTGCTGCTTGAGGGTGTGCCCCCGCACCTCGACGTCACCGAGATCGGGCTCGCCCTCGCCGAGGCCCCGGGGGTGCTCCGCGTCCACGACCTCCACGTCTGGACGCTCACCTCGGGGCGCGAGGCCATGAGCGCGCATGTGGTGGTGGACGCTGGCGCCGCGAGCGATCGCATCCTGCAGGCCCTCCACCTGCTCCTGCACGTCCGCTTCGGCATCGACCACACCACGATCCAGGTGGAGACGGACAGCCCCTCACTCCTGCAGATCACACCGTCGGCGCGGGCGCAGTAGGAGCGCGGCCGATCCCCACCTCCGCGACCCGCTCAGGCGAGCGAGCCCATCACCAGTCGCTCGTGCAATGCGCTCAGCATCTCGTCGATCCCCGCGCAGGCCCAGACGCGGAAGAAGGGCGACTGCTGCAGGGCGCCGAACTCGCGGGCCGCCCGCTCCTGGGTCTGCTGCGGGGTCTCGCCGAACCGGGCCGCGCGGATCCCCTCGTACACCACGCGGTCCTTGTGATAGATCGCCGGGAACTCGGTGTAGTGGTAGAGGTACTGGAGGTCCCGGGTGTAGAACACGGCCACCGGGATGGACTGGAAACGCTGACCGTTCTTCGCGTTCATGAACGCGGCCATGATGTCCGCGTTGCTGTCAGGGTCGCCCTCGACCTCGGGCCGCTGGCTCTTGCTGAACTTCCGGCCGTCGCGGTTGAAGATGCGGAGCTCCATCCCCGTGGCCTCGGCCACCCGCGCCAGCATGGGCACGTCGCGCCGGCAGTCGGACGACCACTCCTCGGAGAGGACGAGGATCTTGGCGGGTCCGCCGGGCTGGGCGCAGAGCCACGTCCACCCCGCGGCCTGATGATCGCTCAACCGGCTCGCCGCGTACCAGGCGCGCACCACCCCGCTCAGGTCTTTCCGCCCCTCGCCGCCCGAGCCCTCGCGCTCGAGATTCTCGGGGCTGGCGATGTACGCGAGGTACCTCTCGAAGGTCATGCCGGAGTCGAAGCGTTCCGGCGTCACCACGCTCTTCGTGCGGTCCATGTGCCCTCTCTCCTCCGAGGTGGCGATCAGAAGATGGCGATCGGGTGCGCGGGCGCGCCCGTGCTCCCGATGAGCCGGATCGGCGCCGCGGTGAAGAGGAACTCGTTCCGGCCCTCCTCGGTGCAGGCCCGGGCGAGCCGCTCGGGATTGGTGTTGTCCACCAGCGCCAGACCTCGTTGCGGAGGGCCTGCGCCTCGGCCGTCGGCATGCCCGTGCCCTGCGCCATCTCTGGCAGGCCCGTCTTCGCCGCGTAGCCGCCCTCGACCCAGATCGGCGTCTTCTTGTTCTGGAGGACGTACTGGACGACGTTGTCCCCGGTGCGCGCGTAGCGTCAGAGCCCCCGCACGCTTGAATCCATACATTGCGAGCCGCACCCTGCCGCGGCGAGCGATCATACACCGAGACCTCGCCCTCGACGCCCTCGCCTCTCCCCCTGTCGCGGCCGCCTGCAGGGCATCATCACCGTCCAGCACCCGGCCGTCGTGCGCACCCTCCTCGCCCACCTCGCGCTCTCGGGCCCCGCCGATCCGCCCGGCCCGGCCCCAGCTGCCCCCGCCGCCAGCGCGTCGAGCTGCTCCGCCCTCCTGACCCCCTGCCCCCTCCCTGCGGGCTCGCCAGGCCCCCCACCCCTCCGCGCCGACGCCGCTCCTTGACTGTGCCCCGGGGCCGGGCGCAGGATCGCTCGGAGCCAGAGGCCGATCGCCGGACCGACCCTCGCCTTCACCGTCACGAGACGGACCGCCCCGGATGCTGGGCGGGGGTCCCCAGGGGCGGCCGGATCTCAGCCGCCCGGCGGAGATGGCGTGTGTCGCTCCTGATGCGCCTCCGCCGGGTCCTGTGACCTGTGGCCGGGGCCGTTGGGGCCGGGCTCCGAGAGCGCAGCACCCTGGTGGTACACGGACTCCACGTCAGCGGCCCTCGTCGATCTTGCCGGCGACGCTCCGGCCGATGATGTACTTCATCATCTCGACCGAGCCGCCGGAGATGCGCGCGTGGCGCGCGTCCGCCCACGCGCGGGCGATCGGGTACTCCCACATGTACCCGTACCCGCCGAAGAGCTGCACGCACTCGTCGAGCACGCGCCCCTGCAGCTCGGTCGCGGTCATCTTCGCGATGGCGGCGTCGACCCCGTCGAGCTCGCGGCGAAGGTGTATCTCGATGCAGCGGTCGACGAACGCGCGCGCGACCGTGATCTGCGCCTTCATCTCGGCGAGCTTGAACTGCGTGTTCTGATGCGCGGCGAGCGGCTTCCCGAACGTCTGGCGCTGCCGCGCGTGCTCGACGGTCCATTCCAGCGCGGCTTCGCACACCGCGACCGCGCGTACGGCCTGGATGAGCCGTTCCTGTGGGAGCTCGGTCATGAGCTGCGCGAAGCCGCGCCCTTCCTCGCCGAGCAGGTTGCTCGCGGGAACGCGCACGTCGGAAAAGAAGAGCTCCGACGTGTCCTGCGCCTTGAATCCCACCTTTTCGAGGTTCCGGCCCTTCGCGAAGCCCGGCCGATCCGCCTCGACCAGGACGAGGCTGAGCCCGCGCGCGCCCTCGCGCGGATTGGTCTTCGCCGCGAGCACGAGGAGGTCGCAGAGCTGCCCGTTCGTGATGAAGACCTTCTGGCCGTTGACGACGAACTCCTGCTCGTCGCGGATCGCCGTCGTGCGGATCGACTGGAGATCGCTGCCGCCCGAGGGCTCCGTCATGCCGATCGCGGTGATGACCTCGCCTCGTGCCATCGGCGGGAGCCAGCGCTTCTTCTGCTCCTCGGTGCCGTAGTGGAGGATGTACGGCGCAACGATGTCCGAATGGAGGTTGAAGCCGGGACCGCTCGCTCCCACGCGCGCCAGCTCCTCCAGCACCACTGCGCTGTGCAGGAAGTCGCCGCCGAGACCACCGTACTCCTCGGGGATCGCGGTGCACAGGAGCCCGGCCTGGCCGGCCCGTCGCCAGGCGTCGCGCGAGACGACGCGGTCGCGCTCCCACTGCGCGTGGTACGGCGTGATCTCGGTCTCGATGAAGCGCCGCACCGTCTTGCGGAAGAGCTCGTGCTCGGCGGAGAAGAGCGTCCGCGGAATCATGATGGCTTCCCCGCCTGCCGGAACTGCATGAAGTCCGGTGTGCTCCGCTCCATGAACGCGGTCGCGCCCTCGAGCATCCCGAAGAAGAGCGACCGCAGACGGCCGAGATCGCCCGTCGCCACGTCGCGAAGACATCCGCCGGCGCAGAACGCCGTGTCGCTTGGACCGGTGATCACGACCACGCCGACACTCGCGTCGTCTCCGCACCGCGACACCGCCGTCGCGAGCGATTCGCGCGTCTCGGGATCGAAGGCGTTGTGGCGCTCGGGGCGATTCATGGTGAGCCAGGCCACGTGATCGACGACGGATGTCAGGACGTGTTCATGCGCCATGTACCGTCTCCTCGTGCTTCGGGCCGCTTCCGTAGCCCAGGTATGACTGCTTCAGCCGCTCGGTCTCGATCAACTCGCCGCTCCGCGCCGCAGCGAGGATGCGCCCGCCCCCGAGCACGTAGCCGCGATCGGCGATGGACAGGGCGAGCAGCGCGTTCTGCTCGACGAGCAGGATCCCCCGGCCGTCCGACCGGAGCGCCTGGATCATCGCGAATACTTCGGTGGTGAGTCGTGTTCCACGACGACGACGAGAATCAGCACGAGCCCGATCAGGACCGGCTGGACCGCCGGCGAGAGCCGCAGCACCTCAGGCAGCACCAGGAACACCGCGGCGCCGACGATCGGGCCCGCCATCGTGCCGACGCCGCCGATCATCGTGATGAGGACGAGCAAAATGCTCTCCCACACCGTGAACGCCTCGGGTGAGATGTGGCGAGAATAGTAGAGGTAGAGCACGCCGGACGCAGCATCAGCACCGCCATGAAGACCAGCAGGCCGTCGGCGTCGGTGAACGCGGCGTTGATGTAGCCCGCGCCGAGTCCCACGTCGATCCTGCCCGGCGCCACGCAGTTCGCTGGGATGCCGAACTGTCCCTCTCCCCTGGCGACGGTCTTCGCGACGGATTCGACAGCGGTCTTGGGAGCCGCGGAGAGCACGTCACGCGGCGGGCAACGATGTGTCGCCGCGCGCGAATCGCCCCGAAGCGGTCCCGCGCGCGGCGAACGAACGCGGCGACCGCTTCCGCGCCCTCCGCGGAGACGGCGGCGTCGAGCGAGTCACGAGGGATGAGGAGCCGATGGCACAGGGCACACACACGCCTCCCCGCGAGCCGAGAGAGTCCGCGCCACTGACCGCCATGCTAGCCGGGGACTGCGGTGCCGTCAAGGACCAGGCCGACCAGGACGATGCCCTCCAGCAGCTGGCGGCACCGCGGCACCGCGCCGCGAGCGAGGGCATGAAGGCTGCCGATCCCCCGTCCCCCTGCGAGTTGAGGGCGCGGGGCGGGGCAGGGCCGGGGCTGTGCCCCGCCCGCGCGAGACCCAGGTGAGCGAGGATCTGCTGGAGGATCTGGGGGCGCGGGGGCGCGAGCTGGAAGCCCTGCGGCGCATCGCGCGTGGCCGGCGGGACGACGCCCCCGTGCTCCACACGATCTTCTCGCCCCTCACCACCGCGCGGACACTCGCCGGGAGCGTCGCACACCCGGTGTCTGGCGCGGCCCAGACGGCGGCGGCGCCGGCGGGTGGGGCCTGGTCACCATAAGACAGGCGCACTCGGGCGAGAGGAGCGGTCATGGACGTCGTGCTGTTGTCGCGGCTCCAGTTCGCGCTCACCGTTGGGTTTCACTAGCTGTTTCCACCGCTGACCATCGGCATGGGCGTCGTGCTCGTCTACCTCGAGGCGATGCACCTCAAGACGAAGGACCCGCTGTATGAGAGCGCCGCCTCTTGCGCGGGCGCCACAGCTACTGATCGCCGATAGCCAGAGCGTCCGAGAGCGGTGAAGGTAGAGTAGAGTATCCGCGGGAGGGGTGAGCATGGACAATGGCGATGCGTTCTCGCTCGAGGCCAAGTACCTGCGGGAGGAGGGGGCGATCTTCCTCTCCGGGATCCAGGCGCTGGTGCGCCTGCCCCTCGATCAGCACCGAGCGGACAGGCGGCGCGGGCTCAACACCGCCACCATCATCTCCGGATACCCCGGCTCGCCGCTCGGCGGCTTCGACCTGAATGTGCAGCGCAGCGCGGCGCTGCTGGCCGAGCACAATGTGCGTTTCCTCCCCGGGCTGAACGAGGAGCTCGGCGGCACCATCGTCTTCGGCGGCCAGCTCGCCGCCGCCTTCCCCAAGCCCAGGTACGACGGTGTGCTGGGCATGTGGTACGGCAAGGCACCCGGTGTGGACCGCACCGGGGACCTGTTCCGCCATGCCAACTTCGCGGGCGTCGGCCCCCATGGCGGCGTCCTCGCGATCGCGGGTGATGACCCGGTGGCCAAGTCCTCTACCTTCCCGACCGCGTCGGAAGCGTGCTTTGCCGATCTCATGTTCCCCGTGCTCTTCCCCGGCAACGTGCAGGAGGTGCTGGACCTCGGCCGCCTGGGCTTCGAGCTGTCGCGGTACTCCGGCTGCTGGGTGGCGTTCAAGATCGTCACCAACGTCTCCGATGAGGTCGGAACCGCCGAGGTGTCGCCGGGCCGGATCCGCGTGGTCGATCCGGGCTTCACCGTGCAGGGCCGCCCGTGGCGGGCCACCCACGGCATGATCAAGTTCCCGCCCTGGGGCCTCGAGATGGAGCGCGAGCTGTTCTACGACCGCATCGAGGCGGCCAAGGCGTTCGCCGCGGCCAACGGCCTGAACCGCATCAGCGTGCCCACGCCCGATGCCTGGCTCGGCATCGCCGCCGCCGGGAAGACGTACTACGACGTGCGCGAGGCGCTCCGGGCGCTCGGGCTCGACGACGAGGCGCTCCGTCGGTTCGGCGTCCGGCTGCTCCAGCTCCGCATGCTGTTCCCGCTCGAGCCCGGCATCATCCGCGAGTTCGCGCGGGGCCTGGAGGAGCTGCTCATCATCGAGGAGAAGCGAAGCTTCGTCGAGCTGTACACGCGCGACATCCTCTTCGAGCAGGCGGTGCGGCCGCGGGTGATCGGCAAGCGAGACGAGCAGGGAGAGGTCCTCGTTCCGGCTGCCGGTGAGCTCGATGCCGACACGATCGCGCTGATCCTGGCGCGGCGGCTGGAGCGGCGGATCCAGGCGCCCTCCATCACGGCGCACGCCGCGCTGCTGGAGGCGCTCAGGGAGCGGCCCGCCCCGCTCGCGGTCGCGCGCAGATCCTTCTTCTGCTCGGGCTGCCCGCACAACCGCTCCACCGTGGTGCCCGAGGGCTCGCTGGCCGGAGGCGGCATCGGCTGCCACTCGATGGCCCTGACCATGGACCGGCAGACGGTGGGCCTCACGCAGATGGGCGGCGAGGGCGTGCACTGGGTTGGCGCCGCGCCGTTCTCGGGGACGGCGCACGTGTTCCAGAACCTCGGCGATGGCACCTTCGCCCACTCGGGCTCGCTCGCCATCCGCCAGGCGGTCGCGGCGGGAACGAACATCACCTTCAAGATCCTCTACAACGGTACCGTGGCCATGACCGGCGGGCAGAGCGCCGCGGGCGCCATGACCGTGCCCGCCCTGACGCGGATGCTGGAGGCCGAGGGTGTCGGGCGCATCCTCGTGCTGGCCGACCGTCCCGACAAGCACCCGCGCCGGGCTCGATGGGCGCCCGCGGTGCAGGTGTGGCACCGCGACCGGCTCGACGAGGCGCAGCGCGCCCTGCGCGATACTCCCGGCGTGACCGTGCTGATCTACGACCAGCACTGCGCGGCCGAGAACCGGCGCCTGCGCAAGCGCGGCCGGATCGAGGATCCCACTCGCCGCGTCTTCATCAATGAGGCCGTCTGCGAAGGCTGCGGCGACTGCGGGGCCAAGTCCAACTGCATGTCGGTGCACCCGGTCGAGACCGAGCTGGGGCGCAAGACCCAGATTCACCAGTCGTCGTGCAACAAGGACTACTCGTGCCTCGAGGGCGACTGCCCCGCCTTCGTCACCGCGGTGCCGCGCGGCGCCCCCGTGTCGAGAGGGCGGAGTCGCGTGGCCATCGATGCCGAGCTGCCCGAGCCCGAACCGCGCGTCCCGCGCGACTGCCATATCGTCATGACGGGAATCGGCGGCACCGGCGTCGTCACCGTCAACCAGATCCTCGGCACGGCCGCCCTGCTCGACGGGCGGTTCGTGCGCGGGCTCGACCAGACCGGCTTGAGCCAAAAAGGCGGCCCGGTCGTGTCGCATCTCAAGATATCGTCGGCGCCGCTCGACATCTCGAACAAGGTCGGCGCCGGGACGGCGGATTGCTACCTGGGCTTCGACCTGCTCGTGGCCACGGCCGCGGGCAATCTCGACCGGGCGCGGCCTGACCGGACAATGGCGGTGATCTCCACCAGCCATGTACCGACAGGCGCCATGGTCAGCTCACCGGAGTTGCATTTTCCCGACACGGGCGGCCTGATCGCCGCCATCAATCGCGTCACCCGCAAGGACGAGAACGTCTTTCTCGATGCGCTCGGGCTCGCGGAAACCCTGGTCGGCGATCACATGATGGCGAACCTGGTCCTTCTGGGCGCGGCGCATCAGGCCGGCGCCATTCCCGTGAGCGCCGCGGCCATCGAGACGGCGATCGCGCTGAACGGCGTGTCGGTCGACGCCAACACCCACGCCTTTCGCGCGGGCCGGCGCGCGGTGGCCGAGCCCGGCTGGATCGAGGGGCTGCGGTCCCGGCGCATCGGTGCGGTGGAGCTGGCGCGCGAGATCCACCCCGCCGCGCGGCAGCACGTCGACGCCGCCGCCGGCGCGGACGGCGAGCTCCGGCGGGTGCTGGAGGTGCGTGTCACCGAGCTCATCGCCTATCAAGACGAGGCGTACGCCCGCCAGTACGCCCAGTTCGTCGGCCGTGTGGCGGCCGCCGAGCGCGCGGGCCGACCGGGCGAGACCCGGCTCAGCGAGGCGGTGGCGCGCTCCCTCTTCACGCTCATGGCCTACAAGGATGAGTACGAGGTCGCGCGGCTCCACCTCAGGGGCGACATGGCGCGCGCCCTGGAGGCCGAGTACCCCGAGGGGGTGACGCTGCGCTATCTCCTGCACCCGCCCATCCTCCGCGCCCTCGGCCTGAGGCGGAAGATCGCGGCCGGGCGGTGGATCGAGCCGGTGTTTCGCGCGCTCGTCGCCCTTCGCCGCCTGCGGGGCACGGCGCTCGACCCCTTCGGCCATGCCAAGGTGCGCCGCGTCGAGCGCGAGCTGATCGCCGAGTACCGCGGGTTGATCGAGCGCGCGCTGTGCACCCTGGAGGGCGATGGGTACGAGCGCGCGATCACGCTCGCCACTCTCCCTGACGTGGTCCGGGGGTACGAGGACGTCAAGCTCAGGAACGTCGAGCGCTTCCGGACGGCTGTCCGCGCGCTCGGGTTCTGAGACACGCTCGTCGCCAGGCTCCCCGTCACGCGGGATCGATGGATGCCGCGTCGTGCGCGTGGAGCCAGCCGATCGCGGCGAGAGAGCGGTCGCCACCGTCCGCACTGCGCGCGCCGCCAGCGCCTCGGCCGGTCACTCGCCGGCTGAACGCTCCGAGCGCCCACCCGCCAGCGGCGCCACCGCCGCACGGTAGATCGGAATCCCGAGGGGGCACGCGCACTTGCGGCAGCCGGCGCATCGGGCGATGCCGAGCTGAGCCGCTTGCGCCGGCCGATCGGCGCTGTCGCGCGGGTCCCAGTGCAGCTGCGCCAGCTTCACGAAGTGGTACGGGCCGCCGATGTCCTCGCGCCCGGACTCGAAGCTCGGGCA
>JACPCX010000200.1:0-2630 GCA_016184305.1 Candidatus Rokuibacteriota bacterium | reverse complement strand
CTCTACCGCGAGCGGGCGGCCAAGGCCGGTCTCCCCTACCAGTTGGCCGAGGTCCAGGCGTCTGGCTCGTACTCGGCCTGGCAGGTCATCGAGGCGGCGGTGACGGCCACCAGGAGCCTGGACGACAAGACCCTCGCCCAGTGGCTGCGGGCCAACCGCGTCGAGACCGTCAACGGCAAGCTCCGGTTCGACGGCCCCAACAACTACGGCGACGACCTGTCGAAGGTGAAGCAGGTCCAGGACGGCAAGTGGGTGGTCGTCTGGCCCAGGGAGTTCGCGGCGCCCGGAGCCAGGCTGATCGTGCCCTGACGGGCAGCGGTCGAGTTCATCGTGAATCGCATCCAGGAGGGACGCGCATGACTCTCAGACACCGTGGGTTTCTCGGCGCACTGGCCGGCCTGATCGTCCTCGCCCTGGTCGCCCCGGCCGGCGCGGCCCCGTCCGGCCAGCCGATCCGGATCGGCGGCACGCTGGCCCTGACCGGCCCGCTGGCCGCGACCTCGCTCGTGCACAAGATCGCCGGCGAGATCTTCGTGGAGCAGCTCAACAGGAAGAACGGGCTCCTGGGCCGGCCGGTCGAGTGGGTCCTGCTCGACGACCAGTCCAAGCCCGACCTCGCCCGCACGCTCTACGAGAAGCTCATCACCGTCGACAAGGTCGACCTCGTCATCGGCCCCTACGCGACCGGCGCCATCATGTCGGCGATGGCCGTCGCCCAGCGCCACGGCAAGGCCCTGTTCCACCACACGTTCGGCATCCCGCACCTGGCCAAGTACGAGATGCACTTCCCGACGTGGGCGATCGGGCCGGAGCCGGCGCGGACCTTCCCCAACCTGCTCTTCGACGCGCTGGCCGCCTCCAACAAGCCGCCGAAGACGATCGCGATCGTGACGAGCAAGTTTCCCTCGGTGCACTTCATGTCGGTGGGCGCGCGGGAGGTGGCAGCCAAGCGCGGCCTCCGCGAGGTGCTCTACCTCGAGTTCGAGTTCGGCAACCGGGACTTCGGTGCCATCGCCGCGCGCGTCCGCGACGCCAATCCGGACTTCCTGTGGATGGGCGCCATCGGGCTCGAGGGCAACGGGCTCCTCGAGGCGCTGAAGAAACTCGACTACACGCCGAAGAGTCACTTCCACCTCTATCCGGCGCCGGGCCCGCTCGCGCTGGCCCCGGAGGGCAAGTACGCGCTGTCGACCACCGTGTTCGAGGAGCACCCGCCGTTCACGTCGAGCCCGACCGCCGCCGAGTACGTCAAGCTCTTCCGCGAGCGGGCGGCCAAGGCCGGCCTGCCCTACCAGTCGGCCGACACCCAGGCGGGCTCGTCGTACGCGGCCTGGCAGATCATGGAGGCGGCGGTGACGGCCACCAAGAGCCTGGACGACAAACCCCTCGCCCAGTGGCTGCGCGCCAACCGCGTCGACACGATCATCGGCAAGGTCCGGTTCGACGGTCCCAACAACTACGGGGACGACCTGTCGAAGATCAAGCAAGTCCAGGACGGCAAGTGGGTGGTCGTCTGGCCCAAGGAGTTCGCGGCGCCCGGAGCCAGGCTGGTGGTGCCCTGATGGGCGGCAGCTGAGCCCCCAGGGATATGCCGAGCCTGACGCTCCTCGGGCAGTCGCTCCTTTCCGGGCTCTTCATCGGCGGGCTGTACGGCCTGCTGGGGCTCGGGCTGGGTCTTTCCTGGGGGTTCCTGCGCCTCATCAATCTGTCACACTTCGCGCTCGTCCTCCTGGGCGCGTACCTGACCTACCAGCTCGCCGGGACGGCCGGGATGAACCCCTTCCTGACGCCGCTGCTGATCGTCCCCGGGTTCTTCCTCCTCGGCGTGGTTCTCCAATGGGCCTTCGACTTCTTCCGCGTCAACGAGTTCGCGTCGCTGCTCGTCACGTTCGGCCTCACTGTCGTCATCGAGAGCGTGATCCAGTGGGTGTGGACGGCCGACTTCCGCCGGCTCGAGACCCCGTACGCGACCCTGTCATTCCGCGTCGGCGCGCTGTTCGTGCCGGTAACCGAGCTCTGCATGCTGCTCGTCGCCACGGGGCTGTCGCTGGCGACCTGGGCGTGGCTCCGGTTCACCTGGGTCGGCAAGGGCATGCGGGCGAGCGTCGAGGACCCGGATATCGCCGCGGCCTTCGGCGTTTCCCCCCGGCGGCTGGCGCTGCTGCTCTCGGGCGTCGGCGCGGCCTACGCCGGCGTGGCGGGGACCTTCGTGGCGCTCGTCTACACGCTGGCGCCCTCGCAGATCTACGCGTGGATCGGCGTGGTCTTCGCCGTCGTCATCCTCGGCGGCCTCGGCAATCCCCTCGGTCCCCTGGTGGCGGGCATCGGCATCGGGATCAGCGAGTCGCTCACGATGGCGGTGGCGGAGCCCTCCTGGGCGCCGCTGGTGTCCTTCGCGCTGCTCATCCTCGTCCTCGTGCTCCGGCCCGATCGGATCTGAGTTGCGCCGATCTGCCCACGCTGCCGCTTTCCTCGGGCTGGGGCTGGCCCTCGCGGCGGTCCCGGCGCTCCGACCGCCGGCATTCGTCGAGTCCTTTCTCTACCTGGTCTTCCACTGGATCGCGCTCGCCACCTCGTGGACGATCCTGAGCGGCTTCTCGGGCTACTTCTCGTTCGGGCACGGCGCGTTC
>JACPCX010000199.1:0-2974 GCA_016184305.1 Candidatus Rokuibacteriota bacterium | reverse complement strand
AAGCAGCGTGCCTTCCGGCACCTGCCGCGGTACTGATCGGACGCGGATCCAGACCTCAACGAGGAGGGACATCATGGCGCGAGACGTGAGCACCAGGAGAATGGGCCGGCGCGAGTTTCTGGGGACGGGGGCGCGGGCGGCCGCGGCGGCGGGAGCGTGGTCGCTGGCGCCGCGGACCGCCCGGGCGGCGGCGGAGATCCCCATCGGCGTGGTGGTCGGGCTGACGGGGGCCGCCGCCGACTACGGGAGGGACGCGCTGCGCGCCTTCCAGCTCGTCGTGGACCGTGTGAACCGGGAAGGAGGGATCAAGGCCCACGGCGGCGCCATCAAGCTGCACGTGGCCGACCACCAGACGGATCTGAGAGTGACCTCGTCCGAGACGGAGCGGCTCATCACGCGGAACAACGTGCTGGGCATCCTCGGCTGGGCGGCCAGCGGGTCGGCGCGGGTGGGAAGCGAGGTCACCGAGCGGTATCAGGTCCCGGCCATCGACACCAGCGTGGACTACAAGCTCACCGAGCGCGGGCTCAAGTACTTCTACCGGGCGGCGGTGCACACCCGGCAGACCTGCGATCTGGGGGTCCAGTTCGTGGCGGACATGGAGAAGGCGACGGGCAAGGCCGTCAAGCGTGTGGCCATCCTCCACGAGGATCTCGCCTATGGCACCGGCGCGGGCGACCTCTACAAGGCCGCCATCGAGCGGCTGGGCCGGTGGCAGCTCGTCGACCGCGTGGCCTACACGGCGGCCAAGCTCACCGAGGCCACCGGGATCGTCAACAAGCTGAAGGCGCAGAACGTGGAGGTTGTCTTCCAGGCCTCGTACCCCGCCGACGGCATCCTCATCCAGCGCGCCATGAAGCAGCTCCGGCTGGACCTCTTCGCCAATGTCCACCCCGCCGGGGCGCCGCCCAATACCCAGTACGTCGCCAACCTCAAGGACGACGCCAACCACGTCTACACGGCGCTCGGGTGGACAGCGAGCATGTTCGAGAAGCTGCCGCCCGGGGCCCGCGCCACGGTGGAGCAGTACCGGAAGGTCCACGGCGTCGATGTCCAGGACCAGGCCGGCTACTCGCTGAGCGCCGCCGCCGCCATGGTGGACGCCCTCAGCCGCGCCAGGAGCCTCGACCGCGCCGCCCTCTGGGAGGCCGTCAAGACCGTGGACATCAGCTTCGGCAAGGACCCCAGCATCATCATCCCCTACGGCGTGAAGTGGGACGAGAAGCACGACAATGCCAAGGCCCAGGCGATCATGACCCAGATCAGCAACCAGAAGCTGGTCGTCGTCTATCCCAAGGACCTGGCCCAGAAGGACCCGGTCTTTCCGGCTCCGAAGTGGGAGGAGCGGGCGTAGCAGGATGCTGAAAAACCCGCAGGTTGCTCAAAAGGGTCCAGATGCGAGGCGGCGCCCGATGGCCGCACGCGAGGCGTACTCTGCGTACGTTGAGCGTGCGGCCGAGGGCGCCTACGAAGCAGATGGGCCTTTTTCAGCAGCCTGCTAGGCCGCACGCGATGGAGCTGACCCCGGCCGTCATCGGGCAGATGCTCGTCACCGGCGTACTCGTCGGTAGCATCTACGGCGCGGTGGCCATGGGGTTCTCGCTCATCTTCGGCGTCGTGCGGATCGTCAATTTCGCCCACGCGGGTGGGGTCGTGTGGGCGATGTACGCCGTCTTCCTGGTCACGAGCGGCGGGGTCCTCGGCCCCTACCTGGCAACCGCCCTCGTCATCCCCGTGTTCTTCGGCCTCGGCTACCTGCTGCAGCGGGCGCTGATGGTGCGGATCGCCGACATGACCGAGGAGATGCACATCGTCTTCACCTTCGGCCTGCTGCTCGTCCTGACCTACCTCGCCCAGTTCGCCTTCGGCCACGACGTCCGGTTCCTGGCCTCGTCCGAGCGCCACCTGGCCTTCGGCGGCATCGTGGTCCAGCGCGAGATCCTCGTGGGCGGCGGGGTCGCGGCCCTGAGCGCGCTGGGCCTGCACGTGGCCCTGGCCCGGACGTGGCTCGGCAAGGCCATCCGGGCGAGCGCCGACAACCGGCGTGGCGCGGTCCTGATCGGCCTCGACGTCCGTGCCCTGCAACGCGTGGCCGTGGCCGTCAGCGTGGCCTCCGCGGCGCTGGCGGGCGGCCTGCTGGCGACCTTCACCACGCTCTACCCCCTCCGCGCCTTCGAGCTGGCGATCCTGGCCTTCCTCATCGTGGTGCTCAGCGGCATCCGGAGCCTGCTCGGCTCGTTCGGAGGGGGGGTGATCGTGGGAGTGCTGGAGGGGGCGGGCACGCTGCTGCTGAGCCCCTCGCTGGCCCAGCTCGGCATCCACGCCCTCATCTTCGCGGCCCTGCTGATCCGCCCCGAAGGGTTGTGGGGACGCAAGGAAGCGGTGTGACGCGGGGCCGTCTTGTCGCCCTGGCCGCGCTGCTGGCGGCCGCCCTGGCGGTGCCCGCGGGGGCCAGCGGCTACACCGTCAACATCCTCACACAGATCTGCCTCTACACGTTTCTGGCCGGCGCCTGGAACGTGATGGCGCTGAGCGGCCTGGTCTCGCTCGGCCACGCGGCCTTCTTCGGTCTGGGCGGCTATGCCGCCGCGTGGCTCTACGTGACCCACGGCGTCACCCCGGCGCTCGGCTGGATCGCGGGAGCCGTGCTCGCCGGGGCCGTGGCGTACGCGGTGTACTGGGTGGCGTTCCGGTGTGGGCTGCGCGGCATCTACTTCAGCGGACTCACCCTGGTGCTCGCCGAGAGCTTCCGCTTCGCCGCGATCAACTCGCCGGCGCTGGGCCGCTCCCAGGGGCTCGAGCTGCTCGGGTTTCACATGCCGTCGGCCGCGGTCTACGCCCTGGCCCTCGGCCTCATGGCCGGCGGGATGCTCCTGACCTGGTGGCTCCTGCGCTCGCCGTTCGGCTATCGGCTCCATGCCGTGCGCGAGAACGAGCTCGCGGCGGAGGCGCTCGGCGTCGACACCTTCCGGTC
>JACPCX010000198.1:0-2651 GCA_016184305.1 Candidatus Rokuibacteriota bacterium | reverse complement strand
CCGGGGTGGCGAAATCTCGGGCGGTGCCGCCTCGGCGGTAGCCGGTGAGGCGATACTCGCCCAGAAGCCGCACGTTGGTCTCCTCCCGCTCGAAGAGCGTGTACCCGACCCCCAGGCTCGCCCGGGTGTCGGCCGACCAGATTCCTGCCTGGCGCGCGAGGCCGTCGTCCCACAGGTGCTCGAACCTGGCGGCGACGTCCAGGGGCTTCGCGAGCCTGTACGTCAGCCCGAACGAGACCATCTTCTCCTCGAACGACCTTCCGAGCCGCTCCCCGGAGCTCTGGAGGACGTAGCGCTCCCGGGCCAGGGCGGCGGCGAACTCGACCTCCGCCGTCACACGACCCAGGGTGTATCCTGCCGAGGCTGTTGCGGTCGTGTTGCGTCGAGCGTCCCCGGGTTCTGACAGGACCGCCGCGGCCAGGAGGAGGTCCTTGAACGGCGCAACGCTCGCGGCGACGATGAATGATGTGACGTCGTCGGTCTCGGCCCGGAAGCCCGCGTCGGTCGAGCGCACGACTGACTCCGCATCGAAGAGGCCGGACGCGAACAGGTGATTCATCTGCTCTTCTCCGCGGTAGACGGTTGCGGAAAGATCCAGTGCCCATGTCTTCAACGTCAGGCCGAGCGTCGCCCCGACCTGTTTGACCTCGTACGCGTCCTGAGTCATGGGGTCCGTGACCAGGCGCGAGAAGAAGGCGCCGAACGGTTGAGTCCGAAAGCCGAAGACCCCGTAGACGGGGACCTCTTCGCTCCTCAGCGTGATCGTCCCTTCGTCGATCGTCACCTTGTCGTCTACCGGCTGGCCCTGATCCGTCGTCTGCGCCCCGAACCACTCCGAGGTGAGCACCAGCCGGGCGGTGAGGAAGTCCAAAGGCCTCGCCTCAAGGCCCACCGAGGCCCTCCGGAGGAAGAGGTCCGACGTCGAGCCACTGTGCGTGTCTCCCACGTCCTTGTGGGCGCGCCATCGGCCCTCGCCTTCCACCTTCAGCGTGAAGGCGATCGATTCCTCGTCGCGCCTCTTCAACTCCTGCCGCACCTCGTCCCTCAGCGCGTCTGCCACTTCCTGGGGCGCTGGCGGGACGACCCCCTCGATCTCCTTCTTCAGCGCCTCGTATTCCTCTTGGGTGAGGATGCCCTTCGTGATGAGCAGCCGAGCCAAGGCCTCGTCGCTCGCGCCCGCCGTGGCCAGGCTCGGACAGGCCAGGGCGGACAGGACGGACAGAAACATGCCGGCTAGCAGTCTGCGCATAGCGTTCCCTTCCCCCTCGGGCTGGATTAGGGCGCTGGGCGCAAGGCCGCTGGCCGCTCGGGATTGAATCGATGCTCGTCGGTCAGGACATCCGCTGAACCTCTCTCGGAGCGGGCGGCACGTTCACGACGACGCGGCGCTTGCAGCGCCGGCACTTGAGCTCGAGGCCGCCGCCGCGCCAGCGGGCCAGCAGGTTGCCGCAGTCGCAGCGGCATTCCCCGTCCCGCAGACCCGCGGCGGTCGCGTCGGCAGCACGAGCCCGCATCACCGCTCGGTCACCGGGTAGTGCTGCATCCATGCGACGCGGCCATGGTCGAGAAAGACGCGGCGGTCTGCCACGACCGCTTGCGGCGCCGGCACTTCAACTCGATCGCGACCGCCGAGAGCCGGGCCAGGAGGCTGCCGCAATCACAGCGGCACTCCGCGTCCTTCCGGACGGCGACGGGCGTGTCGGCGGCGCGGGCGGGCGTCACCGTTCCGTCACCGCGTAGTGTTGCATCATGCCGTTCTCCGCGTGATCGAGCACGTGGCAGTAGTCAGGGTCCTCGTAGCCGCGCAGCACGATGGCCGGGTACCGAGTGTCACCGGCTGGGACCGCGCGGCCGAGCTTGTCGTCGTAGTAGCCCGCCGGCACGAGAGTCCAGTGGACGTTCTCGGCCTGGATGTAATAGTCGCGTACCTGGCTGGTCCCCCGGGCCGGGGCGCGCACGACCACGAGCACCGACAGGCCTATGGCCAGCGACAGGACGAGCGCCAGCAGGGCGGACCCGCGGCGCAGGCGAGAGGTGGCGACGCCCGGCATCTTGATGTTCACCAGAGGTAGAAGACCGGGACCCAGGCGGCGATGATGAGCGCGACTCCGACGAGGTGAGGCAGGAGCGCGAGCCCGGCGCGCCGGCCGTCGGCGGTCTGGAGCGCGAGGATCCGGCGCGCGAGATGGAGGCTCCACAGGGCCCCCCCGGCCAGCAGAGCGCCCCGGATCAGGTCGGTGGCAAGCCCGGGGAAGCCCACGCCCTTGAGGTAGCCGAAGGTGAGCTGGCTCAGGCCGAGGAAGAGCGAGAGCAGGCTCAACGGCGTGTAGAGGTACCCGATCCGGGTGAATAGCTCACGCATCCGGGCCGGCTCGCCGAAGACGGGCTCGATCACGCGGGCGGAGAGCCGGGTGAGTGCGGAGAAGAGACCGACGGTGAGCAGGGTCGCTCCGAGCAGGAAGGCGACGATGCTCATCCCGTCGAGCAGGTTGAACACCTCGCCGGCCTCCGGGTGATTGGACAGGAGCCACCAGGGGGCGCTGGAGCCGATCACGCTGCCGAGACCGGCGGCGAGGGCGAGGCTGCCGAGGAGCTCCTTCAGCCGTGGGAAGAGGGGATTCACCGTCCAGTGGAAGACGCCCAGCGGGAGG
>JACPCX010000094.1:0-14629 GCA_016184305.1 Candidatus Rokuibacteriota bacterium | reverse complement strand
CGGCGCCACGCCGTGGCGACGCGCCGCGGCCAGGATCGTCCGGATGGCCTCGTCGAACTCGCGGTGCGGCGGCTCCAGCGACGGGGTGAGCCCCATGGAGGCGCAGAGGTCGTTGGGGCCGATGAAGCAGGCGTCGATGCCTGGCACGGAGAAGATCGCGTCGAGGTTCGGCAGGGCGTCGATGTGCTCAATCTGGACCACGCGCAGGATCTCGTCGTTCGCCCGCTCGAGATAGGTCGCGGTATCGGTGTGGAAGGACAGCGCATGGCGTCCCGAGCCGATGCTGCGCCGGCCCCGGGGCGGGTACTGGGCGTAGGCCGCGACGATCTCGGCCTCCTCCCGCGTCTTGATGTTGGGAGCCACGATGCCCCAGGCGCCCGCGTCCAGGATGCGCTTGATCCCCAGCTCGCTCACCTCCGGGATGCGCGCCATGGGGGCGCAGGGGTAGCGGCCGATGGCCTGGAACATGCCCGTCAGCGTGGCGAGATCGATGGGGTTGTGCTCGGTGTCCACGCAGAGCCAGTCCCAGCCCTGGGCGGCCAGGTGCTCCACGATGATCGGGTCGCCGAGGGCGATCCACACCCCGACGGCCGGCTGGCCTGCCTTGAGCTTCCGCTTCATCTCGTTCGCGGTCAATTGATCCCTCCCGTTCCTCGATGGGGTGTCCGACACGAGGCGATCCATCCCGGCAGAGTGTAGAGGGGAGGCCCCGCCCCGTCAAACGACCTTTGCGGGGGAATCCCTGACAAGCCCGCTGTGCTTGCCAGGGGGCTCGTGTCGTATGGAGCTGCCCTGATGAGGTTGAGCGGGATGCGCTCTCCCGTAAGATACGTGAGTGCAAGGGCATCGAATACCGTGCTCACTCTCCTGTGAGGGCCCGGCCTTCGCAGGCTCGCCGGAACCGAAGCTCCGGGACCCCACGGCCCTTGTGGTAATGTATCCCGTGATGGGAGCAGGTCAGGTGGCTCCTCAGGAAATTATCTCCGCTCGAATCGCTCAGGTCCTGTCCGCCTTCCCCCAGGTGGAGGGAGGGTATCTCTTCGGGTCATGTCTTGAGCGGGAGGACTTCAGGGACATCGATGTGGCCCTGCGCTTTTCGGAGGCGGCAGGCTCCCCTGCGGTCCTGCGAAAGCTGGCCTCCAGGATCGGGAGAGAGCTGGAGAAGGCCCTGTCTCCCCGGCGAGAAGTGGATGTGCGGATCCTGAACGCTTCTCCCGTCGCCTTCCAGCACGCGGTGGTGAAGCGAGGGAAATCGGTATTCGTGCGGGACGAAGCGCGTCGAATCCGCTACGAGGCCGCGCTGCTCAGCGCGTACCTTGACTACCAGGAGACGTTGGAGTGGTTCAACCGGCGGTTCCTGGCCGGAATCCCGTGATGGTGGATCGAGAAGGGCTCCTCGAGCACCTCCGGGCCCTGGACGAGGCCCTTCGGGATTGGGAGCGATACCGCGAGAAGGTTTCGCTCCGCGATCTTCGGTCAGACCGGGATGCGCGAAACATGGTGCTCCACGCCATGCTGGTCGCCATCCAGTCGGCCATCGACATTGCCAGTCATCTCATCGCGGAGCACCGCCTGAGGCGGCCCGAAACCTATCGGGAGACCTTCGAGATCCTGGCCGACGCCGGGATCCTTCCACGAGACCTGGGGGAGGAGCTCGCCGATCTGGCGGGATTCAGGAACGTGCTGGTCCACATTTACTGGCGCCTCGACACGGCCGACCGCATCACCGCCTGAATCCCCGGAGCCGCTCGGTTCTGGTCGTCCCCCCGGCGGGGGGCGCTTGACTGCGGGCGGGGATTCGTGGTCTACACATGAGCATGGCACACACAACCACGCTCGACCCGGCAACGCTTGAACGGCTCTACCAGGTGATGGTCCGGATCCGCCGCTTCGACGAGCGGACGGCGGAGCTCTTCATCGAGGGGCTCGTCAAGGGCACCGCCCACAGCTATGTCGGCGAGGAGGCGGTGGCCACGGCGGTCTGCGCCCATCTCCGCCCCGACGACGCCATCGTGGGCAATCACCGGGGCCACGGCCACTGCATCGCCAAGGGCGCCAGCCTGGACCGCATGATGGCCGAGCTCATGGGGCGCGACACCGGCTACTGCCGTGGCCTCGGCGGCTCCATGCACATCGCCGCGCTGGATCTCAACATCCTGGGCTGCAACGGGATCGTGGGGGCGGGCGTGCCCATCGGCGGCGGCGCGGCGCTGGCGGCCCGGCTCCGGGGGACGGACACGGTGGTCGCGGCCTTCTTCGGCGATGGGGCCGCCAACCAGGGCGTCGTGTACGAGACCATGAACCTGGCGGCGGTGTGGAAGCTCCCCTACGTGCTGGTCTGCGAGAACAACCGGTACGCGCTGTCGACGGCCCAGGCGCGCACGACGGCGGGTGAGGGGATCGCGGCGCGGGCGACCGGCTTCGGGATCCCGAGCGTCCGGGTGGACGGCAACGACCTCCTGGCGGTCCACGCCGCGGTGGGGGAGGCGGTGGCGCGCGCCCGCCGCGGCGAGGGCCCGAGCGTCGTCGAGGCGGTCACCTACCGCTGGGGCGACCACAGCATGCGCGCCAACCTGCCGGCGTACCGCACGAAGGAGGAGGAGCTCGAGTGGTTGCAGCGTGACCCCATCGCGCGGGTGGAGCGCCGGCTCGTCGAGGACCACGGCGTCAGCGAGGTCCGGCTCAAGGAGCTCCGGTGGGCGGTCGAGGGGGAGCTCGAGGCGGCCATCGCCTACGCGACGGAGAGCCCGGAGCCCACGGTGGAGATGATGGAGGCGGCCGTGTACGCGCCGCACGTCAGCGTGACCGAGCCGGTCTCGCGGAGCGGGCGCGAGATCACGTTCGTCGAGGCGCTGAACGAGGCGCTCCGCCAGGAGATGGCGCGGGATGAGCGCGTCTTCGTCATGGGCGAGGACGTGGGGCTCATCGGCGGGATCTTCGGCGTCACGCGCGGGCTGCGCGAGGTCTTCGGCGAGGACCGCGTGCGCGACACGCCCATCTCCGAGCCGTCCTTTGTGGGCCTGGGGGTCGGCGCGGCGGTGGCGGGGATGCGGCCCGTCGTCGAGCTCCAGATCTTCGACTTCGTCGCCATGACCATGGACCAGATCGTGAACCAGGCGGCGAAGTTCCGCTACATGCTGGGCGGCCGCCCGACGGTGCCGCTGGTCATCCGCGGCCCGCAGGGCGGCGGGCTCCGGCTCGCGGCCCAGCACTCGCAGAGCCTGGAAGCCTGGTTCGTCCACGTTCCGGGGCTCGTGGTCGTGGCGCCCTCGACGCCTTACGATGCCAAGGGGCTCCTCGCCGCCGCTATCCGCGAGGACAATCCCGTGATCTTCCTCGAGCACAAGATGCTCTACCCGATGAAGGGCGAGGTGCCCGAGGGCGAGTACGCCATCCCTCTCGGCCGGGCCGACGTCAAGCGCCAGGGGACGGACGTCACGGTGGTGGCGACCCAGATGATGGTCCACAGGGCCCTCGGCGCGGCCGCCGACCTCGAGAAGGAAGGGATCAGCGTGGAGGTGATCGACCCGCGCACGCTTCAGCCCCTCGACGAGGCGACCATCCTGGACTCGGTGAAGAAGACCGGCCGGCTCGTCATCGCGCACGAGGCGTGGAAGCGCGGCGGCTTCGGGGCGGAGGTGGCGGCGATCGTCACCGAGCAGGCACTCGACTGGCTCGACGCGCCGGTGGTGCGCGTCGGTGCGCGGAATGTCCCGATGCCCTACAACGACAGGCTGGAGCTCAGCACCATCCCGAGCCGCGAGGACATCGCCGCCGCCGTCCGCAGCCTGATGCGTTGAAGGGGCGCGCCGGCAGGCTGCCGAAGAACCCCGCACGCGAGGCGTACTTTCCGTACGTTGAGCGTGCGGCCGAGGGCGCCAACGAAGCAGATGGGCCTTTTTCAGCGCCCTGCTACGGGTAGAGGCCCCGGATGCGGTGCCCCTCGGCCACGCGGCTGACGCCCTCCATGAGGGCGGCGGTGCGGAGGTCCACCCCTTCCTTCTGGCCGAGGGCCCACACGCGGTTGAAGGCCCGCGCCATGATCTCCTGCAGCCTCGAGGTGATCTCGCTCTCCTTCCAGAAGTAGTACTGCAGCCCCTGCACCCACTCGAAGTACGAGACGACGACGCCGCCGGCATTGGCGAGGACGTCGGGGATCACCGTGACCCCGCGCTCCCGCAAGACCACGTCGGCCTCGGGAGTGGTGGGGCCGTTGGCCCCTTCGACGACGACGCTGGCCTTGACACGCTCGGCATTGCCCGCGTGGATCTGGCTGCCGACGGCGGCCGGGATGAGGATGTCGCAGGGCTGCTCGAGGAGATCGGCGTTCGTGAGCGGATCGGCGCCGGCGAACCCCACCACGCTGCCGGTCTCGGCCACATGGGCCTCGAGCTGGCGGATGTCGAGCCCGTCCGGGTTCCAGACGCCGGCGCGGAAGTCGCTGACCCCGGTGACGACCGCCCCGTCGCGCCACAGGAGGCGCGCGGCGACCCCGCCCACGTTGCCGAAGCCCTGGACGACGACCTTGCGCCCCCTGAGCTCGTGGCCCAGGTGGCGCGCCGCCTGGTAGAGCACGTACACGATGCCGCGCCCCGTGGCCTCCCGGCGGCCGGCCGAGCCGCCGACGATGAGGGGCTTTCCCGTGACGACGCCGGGGACGCTCTTGCCCTGGGTCATCGAGTAGGTGTCCATCATCCACGCCATGGTCTGCTCGTCGGTGCCGAGGTCGGGAGCGGGGATGTCATGGTCCGGGCCGATCAGGAGGATGATCTCGGCCGTGTAGCGGCGGGTCAGGTGCTCGAGCTCCCGAGGCGACATCTCCCGCGGGTTGCACCGGACGCCCCCTTTTGCGCCTCCATAGGGCAGCCCCATGAGCGCGCACTTCCAGGTCATCAGCATGGCCAGCGCCGTGACCTCGCCCAGGTTGACGTCCTCGTGGTAGCGCAGGCCCCCCTTGGTGGGACCCAGCACGGTCGAGTGATGGACGCGGTAGCCGATGAACACCCGGGTGTGGCCGGCGTCCATCCGGATGGGGACGGAGACGACCAGCGCTCGGCGCGGGTACCGGAGGCGCTCGTGGATGTCGGGGTCGAGGTTGAGCCGGGCCGCGACCCTGTCCAGCTGGGCGAGCGCTGTACGGTGAAGCTCGGAATCGAACTCTCGATTGTCGTTCATGCAGTCCCGTCCTTGTTCCAGGATACCCCGGATGGGCGGCCCAGGCGAAAGCGTCGGCGGCGGCGGAGCCGGAAGACGGCGAGCGAGCGGCCCATGAGGGGGAAGGCATCCCCGGCCCGGAAGGTCCGGTGCCGCGGGCCCAGCTCCCAGGCGCGCGTGTCGAGCGTGAGCTCCCACCGCATGCGTGCCCGGTGGGCGGGGAGCACGAAGGCAATCTCCTCGTGATGGGCGTTGAGGAGCACGAGGAAGGAGTCGCCGGCGACGGGCTCGCCCATGTCGTCCACCTCCTCGATGGCCTCGCCTGCGAGCCGAAGGCCCAGGCAGCGGGAGAGCCCGTTGCTCCACTCCTCCTCGGTCATCTCCTTGCCGTCGGGCCGGAACCAGGACAGGTCCTTCACCTCCGAGCCGTGGATGCGCCGGCCCTGGAAGAACATCCGGCGGTGGAACACCGGATGGGTGAGCCTGAGCCGGATCAGCCGGCGCGTGAACTCGAGCTGGCGGAGGGCCTGGCCACGGAGCGGCCAGGGGAACCACGAGATCTCGGTGTCCTGGCAATAGGCGTTGTTGTTGCCGCCCTGGCTCCTGCCGATCTCATCCCCGCCGGACAGCATCGGGATGCCCTGGGAGAGGAAGAGCGTTGCCAGGACGTTCCGCACCTGGCGCTGGCGCAGGGCCAGGACCTCGGCGTCGTCGGTCGGGCCCTCGACGCCGCAGTTCCAGGAAAGATTGTCGTCGGTGCCGTCGCGGTTGTCCTCGCCGTTGGCCTCGTTGTGCTTGCTGTTGTAGGCGACCAGATCGGCCAGCGTGAAGCCGTCGTGCGCCGTGACGAAGTTGACGCTGGCAGAGGGGCGCCGGCCGCCCCGCTCGTAGAGGTCGCTCGAGCCGGTGAGCCGGTAGCCGAGCTCGGCCACCTGGCCCCAGTCGCCCTTCCAGTAGCGCCGGATCGTGTCGCGGTACTTGCCGTTCCACTCGGCCCACCCGGCGGGGAAGTTCCCCACCTGATAGCCGCCCTCGCCGAGGTCCCACGGCTCGGCGATGAGCTTCACCTGCGAGATCACGGGGTCCTGGTGGATGACGTCGAAGAACGCGGACAGGCGATCCACGTCGTGCAGCTGCCGCGCCAGCGCCGAGGCGAGGTCGAAGCGGAAGCCGTCCACGTGCATCTCGAGCACCCAGTAGCGGAGGCTGTCCATGATGAGCTGGAGCGTCCGCGGGTGGGTCATGTCCAGCGTGTTGCCGCAGCCGGTGTAGTCCACGTACTCGCCGCGGTCGTCGGGGCGGAGCCGGTAATAGGCGGCGTTGTCGATGCCGCGGAAACAGAGCGTCGGTCCCAGCCGGTTGCCCTCGGCCGTGTGGTTGTAGACCACATCCAGGATGACCTCGATCCCCGCCAGGTGGAGCCTCTTCACCATGCTCTTGAACTCGGCCACCTGCTCGCCGCGACCCTGCCCGCCGCTCGCGAAGCGGGCGTCGGGGGCGAAGTAGCCGATGGAGTTGTATCCCCAGTAGTTGGTGAGCCCGCGGCTGACGAGCGCGCGCTCGGGGACCGAGTGGTGCACCGGCAGGAGCTCCACCGCCGTGACGCCGAGGTGGGAGAGATAGTCCACCACCGCCGGCGAGGCGAGCCCAGCGTATGTTCCGCGCAGCGCCGGGGGCACCTCGGGGTGACGCGCGGTGAGTCCCTTGACGTGCACCTCGTAGATGACGGTCCTGTGCCACGGTGTCCGGGGCCGGCGGTCGCCGTCCCAGGAGAAGGCCGGATCCACCACGACGCTCTTCGGCACGCAGGGCGCGCTGTCCCGGTCGCCGGCGGCGAGATCGCCCCCCGCATCGCCCGCGCGGTAGCCGAGGAGCGCATCGTCCCACACGAGCGCGCCCGCCAGCGCCCGCGCGTACGGATCGATCAGGAGCTTGGCGGCGTTGAAGCGGTGCCCGGCCCTGGGCGCGTACGGGCCGTGGACGCGGTAGCCGTAGAGGAGCCCGGGCCGCGCCTCGGGGAGGTACACGTGCCAGACCTGATCGGTGCGCTCCGGGACGGCGATCCGCCGTGTCTCGCGATCCGGCGACGCAGGATCGAAGAGGCAGAGATCCACCGATGTGGCGTGCTCGCTGAAGAGGGCGAAGTTCACTCCGGCGCCGTCCCACGTGGCGCCGAGCGGGTAGGGGGCGCCCGGCCGCGTCCGGAGATCTGCGGGCGGGACGGAGCTCACGGGCCCGTGTAGCGGAGCAGGAGCCCTCCGAGCGGCGGGAGCGTGAGGAGCACCGAGTGGGGCTGGCCGTGCCAGGGGACGGGCTCGCTCGGCAACCCGCCCCCGTTGCCCACGTCGCTGCCGCCGTAGAGCGCGCTGTCCGTGTTGACGACTTCCGCCCACCAGCCGGCGCGCGGGACCCCCACGCGGTAACCACGGCGCGGGACGGGCGTGAAGTTGCACAGGCAGAGCACGAGGCTCCGCGGATCGCGCCCGAAGCGGACGAAGGAGACAACGCTCTGCTCCGAGTCGCTGCAGTCCATCCAGCGGAAGCCCTCGGGCTCGGCATCCAGCTCGTGCAGCGCCGGCTCCGCGCGGTAGAGGCGGTTGAGGTCCGCGACGAGCCGCTTCACTCCCTGGTGGTGCGGCCCGGCCTCCAGCAGGTGCCAGTCGAGGCTCCGCTCGTGGTCCCACTCGTCGGACTGGGCGAGCTCGCCGCCCATGAACAGGAGCTTCTTGCCGGGGTAGCCCCACATGAAGGCGTAGAGCAGGCGCAGGTTGGCGAAGCGCTGCCACTCGTCGCCCGGCATCTTCCGGAGGAGCGACCCCTTGCCGTACACCACCTCGTCGTGGGAGAGCGGCAGGAGGAAGTTCTCGGTCCAGGCATAGAGCATCCCGAAGGTGAGC
Organism: Candidatus Rokuibacteriota bacterium; assembly: GCA_016184305.1. GTDB lineage: Bacteria > Methylomirabilota > Methylomirabilia > Rokubacteriales > CSP1-6 > UBA12499. Next base: position 6,578 of record JACPCX010000094.1, on the reverse strand, counting down.
TGGTTGTGGTGGTACTTGCGGTGGATGGGATCGTGGCGCATGTACTCCAGCACGTCGTGCATCCAGCCCATGTTCCACTTGAGCCCGAAGCCGAGTCCCCCGAGGTGCACCGGGCGCGACACTCCCGGCCAGGACGTGGACTCCTCCGCCACCATCACCACGTCCGGGTGGAGGCCGTACACCACCTCGTTGAGCCGCTTGACGAAGGCGATGGCGTCCAGGTTTTCCCGCCCGCCGAACGGGTTGGGCAGCCACTCGCCGGGCTGGCGCGAGTAGTCCAGGTAGATCATGGAGGCGACCGCGTCCACGCGCAGGCCGTCCACGTGGTAGCGGTCCAGCCAGTACAGCGCGTTGCCGATGAGGAAGTTGGCGACCTCCAGCCGGCCGAAGTTGAAGACGCGCGTGCCCCAGTCCGGGTGCTCGCGCAGCCGCGGGTCGGCGTGCTCGTAGAGGTGGCTGCCGTCGAAGTAGGTGAGCCCGTGGGCGTCCTGGGGGAAGTGGGCCGGCACCCAGTCGAGGATCACGCCGATGCCGCGCTGGTGGAGACGATCCACGAAGGCCATGAAGTCCTTCGGCTCGCCGAAGCGGCGCGTGGGCGCGTAGTAGCCGATGGTCTGGTAGCCCCACGAGCCGTAGAACGGGTGCTCCATCACGGGCAGGAGCTCCACGTGGGTGAAGCCCATCTCGGCCGCGTGGTCGGCGAGCTGGTCGGCCAGCTCGCGGTAGCTGAGGAAGCGCCCGCCCTCCTCCGGCGCGCGCCGCCAGGAGCCGAGATGCACCTCGTACATCGACATGGGCCGTGAGAGCGCCTGGCGCTTGCCGCGCCCGCCCATCCACTCGGTGTCCTTCCACTCGTAGCCCGAGAGGTCGTAGACGACGGAGGCCGTGCGCGGCTCGTCCGGCTCGAAGCAGACGGCGTAGGGGTCGGCCTTGAGCGCCAGCGGCGCGCCCGAGCGCGCCAGGATCTCGAACTTGTAGCGCGCGCCCTCCGCCACTGCCGGGACGAACAGCTCCCAGATGCCGTTGGCCGGGTGGAGCCGCATCGGGTGGCGCCGGCCGTCCCACCCGTTCCAGTCGCCCACCACGCTCACGCGCCGCGCGTTCGGCGCCCAGACGGCGAAGATGACGCCGTCCACGCCGTCGAGCCGCGCCGGGTGCGCGCCGAGCTTGTCGTAGACGCGGTAATGCGTGCCCTCGCCGAGGAGATGCAGGTCGTAGTCGGAGAGCGTGGGCGGGAAGCGGTACGGGTCCTCGATGTCGCGCATGTTTCCGCCGGCGTCGGTGACGCGCAGCCGGTAGCCGAGCGGCCCCAGGCCGGGAGCGCCGTCGGGGAGGCGCCCCTCCCAGAGCCCGGCCGGGTGGAGCGGCTTCAGCGGATGGGCGGGGGCGCCCGTGCCGGCTGTCACCACCGCGGCCCGCCGCGCCTCAGGGAGGAAGGCGCGAACCGTGACGGCGCCCGCGGGACCCAGGTGAGGGCCGAGTACCGAGAACGGGTCGCCATGCTCACCGGTAACCAGGGCGTGGACGATGTCGGGCGAGAGACTCACCCGTGTATTCTACCGCCTTCGGCCCGCCTCGAGCCCCCTGTGTGTCAGGAGACACCTTTTGGACGCTTGAAAGTCAGGGGGAACAGGACTAAGAAGAATGAGGTGGCCTGGAAGACGCTGGGGGTGGATGCAAGGACTCTGATGGTGCGGCGGGAGGGAGGCCTTCGGCATGGGTGAGCATCGGGGCGTCCAGGCGGGCGATGAAGAGGTTCGTTCTGTGGCCGGGGTTCCGGGCGATCGCCACTGCAAGGTCCTGGTCGTCGACGACGAACCGGACGTCCTCGATCTCATAACCGAATGTCTCTCGCTGGCCGGCTATCATGTCCTCCCGGCGCGCGACGGCCAGGAGGCCCTGAGGATCTTCGAGCGGGAACATCCGGCCCTGATCATCACCGACCTCTCCATGCCGGGGATGGACGGGCTCGAGCTGGCCAAGCGGGTCAAGGCGGTCTCTCCGCAGACGGAAATCCTGATCCTCACCGCGCATTCCAGCATGGCCTCGGCCCTCGAGGCGCTCCGTCATGGCGTCTTCGACTATCTCCTCAAGCCCCTCGGCCTTGCTGAGATCGAATTGAGTGTGAAGCGGGCCCTGGAGCGCTCCCGGCTCGTCGAGGAGAATCGAGGGCTGGTTCGCGAGCTGGAAGACCGGATTCAAGTCCAGACGGAGGCACTCTCGGCGAGCCAGCGCCGGACCCTGGCGGTGTTCAATTCCATTGCCGATTCCGTCGTGATCGTCAACCGGGAGTTCACCATCCTCGATGCCAATGAGGGCGCCGCCGCCTTGAGCGGGGTTCCGGCCCGGCAGCTCGTCGGGCGGCAGTGCTACCGGGAGCTGTTCGCCAGAGAAGAGATCTGTCCGGACTGTCCCGTGCGGGCCACGTTCGACACGGGGAGGCCCGTGTCGGTCGCGATGCGGCGAGAGGACGGCGCCGGGAGCCAGGACCGCCGGGACCTCGAAGTCCGCAGCTATGCCCTGATCTCCGGAACGGGAGCGATCGATGAAGCGGTGGAGCATATCCGGGACGTGTCCGACTACAGGCGGGCCGAGGAGGAGCGCCTTGCGCTGAGAGCGCAGCGCGACCAGGACGACGCGATGCGAGTGATCGGGCGGCTGGCCGGAGGCATCGCCCACGACTTCAACAACCAGCTCACCGTCATCAAGGGGTGCATTCAGTTTCTTCTCGAAGCGATGCCGGCGAATGATCCCGGCCGCGAGGACGCGGAGCGGATCAGCGCGACGGTGGACCGGGGCGCGCGGCTGGTCCGCCAGCGGGTTGTGGCGCGTGCGCGCCGATCCGGCACAGATCGAGCAGGTGATCATGAACCTGGTGGTCAACGCGAGAGACGCGATGGTGGCCCCAGGGGAGCGGGTCCCGGCGGGGACGCTCACGGTGGAAATGGCCAACGTCGAGCTGGATGAGAGGGCGTTCCGCCCGACAGTGGAGGCGGTGGCCCCCGGCGGGTATGTGATGCTCGCCGTCAGCGACACGGGGTCCGGAATGAGTGCGGAGGTGCGGAGGCAGATCTTCGAGCCCTTCTTCACCACCAAGGAGTCCGGGAGGGGGACGGGGCTGGGGCTGTCGACGGTTTTCGGGATCGTGAAGCAGCATCGCGGGTACGTCTTGTGCGACAGCGAGCCCGGGCAGGGGGCGACGTTCAGGGTCTACCTGCCGCGTGACGAGGAGGAGGGGGAGGCGCCGGCCGAGGAGCTGGCCCTCATGGCCGCGCCCGGCCTGCCGCGCGGAGAGACCGTGACGGCGCTGGTCGTCGATGACGAGCCGGAGGTCCGGGAGATCGTCAGGCGAGGGCTGGAAGCCTCCGGCTACCGGGTGTACACCGCCGAGGGAGTGAAGGAGGCGCTGGCCGTGGCGGCGGCGACCGAGGGGCCAATCCATCTGCTCGTGACGGATGTGGTCATGCCGGGAGAAAGCGGGCGGGTTCTCGCTGAACGCCTCCTCGCGACCTTCCCCGCCCTGAAGGTCCTCTTCATCTCGGGGTACTTCGACGACGGGCTCGCCGGTCGCGAGGTGCCGGGAGCGTTTTTCCTTCAGAAACCATTCAGCCCGGACGAGATGGCCCGAAAGGCGCGTGAAATTCTGAACCGATGACGGGCGATCGAGTTCCGCATGAACAGTTCGGGCCATGGCAGTCGCACCATGGACTATGGCGTAGGAGCTATAGCGGCCGCACCATACTCCGTGGCTGGACGAAGCCAATGCGCGGCACCTGAAGCGGGTTCCCGGCTTCACCCCAGGCGCAACACCTGAAGTCGTCTCACCCGACGCGGTGGGAATCTGACAGGCCGATCCGGCCGGATTCTTACCGGCCTACGAGGCACCCGCGGCCCGTCCCGGCTTGCCGGGTGCCGTTCCCGCATCCCGGCATTCTCGCCGCTTTGCCGCGAGCCCGAACCCTGGCACTGTCGTTGCTTGTCCTCCAACCAGCCGAGAGAGAACGAGGCTGGCCGCCGCGCGGCACGGGAATCCGAGCGGCAGCAACGGACCGAGTTGAGTTCCCGAGGAGGACCTCGATGGCAGTCATGGATCGGCTCGAGCAACGGAACGATGGAGCGCCGCTCGGGATCGGCCTTCTCGACCGGATCAGCCGGGGCTGGGGGTCTTGGCGTGGAGGGGTCCGCGCACCGGAGGCCCCCGCCGACCCCCACACTTGCCAGTGGCGGCACCTGGCGTATGCCTCGCTGCCCATCACCGAGGAATCTCCCGAGGCCTCGACGCTGATGGTCGACGGCTGCTGCCTCTGCCCCACCGTGCGCTCGGGGGTCGTCGCCGGGCGCTGGGTTCCAGACGCGTTCGGCGAGCTGGTCCCGGCGGGCGGCCTGGCGTCCCCCGCCCCCACGTTTCCGGCGCTCGCCACCGCGGGAGCGGCCCATGGACGCGCGTGAGCCGCTGCCGCCCGCTGACGCCGAGGCGAGCGCGCCCGTGCTGATCGTGAATGCCGAGCCCATGGCCGGGCGGTAACCGCTCGGACTGCCAACCAGACCTCGGGGGTTCCGCAGGCGACAGTCGCCCAAATATCGCGGGTTTTCGGGCTTGGTGGCGTAGATGTTATGGTGTGGCCTCCCTGCCGTCCGAGATGCGGGCTGCGACTCGGGAGGAGGCGCTCGCGGCAAGCGAGCGGCTCCATACGAAGCGTTCGGGGCAGGGGAGGGTTGCCATGGACTATGGAGTGGGCGCCATGGCGTCGACGCCATACTCCAGGTGGCGGAGACGCCGAAGATGAGGCGACCGAGCGGGGCGGGGACGCGGGTCCTGATCCACATCCCCATCATCCATACCCAGGCCGACATGGGGGCGCTGGCCGGCTCGGTGCGGCGCGTGACGGTTCAGAAGCTCGGCCGCCAGGCGTGGAAGCGCCACGTGGAGGTCATCGGGCGCATGTGGGCAGAGATCCGCCGGACCGTGGAGGGGTGGGAGCTGCCCTGGGAGAAGGTTCGTCTGTATCAGGACGGGCTGCCGCGCTGCGGGCGGGAGGCCGAGATCGTGGCCGATCTGGCCTCGGCGAAAAGCCCGAATCATCAGCTCCTCCTCTCGCTGATGAAGAAAGGCGCCACCCTCATGGGGACCGAATCCCCCGAGCTCCTGCTGGAGGAGTACCGCCTCGTTCAACGGGTCCTGGCCGCCAAGGACCCCGAGGAAGCGGCCCGGGTCGAGGCCAGTCACGGAGCGCGGAGCCGTTCCCTGCTCGCCCAGCGCGATCAGTACATCGCCCGCCGCATCAACGAGACTCTCCGCCCCGGCGAGACAGGGCTGCTCTTCCTGGGGATGCTTCACTCGCTCGATTCCAGGCTCGCCAAGGACATCCGGGTGACCCGGCCCATGCGCCGGCCGCCCCATCCGCGGAGCCGGACGACGTGACCGCCCCGGCCGGCCGGATCCTGATCGTGGATGACGAGGAGGGGATTCGCGAGGTCCTCTCCCGCCTCGTGCGGAGGGAGGGGTTCGAGCCCCTGGCGGCTCCCGACGGGGAGACGGCACTGGACCTCATCAGGCGCGAATCCCCCGACGTCGCCCTGCTGGACATCAGGATGCCCGGCCTGGACGGCATGGAGCTGCTGCGCAGGGCCAAGGAGATGGATCGCGATCTGCCCGTGATCATGATCACCTCCCACGGACTCGTGAAGGGGGCGGTCGAGGCGCTGCGGGCCGGAGCCCACGACTACCTGGTGAAGCCGTTCGAGAACGCCGAGGTCATCCGGTCGATTCGGCGAGCCATGACCGATCGAGGGCTCCGGCGGACGATCCGCGTCCTGTCCGAGCGCGTGCGCGATGCCGGCTCCCTCCCAGACCTGATGGGGCCGAGCGAGGTGATCGCGCGGATCAGCGCGGACGTGGCGCGCGTCGCCCCGTCCGACTTCAACGTGCTGGTCACGGGCGAGACTGGAACCGGCAAGGAGCTGGTGGCCCTGGCAATCCACCAGGCCAGCCCCCGGGCCTCCGCCCCGTTCGTGGCGGTGGACTGCGGGGCGATCCCCGAGACGCTTTTCGAGAGCGAGCTGTTCGGCCACGAGAAGGGCGCGTTCACGGGGGCGGAGCGGCAGAAGCCCGGGAAGTTCGAGACCGCCTCGGGCGGCACCCTGTTCCTCGACGAGATCTCCAATATGCCGCCGGGGTCCCAGGCCAAGCTGCTGCGCGCGCTCCAGGACAAGAGCGTGGTCCGGGTCGGGGGCACGAGACCGGTGAGCGTGGACATCCGTCTCCTGGCGGCCACGAACGCAGATCTCGAGACGACGGCTGCGGCGGGCGCCTTTCGCCGGGACCTCTTCTTCCGCCTCAACGAGTTCGCCATCCCGATCCCGCCGCTCAGGGAGCGCAAGCAAGACATCGTCTTCCTGGCGAAGCGGTTCCTGGACCTCACCAATGACGAGCTGCGGAAGACGGTCAAGGGCTTTTCGGAGGCCGCCGTGGAGCGGCTGTTGACCCATGACTGGCCGGGCAACGTGCGCGAGCTGCGCAGCGCGATCCGCCGCGCCGTGCTGCTGGCGGATGCGGTGATCGACGAAGCTCACCTGGG
>JACPCX010000093.1:0-11334 GCA_016184305.1 Candidatus Rokuibacteriota bacterium | reverse complement strand
TTGTGCTCGATGATCACCACCGTGTTGCCCTGGTCCACCAGCGCGTTGAGCACGTCCAGGAGCCGCCGGATATCGGCGAAGTGCAGCCCCGTCGTGGGCTCGTCGAGGATGTACAGCGTGCGGCCGGTGGCCCGCCGGGAGAGCTCCGTGGCGAGCTTGACGCGCTGGGCCTCTCCGCCCGACAGCGTGGTGGCCGACTGGCCGAGGCGGATGTAGTCGAGTCCCACGTCGTGCAGGGTCCGGAGCTTCTGCTTGATGGCCGGCACGGGCTCGAAGAACGTGAGCGCCTCGGCCACGGTCATGTCGAGCACGTCGGCGACGTTCTTGCCCTTGTAGCGGACCTCCAGCGTCTCCCGGTTGTACCGCTTTCCCTTGCAGATCTCGCACGTCACGTAGACGTCGGGAAGGAAGTGCATCTCGATCTTCACGAGCCCGTCGCCCTGGCAGGCCTCGCAGCGGCCGCCCTTGACGTTGAACGAGAAACGCCCCGGCTGGTAACCGCGCATCCGGGCGTCCGAGGTCCGCGCCATCAGGGTGCGGATCAGCGTGAACACGCCCGTGTACGTGGCGGGGTTCGAGCGCGGTGTCCGCCCGATGGGCGACTGGTCGATGTCGATCACCTTGTCCAGGTGCTGGGCGCCCTCGACCCGGTCGTGGGCGCCGGGGCGCTCCTGGGCGCGGTGGAGCATCTGGGCCAGCGCCCGGTAGAGAATGTCGTTGACGAGGGTGGACTTTCCCGAGCCCGACACCCCCGTGATGCACGTGAAGGTGCCCAGGGGGATCCGGGCGGCCATGCCCTTGAGATTGTGCTCGCGGGGGTTGTGGATGGTGAGGAGCTTGCCGTTGGGCTTCCTGCGCTGCCCGGGCGTCTCGATCCGCTCGGCTCCGGCGAGGAAGCGGCCGGTGAGCGAAGCGGGATTGGCGATGATCTCGTCCGGCGTCCCCACGGCCACCACGTACCCGCCGTGCTCGCCGGCGCCCGGCCCGAGGTCAACCACGTAGTCCGCCGACCGGATGGTCTCCTCGTCGTGCTCCACGACGAGCACCGTATTGCCCAGATCCCGCAGCCGCCTGAGCGTGTCCAGGAGCCGCCGGTTGTCCCGCTGGTGGAGGCCGATGGAGGGCTCGTCCAGGATATAGAGCACGCCCACGAGGCTCGAGCCGATCTGGGTCGCGAGACGGATGCGCTGCCCCTCCCCCCCGGACAGGGTGGCCGCTCCACGATCGAGCGTGAGGTAGTCCAGCCCCACGGCGGAGAGGAAGCCCAGGCGCTCGCGGATCTCCTTGAGCACGCGCCGCGCGATGGCCACCTCGCGCTCCGACAGGACGAGCGAGTCGAAGAAGTCGGCCGCCGCCTTGATCGGCAGCCGGACCACCTCGGCGATGGAGCGCCCGCCGATCTTCACCGCCAGGGCCTCCGGGCGGAGCCGCGAGCCCCGGCAGGCGGGGCAGTCCTGGAGCGTCATGAAACGCTCCACCTCCCGTCGCGCCTCCTCGGACAGCGTCTCCTTGTAGCGGCGGTCCAGCATCGTGAGCGCGCCCTCGAACCCGCCGTCGGGCTCGCCGTGGAGAATCAGATCGCGCGTCTTCTTCGAGAGCGTGTCCCAGGGCGTGTCGAGGTTGAACCGGTGGCGCCGCGCGAGCACCTGGAGCGTCTGCTTGAAGTACCCGCCGGCCTGCCCCACCCATGGGGCCAGCGCCCCCTGACCGAGCGCCCTCCGGCCGTCGGGCACCACGCGGGCCGGATCCACCTCGTAGCGGGTGCCGATGCCGCCGCACTCGGGGCACGCCCCGTACGGGTTGTTGAACGAGAACATCCGCGGGGACACCTCCGGGGAGGAGATGCCGCAGGCGGCGCAGGCGAGGCGCTCGGAGAAGAGCATCGCCGGACCGTCCACCACCTCCACCTGGACAAAGCCCTCGGCCAGGCGGAGCGCGGTTTCCAGGGAGTCGGCCAGCCGCGTGCCCACCGTGTCCCGGAGGATGATCCGGTCCACCACGACCTCGATCGTGTGCTTCTTGGTCTTGGCGAGCTCGATCTCCTCCGACAGCTCGCGGATCTGCCCGTTGACGCGGACACGGACATAGCCCTGCCGCTTGAGGTCGAAGAAGAGCTTGCGGTACTCGCCCTTCCGCCCCCGGATCACCGGCGCCAGGACCAGCAGCCGGCTCCCCGCCGGCAGCGCGAGCACGCGGTCCACCATCTGCTGGACGGTCTGGGCGGAGATGGGCTTGCCGCACTGCGGGCAGTGAGGGATGCCGACTCGCGCGAAGAGCACGCGCAGGTAGTCGTAGATCTCGGTGACGGTGCCGACGGTGGAGCGCGGGTTCTTCGACGTGGTCTTCTGCTCGATGGAGATGGCCGGGGACAGCCCCTCGATGGCGTCCACGTCGGGCTTCTCCATCTGCTCGAGGAACTGCCGCGCGTAGGCGGACAGCGACTCGACGTAGCGCCGCTGCCCCTCGGCGTAGATGGTGTCGAAGGCGAGCGAGGACTTGCCCGATCCCGAGAGCCCCGTGATGACCACGATCTGGTCTCGCGGGATCTCGAGGTCGATGGACTTGAGGTTGTGCTCGCGGGCGCCCCGGATGACGATGCGGTCATTGGCCATCGAGGCCTCATTCTACTCCGGCGCTCGACGGCCCGCGAGCCAGAGCACGCCGAGCGCCGCCGGCAGCGCCGCGACGGCGGGGAAGCCGGCCGCCACGGCCAGCAGGCCGTCGAGAGCGCGACCCCGGACCGGTCCTGCCGCAGCGAGCAGGGCGAACACGGTGAGCCCGACACACCCTGCCAGCGTCGCGGCGCGCGGCTGGTTGCCGTGGCGCGGCAGGAGGACCGCGGGCGCCAGCGCCGAGGCTGCGGCCCCGAGGACGAGCAGGACGAGCGCCCAGGGGTCCAGGGGCCAGAGGCTGGCGACGCCGGCGCCCCCGAAGGCCATCGCCCACAGCCCGAGGTCGCGCCCGATCTCCCCCCCGCCCGGGGCGTCCACGCGGGCGACCCGGCCCCTGAGCGCGATGGTGGAGGCGAGGAAGCTCGCGAACGGGCCGACGAGCAGGAGTCCCTGGAGCCTGAGCGCCCCCACGCTCTCCCCCAGCACAAGCCGCGGCACGTCCAAGAGCCCCTCGGCCGTCACCCCGCCGAGAAAGACATCGGGGGCTCCCAGCGCCGCGTAGATGGCCCACCCCTGCGCCCAGAAGAGCGCGAGCACGAGCCCGGTGCCGAGCAGCCCGACGGTGAGCCGCGATGGCCGTGAGGGGAGAGCGGGGGCCAGGAGCGCGATGGCTCCGCCCATCAGCGTCACGGCGAGCCCGAGCGCATCAACCGCCCGGAGGCGGCGCCCGGCGGCCCAGGCGATGCCCGACGGCGGCGCGCCGGGCACGCGCTTGTCCGCCTCGAAGCGCACGCGCATCCCCGGCGCCGGCTCCAGGCGGTCGCCAGGCCGCGCGAGGATCGACTGACCCGGCGAGAGCTTCCACTCGCGCTCCGCACCGCTGCCGCCATCCTTGCTGTACAGCCGGAGGTTGCCCTCCCCTGACGCGGTGATGCGATGCTCCTCGTCGAAGACGATGCCGGCATGTCCATGGGCAAGACGCAGGTCCCGGCCCTCGGTGACCCAGTGGCTCTGCCGCGCGAAGTGAAAACCCGTGCGGCTCGCGACGGCGCCCCAGGCGCCCACGGGGCTGATCCCGGAGGCGAGCGCAACCAGCAGGAGCGGCACGACGGCTGCGCCGAGGGTCACGACAAGGAGGGGGACGGCGACCCGCTCGGCCCCTCGCCACGCGGTGAGCACGAGCCCCCCGGCCGCCGCGATGGCAATCCCATGCCAGCGCGGGGCGCCCAGCCGACCCACGAGGTCGCCCACCACGACGAGGTTCGCCCAGATGAGACCTGCCACCGCGAGGAAGAGCACGGCCACGTGGAACAGGGGGACGGGTCCGCCGTCGCCGGACCGCGCCTGCCTCACTCGTGCACGCACGGCCACGAGTGGCGCCACCACGGCCGCGAACCCGACCCAGAGGCCATCGGGACCGCCGGCGAGGATCAGCGCCGGGAGCGTGAGCCACACCGCGGGCGTGAGCCAGACGGCCAGCAGGCCCGGCGCGCCCATCAGGAGAGATCCGGCGGCCGAGCGCTCGACGCTCCCGCCGCCGGCGCATCGGGCGAGAACGGGGTCTCCGCGGCGCCACGCCCGCCGGCCAGCGTCGCCACCGCCGTTGCGGCCAGCGGCGCCAGCACGCCCCCGTACCACCAGAGAATGGACAGCCCCGCGACCCGGATGCCGGCCACGTCATTCGGCAGCATCGCGAGCAGCGGGAACGCCGCGAGCAGGAGGACGAGGATGACGCCGGCGGCGCGGAGGTGCGTGATCGAGGTCGAAGGCGTCGAGGACGGCTCGCGGCGCGCATGGGGTGATATGCTCATGCCGCGCTTGCTTTCTTCGCCACGGCCCGCATTATAGCTGAGCTAAAGGAGAACTCATGGCTGAGCGCATCCAGCGTGTGATGGTGATCACGGCCCACCCGGACGACTCCGAGTTCGGCGCCGGCGGCACGGTCGCCCGGCTCGCCAAGGAAGGCAAGCAGGTCACCTACTGCATCGTCACGGACGGCAGCAAGGGATCGGGCGACCGCGCGATGACCCCGGACCGACTCGTGAAGATCCGCGCGGAGGAGCAGCGCGCGGCCGCGCGGGTCCTCGGCGTCGAGACGGTGGACTTCCTCGGCTTTCCAGACGGCGAGCTGGAGGACACGCACCAGTCGCGCATGGCCGTGACCGCCGCGATCCGCCGCAACCGCCCGGACCTGATCATCACGCAGAACCCGCACCGCACCAAGAACCTCTTCGCCTCGCACCGCGACCACCGCATCACCGCAGGGCTCGTCCTCGACGTCGTCTACCCGCTCGCGCGGGATCACATGGCCTTCCCCGAGCTTCTCGCCCAGGGGCTCGAGCCGCACAAGGTGAAGGAGGTCCACCTCATGTGGTGGGAAAACCCCGAGGTGGTCGTGGACATCTCCGACACCATCGACCTGAAGTTCAAGGCCCTGGCCTGCCACGCCAGCCAGATCCAGGACATGGTCGCCGTGGAGGCGCGCGTGCGCGACCGGGCCGCCCGCTTCGGTCGGCTCAAGGGCTACACGTACGCGGAGACCTTCGACCGCATCCTGATCGAGCGCTAGTTGGGATAGAATGACCCCCTGACGATGATCGCCCCCGCCGCCACCGGCATCTCCCCGAGGATCCCTGGATGATCAAGGCCTCGACCCTCACCGAGCTGATCGGGCTGCGGGCCGCCGCCGATCCCGAGACCCCGTACTTCCACCTCTTCGACGAGGCCATCACCTACGGTGCGCTCTGGCGCGAAAGCGCGCGCCACGCGGCAGGCCTCGCGCGGTTCGGTGTGGAGCGTGGGGACAAGGTCTGCCTGATCTACCCGACCTGCGCCGAGTTCTTCTACACGTTCTTCGGCGCGCTCAGGCTGGGCGCGATCCCCGTGCCGCTCTACCCCACGATGGGCGTGGAGGGCACCGCCAACATCTTCCGCGACTCCGAGGCGAAGGTCGTCGTCACGATCGGCTGGTTCCGGCAGGGCGTGGAGGAGGCGGGCGCCGGCGCCGGAAACGTGCGCGCGATCCTCGAGCCCTCCGATCTGGAGACGGATGCGCCCCTCCCCGTCCTGCCGACGGCGCGCGAGGAGGACATCGCCTTCATCCAGTACACCTCCGGCAGCACCGGGCATCCCCGCGGAGTGGTCCTCAGCCACGCCAACGTCTGCCGCACGGTGGAGTTCATGGCCGAGGCCGCCCAGCTCACGCGCGACGACGTCGTGGTGTCGTGGCTGCCGCTCTACCACGACATGGGGCTCATCGGCTGCGCCTTCACGCCGCCGACCACGGGCTCGCCGCTCTACCTCCTGCCGCCCGATCTCAGGAACCCGCGCCACTGGCTGGAGCTGATCACCCGGGTGCGGGCCACGTTCACCGTCTCTCCCGACTTCGGATACCGGAACTGTGTGCGCAACATCCACGACACCAGCGGCCTCGACCTGTCATCCCTGAAGCAGGCGATGTCCGGGGCCGAGCCGGTGCGACTCAGCACCATCCACTCCTTCGAGGAGAAGTTCGGTGTGCGTAACGTGATCACGCCGGCGTATGGGCTGGCCGAGGCGACGCTGGCCGTCGCCATCTGGTCGCGCGCCGTCCCCCTCCGTTCCGACCGCTCCGGCCGCTTCATGTCCGTGGGGCAGCCATGCCGCGGCGTCTCCGTCCGCATCATGCAGGAGAGCCAGGTCCTGGGCGCCGACGTCGAGGGGGAGATCTGCGTACGGAGCCCGGGGGTGATGCAGGGCTACTACAACAACCCCGAGGCCACGCGGCAAGTGCTCGCCCCGGACGGCTGGCTGCGCACCGGGGATCTCGGCTTCGTGGACGGCGAGGGCTACCTCTTCATCACGGGCCGCCTGAAAGACCTCATCCTTCTCGCCGGCGAGAACATCATCCCAGTGGATATCGAGGAGATCGTGGACGACGTGCCCGGGGTGCGCTACTCTGCCGCGGTGGGGATCGAGAGCGATCGGCTCGGGACGCAGCGCCTCCACGTGGTGGCCGAGGTGCGGGAGGGGATCGCCGACCACGAGACCCTGTCAGGCCTCGTCCGCGAGATCGTGCAGCGCGTCCACCACGGCCGCGGCCACCGTCCCGCCAAGGTGCTGCTGGTGCAACCCAGCACGATCCCGAAGACCTCCAGCGGGAAGATCCAGCGCTCGCGCCTCGGGCAGATGATCGCCGGCAGCGAGCTCGGTGGCCGGCTCCTGTACGCCTCCGGCGGCCACCGCGAGTAGCGCCATGGATTTCGGCTGCCACCTCCCCGTCTTCGGCCCCATCGCCACTCGCGACAGCGTGCTCGCCTTCGCGCGGCGCATGGAGGCGCTCGGCTATGACTCCCTCTGGGCCAGCGACCACGTGGCGCTCCCGCACGCGATCCGCTCCCGCTACCCGTACAGCGAGACCGGGCAGTTCCCCCTGCCGGCCGACGCCAATTTCCTCGAGCCCCTCACCACGCTGGCCCTCGTCGCCGGCGTGACCGAGCGCGTCCGGCTGGGGACGACGATCCTCGTGCTGCCCCACCGTCACCCCGTGCTGGCGGCCAAGATGCTGGCGACCCTCGACCACCTCTCCGGAGGGCGCGTGATCCTCGGCGCGGGGGTGGGGTGGATGCGGGAAGAGATCGAGCTCCTGGGCGCGCCGTTCGACGGCAGGGGCGCGTGGTCGGACGAGGCCATCCGGATCATGCGCGCGTGCTGGGCGACCGAGCGGGCCAGCCACCACGGCCGCTTCTTCTCCTTCGACGAGGTCAGCATCGCACCCTTGCCCTTGCGCCGGACGATCCCCGTGTGGATCGGCGGACACACGCCGAGCGCCTTCAAGCGCGTGGTCGCCCTTGGCGACGGGTGGCATGCGGCGTTCCCGTCCGTGGAGGCGCTCGAGAAGGGCCTCGCGCTACTGCGCGAGGAGTGCTCGAGACAGGGCCGGCGCTTCGAGGACCTGACCCTGAGCGTGCGCGCGGGGCTCTCGATCCGCTCGGCCCCGGCCGGTCCTGATCGCAAGCCCCTGCAGGGCTCGCCCGAGCAGATCGTCTCCGACCTCAGCCGCTACCGGGATCTCGGGGTGCACACGGTGCTGTTCGAGACGCGCCTCCGGGACCTGGAAGACATGGTCGGGATCTACGAGGCCTTCGCCCGCGACATCCGCCCGCGTCTCTCGGCCTGAGCGCCGGACCGCGGCGACAGCTCTTCACTCCTCCACAAGTACGAGAACCCCGGAATCGGCGTATCGCTCATGCCCTTCCCTCCTCTGCCAGCTCCCGAAGCCCGCGCGGCGCAGCCATCTGCGGGCCTCCTTGGCTCGCCGGAGCCGCGACCCGTTCCAGCACTTAGTTTACCGCGCGCTGCTGTGCTCGATCGCGACCTCCCGGGCGGGACTCCGCCGGGGCGGAGCGGTCCGGGGTCCGGCTCGTGACGCCAGGGGAGTTCCTGGACATGCGAGGGCTGCTGCCATGAGCGTCCGCTGCGGGGGGGGGCGGTGGCGCTTGATCGCCGCCAATCGTCGTCATGTTGACTATCACCCCAGCTTCACCGACTCAATGATGGCGCGATGCGCGTTCGGAATGCGCAACTGCGAAAGTCTCCCGGCCAGCCGTCGTCGTCCCCACTACGTCTTGTACGGATAACGGTTGATCTCAGCGGCAGCGGCGGCGCGAGTGCTACAAGATTGTGAACCCAAACCTGTGCGAGTCAAGCCGGCTGGTTGCCCCGGCGGCGCGAGCCGCTGTCCGCTGGAGCGAAGGGTTAGGCGCGGCCCTGATTGAACTCGTGCCTTGTGAACAGCAACGGCAGTAAGACTGCCACAAACACCACCGTCTTGAAGGCGGCGTTGAACATGGCCAGGAAGTACACCGAAAGGGAGGTGTCCGTAACAAACCAAACCGTTATACCCAGAGCAATTGCATTTCGAGCCCAGCGTTCCTTGTTTCGAAATGGATAGTGGGCGAGGAAGACTGTGAAGATACCCCAACCGGCGATGGTGGCGCCGAGGACGCCGCAGATCCATTGCTGAAACCTGATTATCTGAGGGGTGATCTCGTGGGCTGGCCAAAAGACTGGAGTGATCTGATTGTTGAACAGAGCATCAAAGACCGGCGTCTGATTGAAACAGGTCAACGCCAAGCCGAAGACGGTGAGAAGCGAACCAATACCGAAGAGCCATTTCTGCCAGAAGAGGAAGTTGCTCATATTGAGCCTTCTTGATTGGTACAGCCTAGATCGCCGAACGCGCACGATGAGCGGCCGCGGCGAACGAATGCGAGCCAGCGGCCCGCTCAAACGCGAGGTTCGGCGGCCTCCGCTGGTGCTCGCGCATCACTCGAGTGCGTCCACGATCTGCAGTTCAAATCCCCAGCCTTCATGCGTCAGCAGCATCGACGCAAGGTTTTCGATCCCAAACGGGATCCCGTCGACGACCAGTACTACGCCGCCTTTGCCGTCCGATGTGATTCGGCCGCTCAGCTTGTCGTGGAGCATGTGATACCCGCCGGTTGAGCCGCTGATGTGCCGCGTTGCCACACCCCGGTACATCTTCTGCCTCAGTCGGCCGAGGGCGCTGTAGGGGCTGGTCTCGCTGTAGGCGGCAAACTCGTAGCCAGCGCCCGGACGACCGTCCTCCTGGGCGCGCACCGTGAAGCCCAGGCCGCCCTCATGACAGTTGATCACGAAGGATCGCGTCCGACCCGCGTAGTCCTCGACCTCCTCGCGCATCGGGAAGTCGGCCTCCCAGCCCTGTTCTCCGTTCCTCACGTAGTGATTCCTCCTTGGCCTCGTCCCTCACGGATCGCCAGGTCCGGGGCTCGAAGGCGCTCTCTGTCCGCCGAATGCGCCGGCCGCTCGGCCGGCGTCCCGCCCGGCCGCTCCAGCCGGAAGTTAGGCCATTCGGCGCGGACGGCGTTCGACCTGTTCCTGGGCAAGGCGCTCGGCTATCCACATCGCGACGAGCTGATGTACATGAACCTGCTTTCGGCGTGCGACGCGCTTGAGGCGATTCAAGTTGGCTTCGTCCAGAGCAATCGGTACAACCTTCGGTAGCGGGCGCCGGACTCGTGTACCGAGGGGCGGATCGTTCTCGAAGAGACGAGTGAGCTCTTCATCACTGAGGCGGTCCCAGTCCGCGGCCTCCGCGCGCAGTGCGCGCCGATCCGAGGCGCTCAGCTTTTGCGCCACTGCTGCTATCTCCGCTTGGTCTGACCAGTCATCTCGCGAGCCGTCACGGCCCGCCACACGCCACGTTGCGGATACGGGGCAACCACCGCGAGGAGATAGCGGCCGACACACGTTTGTCCGAACACCAGCCAGCGGGATTCGCGAATGTCTCGCCGTCGGACGCGAACGATCCGAGAGGGTTGGCAGTCCTCATAGACGATTTCTTCCACTTCCTCGGGCTGGACGCCGTCGCGGCTGATGTGCTCGACGTTGTCTTCGTCCTATTCCGCCTGCAGGCGCCGAAATCGCATTGCTCGAGCCTACCACGCCTCGCGGCGGACTCCGTATGCCAGCCGTTGTCCATGCTCGTTGGCCTAACGTTGCCGTTCACCTGCGGCGGACCGAGCGACCGCAGGGAGCGGGGCCCGCGTCAGGTGAAACGGCTTGTCATGCCGACACTTCGACGTAGTCAACCTTGCTCTGAGGAGTCGGAATGGGCACACCGTCTTCGCGCATGCCTTCGAGATGGAACTCGATGGCCTCGCGGATCTCGGCCTCCACCTCTTCGAGAGAAGCGCCGGTGGCGACGCAGCCAGGAAGATCTGGGACATAGGCCGAGTAGTTGCTCTCGGCCTTCTCGATCACGATCGCGTACCGCATAGCTACCTCACTTCTTGAGTCCAGCCTGTTTGAGGATACTGTTCAGGGTGCCTGGGGCGAGCTCGTCGCTCGGTTTCCCGGGGACGGTGACGCGCCCTGGTTTGGAGCCGTGCTTGAACTGGCGGTGGCTGCCCCTCATCGCGACGAGCCGCCAATCGTCGTCGTGCGGCATCCGCAGCACCTCGCTAACTTTCATCACGTCAGCACATCAGGGCTTACTTCTTTCGGCACGCCCTCCTCCTTGGTGAGGCCGAACGCTCGCGCTGACCTGCCGGCCGCGCCGCATCCAGCCCTTCAGCGCCGCCACGCCCGATTTCGGCGCGGCCGGACAGGTCGAGCGCGGCGTTAGACAGCCGCCTCATGACGTCGCCAACTCCTTCTCGTAGAACTCGATCATCCCGGTAAGGTGCTCCAGGAGTTCACCGGGCACCGCCGTTCGATCCACGATACCCGCGGCGATCGCATAGGCCACGGGCGCCACCAGGTTGGAGGTGTTGTAACGCAGGAAGAGTTCGCGCGCCGGGCCTTGATGGAATCGGTGGATCAGATCGCTCAACTCCCCGCTGTCGAGGTCGCTGTGTTCCCAGCGCTTGAAGGCCTCGGCGAGCGGCAGGAGAGCCCGACGCAACTCCTCCTCGTGAGCGGCCGATGCGTACTCGCGGAGAAGACGTTTCACTCGTTTCGGAATGTCACCCACCACTTTCCGTTCCCTTGTCTGCTTAACGCCGGCGGTCACCGGCCGGGGTGAGCAACGCGAACTCCGGACCGCTGAAGCGCGAAGTTCGACGCGTCACTGCTTGGCGGCCTGTTCTCGAGCGAGGGCTAATAGCAGACGCAGGGCTGTGTTCACCGCCGTGGAATCCTTGAACACCTCTGCCACATCAGGATCGAGGAGGACAACGTTGGTGCCCCTGCGATAGGC
>JACPCX010000195.1:0-2779 GCA_016184305.1 Candidatus Rokuibacteriota bacterium | reverse complement strand
CGGAGCTTTCGGGCGCCGAGAATGACGCGGAGCTGCGCGTTGTCGGCCTTGAGGTGCGCGGGCAGCACGACCTGCACGTAGCGATCGTCCGCGCGCACCACGAGCGCCTTGGCGCCCTCCTCGAGCGGCGTGCCCCGCAACCGGGAGGCCTCCTCGCTGGTATGCACCGGCGCATGCTCGAAAATGGCGAAGTCCACCCCGGACTCGCGCAGCCACCGCTCGAGCCGGTCCGTGACCGGCGTTCTCCCCCCGGTGTCGGCCATGCGCCGATGGTACCCGAAGACGTCTCCGGGCGGCGGCGCTTGCCCGGGGGGGTACTCTGTGTCTACCCGAGAGGAGGGGGGCACCATGCTGGGAGCGTGGAAGAGGAAGGTCGTGATGCCGACGCGGGAGCAGGCGCTGGCCGGGCGGGCGGAGCCGATGCCCCTGTCAGGCCGGCACTTCGTTCATGGCCGGACGATCCGGCCGCCTTTCGCCGAGGGCCTGGAGCCAGCCCTGTTCGGGCTCGGGTGCTTCTGGGGCGCCGAGCGTGTCTTCTGGCAGATCCCCGGCGTGTGGACGACGGCCGTCGGCTACGCGGGAGGAGTGACGCCCAACCCGACATACGAGGAGGTCTGCTCGGGTCTCACCGGCCACAACGAGGTGGTGCGGGTGGTGTTCAACCCGAAGGCGGCCGACTACGAGGCGCTGCTCCGCCGCTTCTGGGAGAGCCACGACCCCACGCAGGGCATGCGCCAGGGCAACGACATCGGCACGCAGTACCGCTCGGGGATCTACGTCCACACGCCCGAACAGCGCCGCCTCGCCGAGGCCTCGCGGGACGCCTACCAGCGGGCGCTCGACCCCGCGGGGTACGGGCGCATCACCACCGAGATCGTCGAGGCGCCGGAGTTCTACTACGCCGAGGAGTACCACCAGCAATACCTCGCGAAGGATCCGTCCGGGTACTGTGGGCTCGGCGGCACCGGCGTCGGGTGTCCGGTCGGCATCGCGGCGTCAGCGTGAGCCCGGGCCTCTGATGAGCCCCGTCGGATCCGCGCGGGGCGGGCCCGATCGGGATCGTCTGTCCCAGGCCCCCACGCCCTGCGGGGTAACGACCTGTCCGCCGCGAATCACGAGGTCCAGCATGGCGGGGGGGCCGGGCCGGCTACTTGATCGCCTGCGGGTTGATGGGAGAGCCGGTGCCGCGGGTGATCACCAGCGGCGGCGCGCAGAAGAAGAACTCGTACACGCCGTCGGCCGCACAGTCCTCGGCGAGCTCCTTGAGGTAGAAGATCTCGCCGTGGACGATCCCGATGGCCGGGATCGTGACCAAGTGCCAGGGCTGGAAGCAATCCGGCCCCGAGTCGTTCGGCCGCACCTCGATCCCCCAGGTGTCGCTGCACATGGCGGCGATCTGCCTGGCGTGGATCCAGTCCAGGGTCTCGAAGGCCAGCCCCGGCGCGTCGCCGCCCGCGTAGCCGCCCCAGTCGTCTCGCTTCAGCCGGTCTTCCATCTGCCCGGTGCGGATGATGACGAAGTCGGCGCGCCCCACCTCGACACGCTCCGCCTTCGCCGTCTCGTCGAGGTCGCTTATGGTGATGGGGTATCCGTCCGGCAGGAACTCGACCCCCTTGTGGCGCGCGACATCGAGCAGCACGCCCCGGCCCACCATCTTGTCGGCGAACTGCTCGATGCCGTTCTTGTGCGCGCCGCGGCAGTCCACGAGCGTGGCCGGGTACCCGTTCCACATCTTCTCGCCCAGGAACACGTGCGACAGCGCATCCCACTGCGTGGCGGCCTGGGTGGGCAGGTTGATGGCGTCATCCGCGTACCGGAGGCCCGGCGTGACATCGTGCTTGCCGGCGACGGCATCGGTGCCGGTGGCGAGCATCTGGTGGATGGGGTTCCAGCGGCCGCCGAACAGGCCTCGCTGGGGGCCGTTCTCGTCGAGATTGAGGCCGAGCCGGAACACCTTGCCTTTCTTCACCAGCCTCGCCGCCTTCACGATGTCCTGGGGCGTGATGTAGTTGAGCACGCCCAGCTGGTCGTCGGGACCCCACTTGCCCCAGTTCTTGAGCTGCTCGGTCTTCTTCAGGACGTCTTCCCTGGTCAGCTTTGCCATGGTTCCTCCCCCTGTTGTGAGCTCCGGTCGGCGCGCTCGCCCGGGACAGCCTAGCAAGCACGCCCCGCCCCGGCAAGGGCGGCGGCGCTATAATCATTCCCCGAGAGGGGGGCCACCCATGCGCATCGATCTGGCCTATGGCGACACCGTCCAGGCCGTGGATATCCCGGACGAGGGCTTCCTGGCTACCCTCTCCGCCCGGCACCTGCCCGCGGCGAGCGACGTGGCCGCGGTCGTGCGCGAGGCCCTTCAGCACCCCATCGATTCCCCGCCCCTGGCGGGCGTGATCCGGCCGGGGCGGCCGGTCACGATCGTGATCGGGGATACCACCCGGAGCTGGTCCCGCCCCGACTTTTACCTGCCCCCGCTGCTCGACGAGCTGAACCGCCTCGGGGTGCCCGATGGTGCGATCACCGTGATCTCGGGCACCGGCACGCACCGCCGGCAGACGCCCGAGGAGCACCGCGCCCTGGTCGGCCCCGAGGTGCTGCAGCGGTTGCGGTTTGTCGAGCACGACAGCCGGGATGCGGCGGCCATGGTGCATGTGGGGACGACCAGCCGCGGCACGCCGGTCAGGGTGAACCGTGTGGTGGCCGAGGCCGAGCAGCTCATCCTCTCGGGCGCGGTGACGCAGCACTTCCTGGCCGGCTACGGGGGCGGGCGCAAGGCGATCCT
>JACPCX010000070.1:0-3365 GCA_016184305.1 Candidatus Rokuibacteriota bacterium | reverse complement strand
CCCGCCTGGACCACATGCACGCAGGGCCCAGGCGGGGACTCCGGGCGCTTGTGCTCCCTGGGGAGGGGTCGCCTGTGCGGGGGCTTGGGCGGCTGCGGCTCTGCGTGGGCCGGCGGGCCGGGCACGAAGAGCAGGCCGGGCAACAGCAGCCCCACCCCGATCGCGCGCCGGGTCCGAGTGCGGCGGCGCGTCAGGGGTCGAACTCCGCGTAGCGGGTGCCGAACGACGCGAAGCGGCCTGTCGCGGGACGCCACATGATCTCCACCTTCTCCACGCGGGCGAGCGGAGGCCCCTTCTCGAGCTCGTGGGCGAACTCGTCGATGACGTTCCGCCCACCCTCGACCCGCACTCGGACCCGCCCGTCCTTGAGGTTCATGACATAGCCCGTGAGACCGAGCTGGCTCGCCTTGCGCTCCACGAAGTTCCGGTAGCCCACGCCCTGAACGCGCCCGCCGACGACGATCTCGGCGGCGGTGCGGATGTCGGCCGCCGTCATCGGACGCTGCGGCGGCGCCCGGCCCCCCACGGAGGTCGGGGCGACTGGATTTGAACCAGCGACCTCCTGCTCCCGAAGCAGGCGCGCTACCAAGCTGCGCTACGCCCCGACCTCGCATGGCACCGCTCGACCTCCGCTCCTCAGGTCTGCCACGCGTACTTCCCGATGAGCTTCACGAACACGCATCCCGAGTCGTCGGTGACGCGCATCTCGCCCCGCACCTTCTCGATCACCTGCAGCCGCTGGGTATCGGCCTCGCCCACCGGCATCACCATGCGCCCGCCCTCGGCCAGCTGCTCGAACAGCGGAGGCGGCACCGACGGCCCGCCGGCGGCGACGAGGATCCGGTCGAAGGGCGCCTCGTCAGGCCACCCGAAGGTTCCGTTCGCCGTGCGCACCCACACATTCGTGTACGCGAGGGCCTCGAGCGTCTGCCGCGCGCGCGCCGCAAGTCGCGGGAGGCGCTCCACGGTGCACACACGGCTCGCGCACTCCGCGAGCACGGCCGCCTGATAGCCGGACCCCGTCCCGATCTCGAGCACCTTCTCCACGCCGACGAGCTTCAAGAGCTCGGTCATCCGTCCCACGATGAACGGCTGGGAGATGGTCTGTCCTTCGCCGATCGGGAGAGGGTGATCTCCGTAGGCCCGCTCCCGGAGCGCCTCGTCCACGAACAGGTGCCGCGGCACCCGGCGCATGGCGGCCAGCACGCGGGGATCGGTGATGCCGCGCGCGACGAGCTGCTGCTCGACCATCTTCTCACGCTCGCGGGTGAAGCGCTCGCGAGAAGCGACAACCTCGTTGCGGCCGGTCACCGGGTCCGCTTCTTCAGGAGGGCGTTGAGACCGCCCTCCCAGCTCGCCAGGCCGCGGAGCGCCCCATGGTGGGTCAGGTCGAGGTGCAGCGGCGTCACCGACGCCCACCCATTGTGCACTGCGGCGATGTCCGATTCCTCGTCCTCCTCCCACGTGGGTGGCCCCGCGCCGATCCAGTAGTACGGGCGTCCCCGGGGATCCACCTCGCGGACGGCCTTGGCGCTGTACACTCGCCGTCCCAGCCGCGTCATGCGAACGCCCGCGAGCGTGCCGGGCGGCACGTTCACGTTGAGAAGCGTCTGCGCCGGCAGGCCCTCGACCAGCAGCCGCGCCGCCACGGCGCGGGCGACCTCCGCCGCCCTGTCGAAACCGCTACCGTCGGGGTCCACCCGGGACACCGCCATGGAGGCCACGCCGAGCAACGTCCCCTCCATGGCCGCAGAGACGGTGCCCGAGTACGTGACATCGTCGCCGAGGTTGGCTCCGTGGTTGATCCCGGAGGCCACCAGCACGGGCGCCTCCGGGAGGAGGCCGAGAACGCCCAGGTTCACGCAATCCGACGGCGTCCCGTTCACCGCGAACCGCCGCTCGGCGAGCTGATCGACACGGAGCGGACGGTGAAGGGTGAGGGCGTGCCCGACGGCGCTCTGCTCGCGATCCGGGGCCACCACGTACACCTCACCGAGATCCTCGAGGGCGGCAGCCAACGCCTGGAGCCCCGCGGCGTGAATCCCGTCATCGTTGGTGACCAGGATCACGCCTGGCATGTACTCCTCCCACCCCCAAAAACGCCAGCGAGCAGATCCAGGAATCTGCCCTTGACTGCCGATGGAATTGGTCGGGGCGACTGGATTTGAACCAGCGACCCCTTGACCCCCAGTCAAGTGCGCTACCGGGCTGCGCCACGCCCCGACCCACGTGCATTGTACGGAGAGAGGGCATGAAACTCAAGGCACCCGCTCACTTCCGGTCGTGCGCGAGCCGCTCCCTGAGCGCCCGCAGCCGGCTCCGGAGGCGGCGAAGCGTGTCCTCCAGCGCCGCCCCCTTGAGCCCGAGATCCATCTGGGCCGTTCCGCGCGACTCGGCCAGGAGGCGCTTCTTGGCGCCCTCGAGCGTGAGGCGCTCCTGGTACAGGAGGGTCTTGATGCGGAGCACGAGCTCGACGTCGCGCTTGCGGTACAGGCGCTGTCCCGCCGGATTCTTCTTGGGGTGGAGCAGCTTGAACTCGGACTCCCAGTAGCGCAGCACGTACGCGGGGATATCCGTGATCGACTCGACCTCGCCGATGCGGTAGTAGAGCTTCTCCGGGATCACCTGGGTCACATGTGCCCCGCGCTAGTGGTTGAGCCGCAGCTTGAGCCCCTTGCTCGGCTTGAACGTGAGCACCTTCCGCGCCGTGATCTCGATGCTGTCCCCGGTCTGCGGGTTCCGCCCGCGGCGGGACGCCTTGCGGCGGATCCGGAAGTGCCCGAACCCGACGATCTTGACGTCCTCCCCCCGCTCGAAGCAGTTGAAGATGATGTCGAAGAGCGATTCGACCACCGAGGCCGACTGTCGCTTCGACAGCCCGTGGGCTGCCACCGCGTTGATCAGGTCATTCTTCGTCGTTGCCCTCACCTCCCCTCGACTGTGACCGAGTCCCGGACCCACTGAACGTAGGCGGGCGACCCGGCCTCGACTGTCAGGGCCAGCACCTCGGGTACCGAGTACGGGTGCAGCTCCAGGACGCGTTGCTCGAGCGCCGCGTAGCGGCGGCTCTCGGTCTTGATGACCAGCAACGCCTCTGCCGCTTCCTCCCGCTTGCCTTCCCACGCGAAGATCGACGTGATGCCGGGCACCACGTTCACGCACGCCGCGAGCCGCTCGTCCACGAGCGCCCGGCCCAGCGTGAGCGCAGCGTCCGTGGACGGCGCGGTCACCAGGACGACGAGCGGGCTCACCTGGGTCCGCCCTGGGTCACGAAGGCCGGGAGGCCGCGCGCGTGCATGTCCTTGCGCCCGGCGTCGGCGGCGGCTCGACTCGGATAGTCGCCGACCCGGACGAGGTGCTCCGTC
>JACPCX010000178.1:0-70024 GCA_016184305.1 Candidatus Rokuibacteriota bacterium | reverse complement strand
GCGATGGCGGCGCGGAGGCTGCCGTAGATGCCCGCGGGCAGGAAGATGATGCAGAGGATCAGCACCAGCCCGTAGATCGTCTCGGCCATGCCGATGAACTTGAGCCCGAAGAGCACGCGGAGGTACTCGGACAGCGCGATGGTGAGCGCGCTGCCGACGGTCGGGCCCAGCAGGGAGTACATGCCGCCGAGGACGACGGCGAACACGATCCGGAGCGACACCCCGATGCCGGAGAGCGTGTCGGGGTTCACGTAGGTGAAGTACTGGGCGTAGAGGACGCCGCCCACGGCGGTCAGCGCCGCCGAGAGCACGGTGATCGTGAGCTTGAAGCGCGTGACGTGGATGCCCACCGACGCGGCCGCTCCCTCGTCCTCCCCGATGGCTTCCAGCGCCGAGCGCGCCATGCTCCGGTCCACGCGGCGCCACACCCAGAGCCCGCCGAGCCACAGGGCCACGGAGGCGTAGTAGAAGACGCGCTTGTCCGCGAACTGGATGGCGGCGAGGCTCGCCTCGCCTGCTGACGCCTTGAGCGTGACGCCCAGCGAGCCGCCGGTCCAGTCGCGCTCGGCGATGACGAGGAGCCGGACCACCTCGCCCACCGCGAGCGTCACGAGGGCGAAGTAGTGGCCCACCACGCGGAAGCGGAAGCACGGATAGCCGAGCACCAGCCCGATCACCACGGCCCCCGCCACGGCCACGAGCACGCCCAGCCACGGCGTGAGGCCCCAGAAGTTCCAGAGGAGCGTGGTGGTGTAGGCGCCGGCGCCCAGGAAGGCGCCGTGGCCGAGGCAGATCAGCCCGAAGCGCCCCATGAGAGACCACGCCCCACCGATGAACGACCAGATGAAGATCTGCACCAGGACGTGGAGCGCGTACTGGCGCATGCCGCCCATGGGCAGGAAGGGGGCGGCGGCGATGATGGCGAGGACGACGGCGGCGGTGAGTCGCGCCACGGTCACTCCCGCTTCGCGAGGATGCCGCCCGGGCGCGCGAACATCATCACGATGAACAGCACGAAGGCGATCACGTAGCCCATCTCGGTGGACATCATGACGCCGCCCACCGAGATGATCTCGCTCATGATGACCGCCGCCACGACGGCGCCCACCATGTTCCCGAGACCGCCGAGGACGCAGATCATGAAGGTCAGCGGACCGAACGCCGCGCCGAAGTACGGGTGCACCGAGTACTGGATGATGAGCAGCGCCCCCGCCAGCCCGGCCATGGCCCCCCCCACGGCGGAGGTGACGACGTAGACCCGCTGCGGGTTGGCGCCCATGAGCCGCATGGCGTCCCGGTCCTGGGAGACGGCCCGGATGGCGGTGCCGATGAAGGTGTGCCTGAGGAAGAGGTACAGGCCGATCATCGCCAGGATCGCCACGACGAAGGCGATCAGCCGAGCGAAGGAGAGGAACATCCCGGCCACCTCGATGATGGGCAGATTCAGGCGCACCGTCCGGTGGTCGGTGGTCCAGAGAAAGGTGGCGAAGGACTGGAGGAAGAAGAGGAGCCCCCCGGTGGCCAGACCAGGTACATGCACAGCATGACGAGCTCCACGTAGGCGATCCAGACGATGTCGAGGACACCGAAGATCAGGTTGAGGCCCAGCGCCAGGAGCGCCAGCACCCCGCCCAGCAGGATGCCGTTGAGCGCCGCCTCCGCGATGAAGATCGGATCGATCATCGGGGTCAGAGGCCCACGTACGCTTTCCTGACGAAGTCCTGCTCGGAGAGCTCGTCGGCGCGGCCCTCCATCTTGATGCGCCCCACCTCGAGGAGGTAGGCCCGGTCCACGAGCTTGAGGACCTGGCGCACATTCTGCTCGACCACCAGGATCGTGTACCCCTCCTCCCGCACGCGCCGGATCAGATCGAACAGCCGCAGGACCATCACGGGCGCCAGCCCCATCGAGGGCTCGTCGAGCAGGATGATCTTGGGGCGCGACATGAGCGCCCGCCCGATGGCGAGCATCTGCTGCTCGCCGCCCGACAGGCTGCCCGCTCGCTGCTTCTGCCGCTCCGCGAGGGCGGGGAAGAGCGTGTGGACGCGCTCCAGGCTGTCGCGGTAGCCGCGGCGGGCGCTTCGCAGGAAGGCGCCCATCTTCAGGTTGTCGGCCACCGTCAGCATCGGGAAGATCCGGCGCCCCTCGGGGACATGAGCGATGCCGCGGGCCACGATACGCCCCACAGCGCCGTGAACTGGCCGTAGCCCGCGGTGACGCCGCGCAGCTCCAGCATGCCGGTCGGTGGGGCCGCCATCACGCCAGCACGATCTTCTCGCCGAGGTAGGCCTCGATGACCTTCGGATCCTGGGCCATGTCGACCGGCCGGCCCTCGGCGATCTTTTCGCCGTGGTCGAGCACCACGACCCGGTCCACCACGCGCATGAGGGTCGCCATGATGTGCTCCACCCACACGATGGTGATCTTGAGCTCCTGGCGGATCCGCTTGAGCATCTCCGCGGCGCTCGCCATCTCGCCCGGGTCGAGGCCGCCGAGGATCTCGTCGGCGAGGAGCAGGGTCGGCCGCGTGGCGAGCGCCCGGGCCAGCTCGAGCTTCTTGAGCCCCGCGGCGCCCAGGAGCGCCGTGGACGCGGAGTCGTCGGCGGGCAGGCCCACCAGCGCCAGCATCTCGCGGGCGTGACGCCGCGCCTGGCCCTCCGTGCTGGGCTCGTTGCTCCCGTAGTGGGCGGCGACGGCCACGTTCTCCAGGATCGAGAGCTTGCGGAAGGGGCGCGGGATCTGGAAGGTCCGGGCGATCCCTCGGTGGCAGATCTTGTCGGGGGTCAGCGCGGAGATCTCCTCGCCCCGGAACACGATGGAGCCGGCGGTGGGAGGGAAGGCCCCCGAGATGCAGTTGAACATGGTGGTCTTGCCGGAGCCGTTGGGGCCGATGAGGCCGAGGATCTCTCCCCCCGCCACCCCGGAGACGGTCAGCATGCGGGACGCCTTGGCGCCAGGGGGCAGGGCCCCCCGGCGCGCACCGGACGTCAGATCAGCGGGCTGCCCACGGCGAGGAGGCCGGGAGCGGGAGAATCGGTGGCGCGGTGGCCACGCTCTTGGGGTAGACGACCTCGAACTTGCCCCCGACGACCTGGAACACCACCGGGAAGGCGCGTTCGTTCTGGCCGCGCATGGGCTGGCCGTCGCTGTAGAACTTGACGCCATAGCCCATCATGGTGCCGCCCTCGGGGATGTCGGTTTCCCGGGCGGCCTTGGCAAGCGCGTCCGGGCCGAAGCCGCCATGTTTCTGGATGGCGCGCGGCAGCACGTCGTTCAGCAGGATCCACAGGTTGTTGAAGCCCATGGCGACATGCGGGGCGATCGCGGCCACCGCCATGTTGGGCTCGAACTCCGCCTTGTAGCGCTTGACCATCTCGGCCGTCAGAGCGCCCACGCCGGGCTTGAGGGTCTTCGGGTCCAGGAGCTGGGCCGCCACCGGGTCCACCGTGTGGAAGGCCTCGATCTCCTTGCCAAAGGCCTCCTTGAGCTTGTCGAGCTGGCTGTGACCGGCGCCGTGGCCCACGTAGGCCTTGACGCGCAGGCCCTGCTCCTTGGCCTGGCGCAGGAAGAGGGCGATGTCGGGGTTGTAGCCAGTATGAAAGAGCACGTCGGCTCGGGCCGCTCGGAGCTTGGTCACCAGCGAGGACAGGTCGGGGGCGCCCTGCAGATCTTGGGCTGCCGGAAACGCACGAAAGGCCGGGTCCCGATTCAGGGGCCCGGCCTTTCGCGTGACGTAGGGGGCGCTGCTAGGCCTTGCGAACGTTGGCGGCCTGGAGCCCCTTCGGGCCCTTGGTCACCTCGAACTCGACCTTATCGCCCTCGGCCAGGCTCTTGAAGCCCTGGGCCTGAATGGCGTTGAAATGCACGAACACGTCCTCGCCACCCTCCTGGGAAATGAAGCCATACCCCTTCGCATCGTTGAACCACTTGACTGTACCCTGTGCCATAGACCCTTACCTCTTTCTGTCGAGGCTTTCGCCTCGGTGAAACCCCGCCACCATGGCGGGGGCGTCCTCCGACAATGGAGGACAAACAAAAACGCCGCTGGACTTGAGGTCCTCGCGGCGTTGATCTCGACCTTCGCGACTTTCTGTCCGCTACCAATCGGCTGACCGGGTGAACCTGCAACCACGGGCCACAGTACAGGCGGTTCTCCCTGCTGTCAAGAAAAAGTTCCGGGGGATTGTCCGACCGGGAACAGCCACCTACACTGTCGCGGATGCCCGTCTCCGCCCTTGCCCTGGTCCTGTCTGCCGCGCTCTTCCACGCCGCCTGGAACGCCCTCACGAAGCGGGGCCGCGATCCGCTCGCCTTTCTCTGGTCGGCCAACACCCTCGGCGGGGTCCTCCTCCTGCCCTGGGCCGCGCGCGAGCTCGCGTTGACAGGGGTCCCGGCGGCGGCCTGGCCCTTCGTGTCGGCGACCATCGCGCTGCACGCCATCTACTTCTATTTCCTCGGACGGGCGTACCGGTCGGGCGACTACTCGCTCGTCTACCCCATCGCCCGCGGTGTGAGCGTCGGGCTCGTGCCGATCCTGGCCTTCTTCCTTCTCGGCGAGCGCCTCTCCCCGCTCGGGAGCGTCGGGGTGGCCCTCGTTGTCCTCGGGCTGGTGGCCCTTCAGCTCGCCGGCCGTGGCGCCGGGTCCTCGGAGGGCGCCGGGTGGCCTCTCCGCGCGGGGACCGGGTGGGCGCTGCTCACCGGGCTCACCATTGCCAGCTACTCGCTCGTGGACAAGGCCGGGGTCGCCCGCCTGCATCCGGTCCCGTATCTCGCCTTCATCGGCTTCGGTCAGACGCTGTTCCTGCTGCCGCCGCTGCTCCGCCGGCCCGGCGTGCTCCGGCGCGAATGGGCCGCGAACTGGCGGAGCCTGCTGGTCGCCTCGGTGCTGACCCTTGGCGGGTATCTGCTGGTCCTCTTCGCGTTCCGGCTGTCGAAGGCCGGCTACGTCGTGGCCGCCCGCGAGGTGTCCATCGTGTTCTCGGCCATCATCGGCAGCGTGTGGCTCGGGGAAGGACGGCTGGGCCCGCGCTTGCTCGGGGCGGGGGTGATGCTGGCGGGCGTCACCTGCGTGGCCTTCGCCCGCTAGAGGCGGCGGGCGAGCACGAGCCACTCGAGACCGCGCCGTTGCTCGGCCGACTCGGCCGGGGGCCCGGCCTCGACGATTCCAAACCACGGCGACAGCACAACCTCGATCTGCGCCACCGACACCGGGAAGGGCGGGCCGTCGGTCCCCTCGCGCAGGGGATAGAAGCAGCCGAGCAGTCGCCCGCCCGGCTTCAGGATGGCGTGGACGAGGCGGACGTACTCCTCGCGGCGGGCGGGATCGATGGCGCAGAAGCACGTGTACTCCCATACCCCGTCGAAGGAGCCGCGGTGGTCGCCGTCCAGCGTGAAGATATCCCGCTGCTCGAAGCTGACGGTGAGACCCTCGGCCTGCGC
Organism: Candidatus Rokuibacteriota bacterium; assembly: GCA_016184305.1. Classification (GTDB taxonomy): domain Bacteria; phylum Methylomirabilota; class Methylomirabilia; order Rokubacteriales; family CSP1-6; genus UBA12499. The sequence continues at coordinate 64,585 of JACPCX010000178.1, read as the reverse complement.
CAGGGCGCGGGCCTCGGCGATCGCGACCTCGGCGAAGTCGAAGCCCGAGACCCGGTAGCCCTGGCGCGCCAGCAGGCGGGCATCGTGACCCCGTCCGCAACCGGGAATGGCGACGCGCGCCGGCTCCCCGGAATCCGGCGCGGGGAAGACGCCGCCGGCGGAGAGCCAGGCGGCGAGGGGTGGGGCGGGATGACCCAGCTCCCAGCCGTCGCTCCGGGAGGCGTAGAGCCCCTCCCAGAACGCAGCCGTGCTCACGGGCGGGCGATCGAGTCCCATTCGAGCCCCTCGAAGTCGCCAATGACCAGTTCCGCCCCGGCCGCGCGCAGCTCCTCCTCGCCGTAGGCCGTCGTCACCCCGATGGCCCGCATGCCCGCCCGGCGCGCGGCCTGGATCCCCACCACGGAGTCCTCGAAGACGACGCAGGCGACGGGCGCGGCGCCGAGCCGCCGCGCGGCCAGCACGTACACCTCGGGATCGGGCTTGCCGAGCCTGACGTCCTCGGAAGTGACGACCACCTCTCGCTCACCCCGACCCGCCCGTATCCACTACCGCAGCCGGTACAAGGGCGCCAGCAGGTGGAAGGTCTCGCGCGCCGCTCGGGCGTAGTCCGCGGGCTTCCAGCGGGCGGCCTCCTGCGCCGTGACGGCGCGGCCCAGGACGATCTGGCCGTCCCGCTTGCGCAGGAGCGCTTCGCCCAGGCGAGTCACGGCCTCTGCCGGGAGATCGCTCAGGATGGCCGCGGGCGCCTCGTCGTGCTCGTTCCTGAACCACGCGAGGCCCTTGGCGCGCCGCAGGACGGGTACCACCGTGGGCGCGTCCCGCTTCCACGCCGCGACCCACCGCTTCTTGTCGGCGTGCTCGGGGCCCGCCTCGAAGAGGAAGCGCACCGCCCCGCGCGACACGGCGACCTTGAAATGGCAGTGCTGCTTGTACCCGCGCTTGTCGGCGGCGAAGGCCACCCAGGTGTCGTCCGGTGGGTTCACGGTGCGACGGGCGTGCTTGGCCACGTGCGCGAACGCTGGAGCCGCGCCGACCCGCGTCACGTCGGTCAGGAGCTCGCGCCCCGCCTGCTCGAGCTTGGGGCGAATGCGCCGCTTGATGGCCTCCATGCGGGGGGCGAAGCCGTCGATCTCGAACACCTTGAAGTCCGCTGCCGTGAAGCCGGGGAACGCCATCGCCGATCTCCTCGCTACGTCGGGCTCACTGGGCCGGGTCGAGATGGATGGCCAGCGCCCGGGCCGGGCCCGGACCGAGGTTCCTCACGTTGTGCTCGGTGCGCGCGGGGCGCCAGACCGCCTGCCCCCGCTTGAGGGTGTTCGGCCCCTCTCGCGTGGCCTCCGACAGCTCTCCCTCCATGACATAGAGGATGGTCGGCCCGGGGTGGCGGTGCCAGCCGCCCTCGGCGCCGGGATCCCAGTGGTCGTCGTTGACCCGGAGGAACACCTTGCGCGGGATCTCGCTCGTGGTCCGCGTCAGGAGCACATCCGCCCACATCCGCGGCGTGGACGCGGAGAGCGCGCTCCCGGCACCGAGCCCGACGACGGCGCCCGCCGCGAAGACCGCAAGCGTCCAGAGAACGCGCCGGGCGCGCCTCACGGGTACGTCGTCTCCGCGTCGAGCGGGAAGATGGGACGGCGGACGCGCGTGAAGTCGAAGCGCTCGAGATTCGACGAGGACAGCCCCGGGGCGTCCACCTCGATGATCTCCCGGGCGATGGGCTCGAAGGCCGCCCGGTAGTGGATGGTGGACTTGACCACGAGGACGTGGTGGTCGAGCGTCACGGCGACGGGGATGCGCGGGCCGACGACCTTGCGCACCGCCTCGATGAGGTCGCCCTCCCCGTCGTCGAGCCCCTCGGGCACCATGGCGCCGTGCAGGTCGAGGAGCACCCCGTCCACGGGGCTCGCGGCCTGGAGATCGGCGAGCAGGCGCTCCTCGAGTTGCGCGTAGATCACGCTCGTGACGCGCCCGGCCGGCGAGGGCGCGGCCGCCACCGAGGGCACGAGGCGGACGCCGTGGCGCTCGGCCGCGTCGATCATGCCCCCCAGGCAGGTGCCGGTGCTGCGGAAGGCCTCCACGATGTCATCGCCGTAATGGAGGTTGCGCGCCTCGAACTGGGCCCTGTCGGTGGGCACATTGCTGAACGTGTTCGTCTCGTGGGACATCATGGCCAGAAAGAGTCTCATCGGTTCGCTCGCCCGATCTGGGTCGTTGTCACCCGTGCGCCTCGGTGCCGCCAGCCGTTACAATGGCGGCAGTCAATCGCGAAAGGAGCCATCCATGACCGATGCGTCGCACTTCCATCACCTCGCGACCGGCGGGATCCCGCGTCAGCTCACCGAGGGGATTCGCGCTCGCGTCTTCCCCGGCGTACACCTCATGCTCTCGGTGGTCGAGATCGAGCCGGGCTCGGTGTCGCCCGTCCACGCGCATCCCAACGAGCAGTGGGGCGTCTGCCTCGAGGGGGAGTGGATCCGGATCCAGGACGGCGTCGAGCATCATGTCAAGGCCGGCGACTTCTGGCAGACGCCGCCCGACGTCCCCCACGGCGGGCGGGCCCTGCCCAACGCGCGGGCCCTGGTGCTCGACATCTTCTCGCCCCCCCGCGAGGAGTACAAGCAGGCCGGCACCGGCTACAAGTAGTCCCATCACGCCGGCTCGCCGCCTCGCTCCGCTCGGGGGATTTCCATGTTCGCTCGCCTCGGCGCGCTTCGCGCTCTCCCGATCCATCGGCTCGGCTCGCCTTCGGCTCCGCCTCGCACTGCGGGCTGCGGCTCGCCGCCTCGCTCCGCTCGGGGGATTTCCATCTTCGCTCGCCTCGCCTTCGGCTGCGGCTCGCCGCCTCGCTCCGCTCGGGGGATTTCCATCTTCGCTCGCCTCGCCTTCGGCTGCGGCTCGCCCGACTATAGCTTCATGTGCGGGTCGAGCCAGTCCCGCAGCGCATTGCCCATGAGATTGATCACCAGCGTGGTGACGAAGATGGCGAGGCCCGGGAAGGCCGCGATCCACCACGAGGTGAGCATGTAGACCCGCCCCTCGCCCAGCATGTTGCCCCAGGCGGGCGTGGGTGGTTGGATCCCGAGGCCCAGGAAGGACAGGAAGGACTCCAGGATGATCACCTGGGCCACCTGGAGCGTCGCGATCACGACGACGGCGGAGACCAGATTGGGGAGGATCTGCCGGAAGATGATGCGGAGGTGGCCCATGCCCAGCGCCCGGCTCGCCACGACGAAGTCCCGCTCCCGGATGGACAGGGTCTCGGCCCGCACCACACGGGCGTAGATCGGCCAGCCGGCCGCTCCCAGCACGGCGATCATGTTCGGCAGGCTGGGCCCGAGGACGGCGATCACCGCCAGGGCCAGGAGGACGAAGGGGAAGGTCAGCATCACGTTGACGAGCGTCATGATGCTCCAGTCGACGCGCGATCCGAAGTAGCCGGCCGTGAGCCCCAGGAGCACGCCGATGGTGGCCGAGAGGAGCACGGCCGCCACGCCCACCAGGAGGGACACGCGCCCGCCGTAGATCACTCGCGAGAGGAGGTCGCGCCCCACCTGATCGGTGCCCAGCGGGTGCCTGGCATCGCCCCCCTCCATCCACGCAGGCGGAGCGAGCCGGTGACGGATGTTGACGTTGATGGGGTCGTGCGGCGCCAGCCAGGGCGCCAGCAGGGTGGCGCCCACGATCACCAGCATGATGGCCGCCGCCGCCACGCCCCACTTGAGCCGCCAGAGCCGGCGCAGCGAGCCGCGCGTCTCGCCCGGGAGCCCCCCACCCTCGAGGTCGACCGGAGCCACGGCAGTCCCCATCCCTCCGCCCGCCGCCGTCATCAGCCCACCCGGATCCGCGGGTCGATCAGGCCGACGATGATGTCCACGATCAGGTTGACCGTGACGATGACGAGGGCGAGGAGGACGACGGCGCACTGGACCACCGGGAAGTCCTGGTTCCGGATGGACTCCACCGTGAGCGTCGCCACCCCGGGCCAGGCGAACACGGTTTCCGTCACGATGGCGCCGCCCAGGAGCTGGCCGAACTGCAGCCCCACCACCGTGATGACCGGGATGCAGGCGTTGCGGAAGGCGTGCTTGATCACCACCATCCGCTCGGCCACGCCCTTGGCCCGGGCCGTCTTGATGTACTCCATGTTCATGACCTCGATCACCCCCGAGCGCACCAGCCGCATGGTGATGGGCGCCAGGAACGTGCCGAGGCTGAAGGCCGGCATCAGGAAGTGCTGCCACGTCCCGTAGCCCGAGGCCGGCAGCGCCTTGAGGCGCACGGCGAAGACGATGATGAGCATGATGCCGAGCCAGAAGATGGGCATGGCCTGGCCCGCCACCGCGAGCATCGTGCAGAGGGTGTCCACGAAGGAGTGGCGCTTGAGCGCGGCCAGGATCCCGAGGGGCAGGGCGATGAGCATGGCGGCGCCGAGCCCGGCGAACGTGAGGTACAGCGTGGGCGGCATGCGCTCGAGCACCAGCGTGAAGGCCGGCGTGCTCGTGTACCACGACTTGCCGAAGTCGCCCACGACGGCGCGGCTGACGAACTTCCAGTACTGGATGTAAACCGGCTGGTCGAGCCCGAGGAGCTTGTGGTAGCGCTCGTACTCCTCCTTGCCCGCGTTCTGGGGGAGGAGGAGGAGGACGGGGTCGCCGATGACGTGGAGGATGGAGAAGGCCAGTTGCGCGGGGTCGCGAGGAACATGCGGTCGATCTCGTCGCGCGGCGCCGCGTACTCGATGCGGTTCGAGACCCCCCAGACGCCGCGGAGGCCCCACTTGAAGAGGTAGGCGGCGTCATCGAAGAGGAGCTTCTGGGCCTTGACGTAGATCTCGGCCCGCTTCTTGGGATCCAGGCTCGAGCGACCGGAGAAGATCAGGTCGTCCAGCTCCTTGTTGCAGTAGTAGCTCCACGTCTCGCCGCACTTGAACACGTCGTACAGGATGGCGTCGGCGTCGAAGATCGAGTAGTAGCCCCAGGACCAGCCGAACATGGGGCTCGCCTTGTTCTCCTTCACCCGCGCGACGAACACCGTGTTGTCGCCCGTGTAGTTGCGCTTGACGCGGAAGCCCGCCTTGGTCAGGTCCGACACGATGGCGTCGTTGGTCTGCTGTGTGGCGGGCTCGACGACGGGTGGGCCCTCGTGGAAGGTGATGTCCACGCCGTTCGGGAAGCCGGCCTCGGCCAGGAGCTTCTTGGCCCTGTCCAGGTCCTGCTTGTAGGGCTTGAGATTCGGGTCCCAGCCGAAGGCCATGGGGTTGACGCCGGTGGCGACGCGGTCCCCGAGGCCGTTGAGCACGTGCTTGATGACGCCGTCGATGTCCACCGCCAGGTTGGCCGCCTGCCGCACCCGCCTGTCCTGGAAGGGGTTGGGCCCCCCGCGCCCCGACTGGTCGAGCTGGAGCATGGCCGTGCGGAGGATGGGCGAGGTGATGGTGCGCGAGCTGCCCGACTTGTTGATCACGTCCATCTGGTCGGGCGGCACGGCCTTGATCACGTCGACGCCGCCCGAGAGCAGCTCGGCGATCTGGGTGGCCTGCTCGGGGATGATGCGGATGCGCAGGTTCTTGAAGTGGGGCTTCGGGCCCCAGTAATCGTCGTTCCGCACCAGCACGTGCTCCTGCTTCCGGCTCCACTTCACGAGCTTGTACGGTCCGGTGCCGACGGGGTGCTCCTGCATCCAGTCATGGCCCTTCTCGGCGATCACCTTGGCCGACTGCATCACCTGCGCGGTCATGCGCTCGACGAAGAGCGGGTAGGGGCCATCGGTCTTGAAGCGGACGGTGGAGTCGTCCACGACCTCCACGCTCTTGATCTTGGCGTGGTTCCCGCGGGCCGTGAGCTTGTTCTTGGGGTCCAGCACCCGGTCGAAGGTGGCCTTGACGTCCTTGGCGCCGAACGGTGTCCCGTCGTGGAACTTCACGCCCTGGCGCAGCTTGACCTCCCAGGTCGTGTCGTCGAGCGCCTTCCACGCGATGGCCAGGTTCGGGCCCACCTTGCCGGTCTTGACGTCGCGCGCGGCCAGGTGGTCGAAGACGTGGTAGCCGAGAATGATCGCCTCGCGCAGCACGTCGTTGGGCGGGTCCCAGGTCGCGATGTCCGACTGGAGCGCATAGACGATGGTGTCGTCCTTGGTCTGGGCGTCGATGGCCGCCGGGGCGGCGACAGCGAGCGCCAGAAGCAGCGCGGTGAAGAGAGTGAGGGCACGACGCATGGCAGCCTCCTTCGTCTTCGAGGCGGAGCAGCGGGGTCGGTGTGGCACGAGGGCCACATAGTAGCCACGGGGCAACCGCTTGTCAAACCGCGCTGCGGCGTTCCCCGGGGCGCTCCGACCGCGAGACGCAAGATTGACAATGCAGCCGGCCCGCCACCATAATTAGCCGCGTTCACGCGCCTTCGATGACGACCACATCACTCGTGCTGGTGACCGGCGGAGCGGGCTTCATCGGCTCCCACCTGGTGGAGCGGCTGCTGGCCGACGGCCACCGGGTGCGGGTCTTCGACAACTTCTCCACCGGCAGCCGCGCCAACCTGGACTTCGCGCGGGGCGAGCGGCGCCTCCAGGTGGTCCGCGGGGACCTGGTCAACCTCGCCGCGGTGAAGCGGGCGGTGGCCGGCGTGTCCGTGATCTTCAACCAGGCGGCCATGCGCTCCGTGCCGCGCTCCGTCGCCGACCCGCTGGGCGCCAACGCCTCCAACGTCACGGGCTTCCTGCACCTGCTCCACGCCGCGGCCGGCCAGCGCAGGAAGCCGCGCCTGGTCTACGCCTCCTCCTCGTCCGTGTACGGCGAGCGCCCGGACCTGCCGAAGCGCGAGGATCAGCCCCTGGCCCCGATCTCCCCGTATGCGGCCACCAAGGTCGCGGGGGAGATCTACGCGGGCGTGTGGAGCCGCCTCTTCGGCGTGGAGACGGTGGGCCTGCGCTACTTCAACGTGTTCGGCCCCCGCCAGGACCCCAAGAGTGAGTACGCCGCGGTGATTCCGCGCTTCATTCTCTGGGGGATGCGCGGCCGGCCCCTGCAGATCCACGGCGACGGGACCCAGTCCCGGGACTTCACCTATATCGACAACGTGGTGTCGGCCAACCTCTTGGCGGCACGCGCGCCGGCGGCGGCCGTCTCCGGCAAGTCCTACAACGTCGGGTGCGGCAGCCGGATCAGCCTCCTCGAGGTCATCTCGATGCTCGAGGGGCTGCTCGGGCGGCCGCTCCGGCGGAAGCACCTGCCCCGGCGGGTGGGCGATGTGCCGCACACCCTGGCCGACATCGGTGCCGCCAAGCGCGACTTTGGCTACGAGCCCCTGGTGGACTTCGACCAGGGGCTGCGTCGGACGGTGGACTTCTTCACGGGAGGCAAGCGATGACTCTCCGGCGTGTGATGATGGCGCTCGCTCTGGCAGTGGCCGCGGCGGTCGCGGGGTCGCCGGTGGCCCAGGCCCAGCAACCGGGCAGCAGCCTGGTGGTGCAGTCCGCTGCGGAGCCGCCCGGGCTCGACATGACGGCCAGCCCCGCCACCGCCATCCAGACCACGATCCACTACAACGTCCAGGAGAGCCTGGTGAAGCTCGACAAGCACGGCAAGCTGGTGCCGTGGCTGGCCGAGCGCTGGTACACGACGGACAACCTGAACTACACCTTCTTCCTCAAGAAGGGCGTCCACTTCCACAACGGGCGCGAGATGCGCGCGGCGGACGTGAAGTTCGTGCTCGATCGCGCCATGAACCCGGAGACCAAGCACCCCCACCGGGCCCGGTACCTCGGCATCTCCAGCATCATCGTCAAGGACGACTACACGATCACGCTCACGCTCAAGACCATCGACTCCAACTTCCTCCTGACGATGTCCCGGCCGGGCTCGGTCATCTATCCGCGGGAGGCGGTGGACACCCTCAAGACGGCCCCCATCGGCACCGGGCCCTTCGCGGTCTCCGAGTGGGTGCGCGGCGACCGCCTGATCCTGGTGAAGAGCAAGGACTACCACGTCAAGGGGCTGCCGCTTCTGGACAAGGTCACCTTCCGCTTCATCCCGGACCCGAACTCGGCGCTGGCCGCTCTCAAGGCGGGGGACATCGACGTGTCCCCCTTCGGGATCGGCCCGGAGAACGCGCCCGACCTCAAGAAGGACCCGCGCTTCCAGGTGATCACCGGGGACACGACCAACGACGTGATCCTGGCCATGAATAACTCCAAGGCGCCCTTCTCCGACAAGCGCGTGCGCCTGGCTGTCACCCACGCGATCAACAAGGACGAGGTGCTGAAGGGGGCGGTGTTCGGCTACGGGAAGATCCTGGGCTCGAACGTGGACCCGCTGAACCCCTACTACGTGGACCTCTCGAAGGAGAAGCCGTATGACCCGGCCAGGGCCAAGAAGCTCCTGGCCGAGGCGGGCTTCCCCAACGGCTTCGACGCCGTGCTGAAGGTGACGCCGCAGTACTACTACACGGTGCGCACGGGTGAGGTCATCGTCAGCCAGCTCGCCAAGGTGGGCATCCGGGTGAAGATGGAGCAGATCGAGTGGGGCCAGTGGCTCGGGCGCGTCTACTGCCTGCCGCCCTGCACGAGCCCCGAGTACGATCTCACGATCATCGGGCACGGCGAGCCCTGGGACATCAACAACTACGCCAACCCCAAGTACTACTTCCGCTGGGACAACGCCGAGTTCCAGAAGCTCTTCAAGGAATCCGAGATCACGCTGGAGGACAAGAAGCGGCGGGAGCTGTACGTCAAGATGCAGAAGCTGCTGGCCGAGGAGGCCCCGGTGGTCTGGCTCTACATGTACCCGCGCCTTGTGGCCGCCAAGAAGGGCGTCACCGGCCTCTGGAAGGACCTGCCCACCACCGCGCTCGACCTCTCCGAGGTCGCCTGGCAGAAGTAGGCGGGCCCGCCCGGCCCGAGCGCATTGCGCCGCTTCATCCTGAGGAGGGTGGCCGCACTCGTGGCCACCCTCCTTTTCGTCTCGGTCCTCGTCTTCGTGGTGGTGCGCATCCTCCCGGGCGATCCGGCCCTCCTCATCATGGGCACCGAGGGGAGCGCGGAGGCGGCGGCGCGCCTCCGCGAGGCGATGGGGCTCAACCGGCCGCTCGTGGTCCAGTACCTCGGCTGGATGGGGCGGGCGCTCGTGGGAGACCTCGGCCGCTCGATCCAGTACGACGTGCCTGTCGGCGGCCTCATCCTCTCGCGGCTCCCGGTGACGCTTCCCCTCACCCTCATGGCGGCGGGCTTCATGGCGTTGGCCGCCATCCCCGTCGGCGTGTTCGCGGCCACCCACCAGCGCCGCTGGGGGGACTACCTCACGATGACGCTCTCCCAGGTCGGCGTGGCGGTGCCGGGTTTCTGGGCGGGCCTGCTGCTGATCCTGCTGTTCTCGGTGCGGCTCGGCTGGTTCCACTCCGGTGGCTTCGACGGCTGGGCGCAGGGCGTGGGGTCCGCGCTCAAGTCGCTGCTGCTGCCGGCGATGGCGCTGGGCCTCTTCCAGTTCGCGGTGCTGGCGCGCACGACGCGCTCGGCCATCCTGGAGGTGCTGAGAGAGGAGTACGTGACGACGGCCCGCGCCAAGGGCGTGCCGGAGCGCACGGTGCTCTTCCGCCACACCCTGCGCAACGCCATGATCCCGGTGCTGACCGTGGCCGGCGTCCAGCTCGGCCAGCTCATGGCGGGGAGCATCATCCTGGAGTCGGTCTTCTACCTGCCGGGCCTCGGCCGCCTCGCGCTGGGCGCCATCAGCGCGCGGGACCTGCCCGTGGTCCAGGGGGTGGTGCTCTTCGTGGCCTCGGTGATCGTCACGATCAACGTGGCGGTGGACATCCTCTACGGGTTCCTGGACCCCCGCATCCGCTATGAATGAGCGCGCGCTGTCCCGGCGGATGCGGCCGCTCCGGCACGTGACGTTCACACTGGGCCTGGCCATCACGCTGTGCCTGCTGGCGATGGCCGCGCTGAGCCTCGCCTACACCCCGTGGGACCCGCTCGAGATGTCCATCACCGGCCGGCTCCAGGGCCCCTCGGGGCACCATCTGCTCGGGACGGACCAGTTCGGGCGCGACCTGCTCTCCCGCATCATGACCGGCGCCGTCACCTCCATCCTCGTGGGCGTGATCGCGGTAGGGCTTGGCATGGGGATCGGCGTGTTCCTCGGCATGCTCTCCGGCTATTTCGGCGGCTGGCTCGACGAGGGGTTCATGCGCCTCATGGACGCCGTCCAGGGCTTCCCGGCGATCCTGTCGGCGCTGCTGATCACGGCCGTCTTCCGTCCGAGCATCACCATCAGCATGGTGGCGATCGGGGTGGCGTTCCTCCCCGTCTTCGCGCGGCTGACGCGCGCGGCGTTCCTCGAGCTCCGGGACCGGGACTTCGTGGCGGCGGCGCGGGCGCTCGGGGCGGGGGACGCGGCCCTCATCGCCCGCCACATCCTGCCCAACACGCTGTCGCCGCTCATCGTCCAGGCGACCATCAGCTTTCCCGTCGCCATCCTTGCCGAGGCCGGGCTCGCCTATCTCGGGCTCGGCACCCAGCCGCCGCACCCGTCCTGGGGGCTCATGCTGCGGGAGGCCCAGGCCTTCCTCGGGATGAACCCGTGGTTCGCCATCTTCCCGGGGGGCGCCATCGCGGTGACCGTCCTCGGGCTCAACCTGCTGGGAGACGGGCTGCGCGATCTGCTGGACCCCAAGATGGCGCGGTGACGGCTTCCGAATTGCGGCGGGTCCAGGCGGCCGCTGTCAGTTTCGCCGCGAGATTTCTGTGGCGTCACGAGTGATGCAATCGCCCTCTCTTTCGATAGACCTCGACATCGCCAAGCCTCGTCTCGAGCTCGTAGGCATCTCTCAAGTGTTCGCTCAGCATGGCAGCGAAGGCGGCCTCGTGCCGGTGCCGCTCACGCTTGACCACGTAGACCGGGTCCTTGCGGAATATGCGCTCCAGCTCGGCCACCGCATCGATACCCGCCACGTTGCTGAAACGAGAATCGATCAGGAAGGCAGGGAAGATATACCGCGTCGGAAGCGGCGTCCCCAGAAGGTAGTACACGATCGGCTCGTAGTCGACCACGTACACCAGGTCCCGGCTGTCAAGGCGTGGACGCAGGTAGGCCGCGACGCTCGCGGCCTGGTCGCCCCAATGCGCTTCCCGCCTGACGGCGCGGTGCTCGATGAACTGAGCGGACGCAACGACGGACTCCACCACCAACGATCCGGCGTTCCCCGTTGCGAGCGCGACAAGGGCATACGCCGCGCCCGCAGGGATCCACGCCCGGGCGCGGCCGATCGAGCGCCAGATGGTGGGCCTCATGGCCCCGGCGACGGGCTGGCTGGCTCCCCGCCAACCGGTCTCGCGGGCGGAGGCAAACATCGCCGTGATCGCCAGCGGCACCAGCAGGCACAGCACGGGAGTGACTTGAAGGAAGTAGTGGGGATAGAAGCGCTTGGTGATCCAGATGCCCGGCATGGTCAGCAACACCCAGCTGACCAGGATGATCCGCCGTGACTGATCGAAGCTGAGCGGGCGAGCCCTCACGCAGGATAGACACGCGACAAGAAAACCGATCCAGAGCGCGTAGTTGCTGGACAGCTGGCTCGAGAGGCGGACGCTGGCGAGCCAGCGTGGGAATCGAATCGACGCATGTCGCGCGTTCGCCGCGAAGTTTGCCTCGAGATACTCGCCAGCGATGCCGCTCGCCACGAAGTAGAGGAACGACGCTCCGACAATGGCGACGACTCCTGCCAGGAGGGTGCCCCATTCCAGCATCGTGGCGCGCAGGTACTGGACCGGCGAGGAGCTCGTAGACGCCACGTACACGGCGGCAGTCGCGACCATGGCCGCGTCGAGAGCGACGACCCACACCGCGGGCTGGTTCAGGACAATCATCGCGAGCGAGATCAGGCAGGTGGCAGCCGAGAAGAAGAGAAGTCGTCGTGAAACGAGAGCGGCGGCGATCGAGGTGGGTGCTCCGAAGAGAACCGGGCACACGGCGAGGATCAACAGCAGGGCGATACCGTCCCAGAGGGCGACCCATTTCGTGGATATGGCCAGGCCGAGGAGGATCCCACTGGCGAGGAGACCGCGCAGCGGCGCCCGTGACCCGCAAGGGGCGAGCAGGATGGCGGCAGCGGCCATCACGAAGGGCGAGACGAAGATCTCCGTATTGGCCGCCAGCCCGCCGTTTCCCAGGGAGAACACGAGGTAGAGGCCGGCAGCGCCGAGGCCAACGAGGCGCCCATGCGAGCCCTCACCGGTGCTCGCGATGCGGTAGAGCGAGTAGCTCGTCACGGCCACTGCGAGGCAGGCGGCCAGCCGGATCGAGAGCACGGAGTGACCGAACAGGAGGAGGGCCAGTGCAAACCAGAGGTAGATGCCCGGCGGCTTGTGGTCCCAGATCGTGGTGTAGGGGGGATGCCCCTCGAGCCACTGGGAGGCGATCAGGAGGTAGAGGCTTTCGTCCCAGTCGACGACGGATCGGAAGAAGGATGGCAACCTGAGCAGGACGGAGAGCAGGAAACACGCGCCGAAGATCGCCACGTCGCGGGAGACCACCCCATGCCCAAGTCTCCTGGCGAGGCGGTGGCGCAGCTCGGCGAGGTCGCGCGGGAGCAGGTCAGCCATCGCGCCCCGATCTTACCGCGCCGAGGGCGGTGACCAGGCAGGCCAGGGCCGGGGTCACCATGAGGCCCAGCACCCACAGCGCCGCGGTCGAAGGAAGCGCCCGTCGCGAGGACGCCGACCGCAGCACCGGCCCCCGCAGGAGTGGCGGGCCCCGTGCGCGAGCCCAACGTCCGCAGGTCGAGCGGCTGCACCTCCGGGCGGGAATGCCAGGCCGTCAGCCCAGGCTGGACAGTTCCGCCGCCGGCCACGGGCGCGCGGCCTTGTAGCGCAGGTCCTCCCACCGCTCGGCGACGTCTCGCCCCAGGAGCGCCAGGTCGACGCCCTGGAAGCGGCGCTGCAGGCCCGTGAACTCCTCGAGCGGCGCGGAGGCCGGCTCGTGGGTGATGCGATAGCGCCGCCCCCCCTCGATCTCGTAGAGCGGATGGAAGCCCGTCTCCACGGCGAGGCGCGCGACGCGGATCGCGAGGCGGGACTCGAAGCCCCAGTTCACGCAGGCCGTCACCAGATGGATGAGCTTGAAGCCACGGTAGCTGAGGGCTTTCTTCACCTTCTGGTCGAGATCTCTCGGGAAGGCCGCCGACGCGGTGGCCAGGTACGGCACCCGGTGCGCGGCGAGGATCTCCAGCAGGTCCTTGCGGTTGCGCGCCGCGGGGGGCGCCTGATGGAACGGCTGTGTCGACTTGGTGATGATGCCCCGCGGGGTGCCGCCCGATTGCTGGCCGCCTGTGTTCTGGTAGCCCTGGTTGTCGTTCACGATGACGAGCACATTGGCGTTCCGCTCGGCGATGCCGGACAGCCCCCCCAGCCCGATGTCGAACGCCCCGCCGTCTCCCGAGTAGGCCACCACCGTCTCGCCGGTGCGCCCGCGCAGCTCGAGGGCCTGGGACATGCCTTCGGCCTGGGCGAAGCCGGCCGCGTAGACGGTGAACACGATGGAGGCATCGCACACCGTGAACTCGCCGGGGAAGTAGCTGCCGGCGCAGCTGGCCAGGATGAAGTAATAGGCCCTGGGGCCGACGGCCTGCATCACCTGGCGCAGCATGCTGACCGCGCCGCAGCCCGGGCAGGCCCCGTGCCCGCCGAAGTATCGCTCCTTGCTGAACGGCCGGACTCCCAGCTCGGTCGTGGTCAATTGCATCGCTCGGCCCTCCCGACGGCGTGGAGCCCCTCTTCGTCCAGGAAGTGGACCAGCCCCTGCTGCGCGGGGCCGGCCGCGGCGAGGTAGTCGATCAGCTCGCCCGTGGCCTCGGGCGTCAGGTCCACCCCTCCCAGCCCCGTGATGCAGCCGAGCAGCACGATGTGGTCGACGAGGCCGCGGAGCGCCGCCGAGATCTCGCAGTGGAAGATGCCGCCCGCGCCGGTGGTGAGGTTCCGGTCCAGGACCGCGATCTTCTGCCCCGGCCGCAGGTGTCGGAGAAGCTCACCCACCGGCAGCGGCCGGATGCTGCAGAGCTTCAGCAGCCCGACCTTCTGGCCGCGCCGGCGACGCCGCATGACCTCCTCGCGCACCGCGCCGCAACTCGCGCCGCTCGCGATCAGCACGAGCTCGGCGTCCTCCATCGCGTAGGGCTCGGTGAGCGTGCGGCGGCGCCCGAAGAGCACCTCGAAGCCCTTGGCCACCTCGAGGAACACGTCCTGGGACGCCACCACGTCGCGGTGCATCCGCTCCGAGAGCCGGAAATACTGCTGCGCGGTGGACACGACGCCGCCGAACGTCGCCGGGTGGCTCGAGTCGGGCAGGTCGGGCACGGCCAGCTCGCCGATGAAGCCGCGCACGGCCGCCTCGTCCGGGATCTCGATCTCCTCCTTCTGGTGCGAGAGGTAGAAGCCGTCGCCGCAGACCAGCGCGGGCAGGCACACGCGCTCCGCCACCCGCATCGCCAGCAGGATGAAGTCGAAGACGTCCTGGGCCGTCTCGCAGAAGAACTGCAGCCATCCGGTGTCGCGCATGAAAAGCGAGTCGTTCTGCTGCGGGCCGAGCGTCCAGGCGGGCCCCCGGAGGGCGCGATTGAAGACGCCCATCACCATCGGCAGCCGGTTTCCCGCCACCTCCCACATGACCTCGCTCATGAGCACGAGGCCCTGCGAGGAGGTGTAGATGGCGCAGCGCTCGCCACCCCAGAAGACGCCCTCCGCCGAGGCGATCGCGTTGTACTCGGAGTCGGAGGGGATGACCCGCACCCGCTCGCTGCGGGTCATCGTCTCCAGCACCTCGGTCTGCGGCGTGATGGGAAAGACGTACGCGATTCGAACGCCCGCCAGCTCGTAGGCGAGTGACATGGCCTCGGCCCCGGAGACGATCACCCGCTTGCTCGAGGCGATGCCGGAGTGCTGGTTGATCGCCATGGTTACGACTCCTCCTCGGGGACCATGGTCATTGCGGACCGCGGACACTCCTGGACGCAGACGCCGCACCCCTTGCAGTAGTCGAGATCGATCTCGAAGCCCCAGTCGGCCCGCTGCGCGATCGCGGCATCGGGGCAGTACGTGAAGCAGTTGCCGCACATGCTGCAGAACCCGCAGGTGAAGCAGCGTCTCGCCTCGCCTGTCGCCGCGAGCCCGTCCAGCGGCGCCGCCACCTCGGCGAAGCCCGCCAGCCTCGTGGCCACGTCGGCCTCGGGGTTCGCCACCCGCGCCGCCGGCCTGAAGTAGTCGAGGTTGATTTCCGGGAAGGCGACCACGTGGGCGCGCGTCGGATCCGGCCGGCCCGCGATGAGCGCGAGATAGGAAGAGAACGAGAGCGCCCCCCGGGCGCCGACGCCGATGCGGCGCGCGAGGTCCGCCTGGTTGCGCCGTTGCAGGTAGAGGTCGATGCCGATTGCCGCTCGCTTGCCGGCGCCCAGGGCCTGCACGACGTTGTAGGTCCCGCCGGCGTCGCCCCCTGCGAAGACTCCGGGCAGGGCGGTGTCACCCCATTCGCCGACGGCCACGCGTGCCCCTTCCGGCAAGCCTTCGGGGAGACTCTCGCGCTCCAGTTCCTGACCGATGGCGTAGATGACGGTATCGGCGGCGAGCTGTCGCGCATCCGCCCGATTCACCTGGAAGGTGACGGCGCCGGACCGGTCACGCTGGACGCCCGTCACGCGCGCCATCGCCACGGCGAGCGCGCCGTCCTGCGCGAGGACTTCCAGCGGCGCCCAGCCGGCCTCGACGCGAACGCCCTCCTGGCTGGCCGCGGCCACCTCGTCGGGATGCGCCGGCAGCTCGGAGGCCCCCTCCACGGCACACATCACGACCTCGGCGGCGCCAAGCCGCCGGGCCACGCGCGCGGCGTCCACCGCGACATCGCCGCCGCCGATCACCAGCACCCGCCGCCCGAGGTGCAGCCCCACGCCCTGGTTGACGTGCCGGAGCAGCTCGAGGCCGGACAGGATCCCCTCCCGGTCCGCGCCAGGGACGGGGAGGCGCCGCGGCCGGGAGAGCCCGACGCCGAGGAACACGGCGCCGTGGTCCTCGCGCAGCCGACCGAAGCTCATCCCCTCGCCGATGCGCAACCCGCAGCGGAAGGACACCCCCTGGGCCTCGAGCCGCGCGATCTCCCGGTCGAGCACGTTGCGGGGCAGCCGGTACGCGGGGATGCCGTGGCGCAGCGCCCCGCCGGGCTGGCTGCTCGCCTCGTACACCGTGACCGGGTAACCGAGGCGCCGCAGATGATAGGCGCAGGCGAGCCCCGCCGGCCCGCTCCCGACCACGGCCACCCGGGTGTCATGCGCGATGGCCGCCGGCGGCGCCTCGTCGCCCGCGTGCTCGGCCGCGTATCGTTCGAGCCGCGCGATGGACAGCGGCTGGTCGTACTGCTCGCGGTTACAGGGCGCTTCGCAGGGGTGATAGCAGACCCGCCCCGTGATCGCCGGGAAGGGGCTTTCCTCCCGGAAGACGCGGTAGGCGAGGTCGGGGCGTCCACGCGCGATGAGCAGCAACGCCAGCGCGATGTCGTGTCCGGTCGGACAACCCTCTCGGCAGGGTGAGGTCTTCGAGGTGTAGTCGTAGACCGGCCGCTCGTAGCGCTGCGCGCCGGTCTTGTTCTCCGTATGAGGTCGCCAGGAGCGGTACCGGAGGGTCGTCTCGAACACGGTGCCCATGATCGCTATGCCCTTTCCCCGCCCCGCCATGCCAGCGGAGCGACCGCCTCGTATCCGCGCCGCAAACCGGCAAAGTTGCCCTCGATGCGGTCCCTGGGCATGTCCCCTGTCACCTTCTCCACGCATTGCTCCAGCGTGGGCAGCGAGACCAGGCCCGTCAAGCGCGCGAAGGCCCCCACCATCACCGGCCCCACAATGGGCACGCTCCCCCGCACCAGACCGCATTCCTTGGCGATCTGGCTGGCCCGCACTGTCGCGACCGGGCGCCCGAGAAGGGCGAGTTCCTCCGCCGTCTTCCGGCTGTTCAGCAGAAGGACGCCGCCCGGATCGAGGGTTGCCACCATGCGCGGCGTGGCAGCCAGCATCTTGGAGTCGAAGATCAGCATGACCTGCGGCTGGCGCACGAGACTGCGATCATCGATCGGCGTCGCCGAGCGCTTGAACCGGATGAAGTACATCACCGGCGCACCCATGCGCTCGCCGCCATAGAGGGGTTGCCCGTTGACGCGATAGCCGGCGGCAGACAGCGCGTAGACGACAAGGTCGCCGGCGGTCTTCACGCCCTGCCCGCCCCTGCCGTGGAGCGCCACCTCGATGTACTCGCGGTCCTCTGCCATCGGGACAGCCCTCCTCGCAGGGCAAGGCCTGCGGCCAGCCCCAACCCATTCCGCAACCACCCGCTTCTGCCCGCCGCCCCGCTAGAAGCCGGCCGCCTGCAGCGCCTGGTCGATCAGGGAGGGCGAGGGTGTGCGGGCACCCGCGTCGATCTCGCGCATGAGGCCGACCACCGCCCCCGAGACCGGCGTCGGCACTCCGACCTCGCTCCCCCGCGCCACGACGTAGCCGTTCATGTACTCGATCTCCGAGCGCCGCCCCTTCGCCACGTCCTGCGCCATGGAGGCCCGCCAGTTGCGCTCCGAGCCGCCCTTGGGCACCAGCGCGGCGTGGAGGTCGGCGTAGACCGCCGGGTCGTCGGCCGCGGCGGCCCAGGTCTTGGCGTCCGCGCCAGCGAACTTCGGGATCGAGTAGCCGAGCGCCAGTCCCACGCGCGCCGCCTCGGAACCCAGCCTCACGGTGATGTCCCGGCCGCGCGGCTGGGAGGCGATCTCGAGGCTCCCGAGCCCGGTCATGGCCTGGACAGGGTTGCCCATGGCATTGAGACACAGCTTGGACCAGCGCTCGCCCCAGAGATTGTCGGTCGCCCTCGCGCCGTCGATGACGGAGAGCATCCGGGCGAGGGCCTCGACCCGCGGGGTGATCCTGCCGTCATGCTCACCGGCGCGGAACACCGCATGCCCCGAGGCGCTGCCCTTCTCCGTGCCGCGCTCGACATGCCCGGGCTCCCACACGGCGACGGCGATGCGCGACATGATGAGCCCGACGGCGCGCCCTGGCGAGGCGATGGCCGCGACGATCGGGTCGTTCCAGCAGTTCTGCGCCGAGACGACGTAGCCCTCGGGCTTGAGCCGGGGCAGGGCCAGGTGGGTCGCCCAGGCTGTGTCGTAGGACTTGACGGCCACGAAGGCGACGTCGAAGGCGGCGCCCAGCCGCTGCGCCTCGTGGACGTGGAGGGCCGCCGGTCGCGCCTCGAAGGGCTCGTGCGGCCCCGTCACCCGTAACCCCCGGCCGCGGATGGCTTCGACCTGCTCGGACCAGGGGTCGACCAGCGTGACGTCGTGCCCGGCCCGTGAGAGGAAGCCGCCCAGGTAGCTGCCGACCGCGCCCGCGCCGATGAAGAGGAGTCGCGGGCTCATGCGCGCATCATATCCGTGTGCGCCCTTCGGAGGCCACCCCTACGCTCGCTTTCGAATCCAGACCGCCGTGTCGTGGAACGCGGCGCCGCCGGCCGGCCAGGCCGGGTCGGCGCCGGTGAGGGCGTTGATGCCGATCTCGTTCTCGAAGTGGCGGTTCGGCCAGATCCCCTCGACGATCACGACGCCCCGCTGCTGACCGGCCCTCGGCCTGGCGTGGACCGTCACCGCGCCGCGCTCGTTGCCGAGCACGACCCGGTCTCCCTCGACCACGCCGAGCGCGGCGCAGTCCTCGGGATGCAGCAGGGCGGTCGGCCGCACCTCGCGGCGCAGCGACCCTGGCGTCTCGGTGAAGGTGGAGTTGAGGAACGTCCGCGCCGGCGCGGCCACGAGGCGGAACGGCCGCGCGGCCGTGGCCTCGTCGGTCACCCTGAAGTGGTCGGGGAGCGGGGGCATCTCCTGCCCGCGCCCGCCGTAGGCCGACCAGTCGGGCTTGAAGCGGAACTTGCCGTCGGGCCAGGCGAAGCCATCCAGGAAATGCGCCGTCTCGAACGGCAGGGCCATGTCCTGGCCACCACCCTCCCAGTTCGTCTGGGCGTCCCACATGCCGGACTGGCGGAGCGTCCAGTCCATGATCTCCCACGGCGTCATCTCGAAGCCGCGATGCCGCGCGCCGAGGCGTCGGGCCAGCTCCGCGATCACCCAGTGGTTCTCGCGGCACTCGCCGGGCGGCTCGATGATGCGCCGGGTGACCTGGAAGTAGGTGTGACCGCTCGCCGTGTAGAAATCGTCGTGCTCGACGAACATGGTGGCCGGCAGCACCACGTCGGCGAATGCCGCGGTCTCCGTGAGGAACTGCTCGTGCACGCAGAGAAACAGATCCTCGCGCGCGAGGCCCTTGTGCACGAGCGTGAGGTCGGGGCACACCATGGCCGGGTTGGTGTTCTGAACCAGCATGGCGGTGACCGGGGGGCCGTACCCGAGAGCCTCGGGATCGCCCGTGAGAATCGGCCCCAGGCGGGACTGATCGAGCTGGCGCACGGAGCGGTCCACGGCGTCGAGCCCTTCGATCAGCGTGCGGTCGAGCGGGTAGATGGCCATCTGGCCGTAGAGGGCGCCGCCACCCGGATACTGCCAGGCGCCGGTGACCGCGGGCAGGCACGTCACGGCATGCATGTTGACCGCGGATGAAGCTTCGCCTGGTGCGCCCGTAGAGCCGGGCGAACGTCACGATCTCCTCGACAGCCAGGCCGGTGATGCGCGCGGCCCACTCCGGCGAGCGGGTCGCGACGTGCGCGGCCAGCTCGTCGGGGGCGTCGGTGTACTTGCGGAGGTACGCCCAGTCCGCGTGGCCCTCGGCGAACAGGACATGCATCACCGCGCAGGCCAGCGCGCCGTCGGTGCCCGGACGCAGGGCGAGGTGCATGTCGGCCTGCTCCGCCGTGCCGGTGCGGTAGGGATCGACCACCACGATCGGAGCGCCGCGCCGGCGGGCGCGCATGGCGTGGGTCATCATGTTGACCTGGGTGTTCACCGGGTTGCCGCCCCAGATCACCACCAGCTCCGAGTGCTCGCCCACCTCGCGGACGTCGACCCCGCGCTTGACTCCGGTGCCCGCGATCCAGCCGGTATCCGCCAGGGTCACGCAGATGGTCGATTTCCAGCGCGAGTACTTCATGACGTGGCGCAGGCGGTTGATGCCGTCGCGCTGCACGAGACCCATGGTGCCCGCGTAGTAGTACGGCCACACCGCAGCCGGGCCGAATCGCGCGGCCTGCTCGGTGAAGGCGTGGGCGACCAGGTCCAGCGCCTCGTCCCACGAGATGCGCGTGAACTGTCGCGAGCCCTTGGGGCCGACGCGTCTGAGCGGGTAGAGGAGGCGATCGGGATGGTGCACGCGCTCGGCGTAGCGGGAGACCTTCTCGCAGATCACGCCCGCCGTGTACGGGTTGCGCGTGGAGCCACGCACCCGGCCGATCGTGCGCGCGTCGAGCCGCTCCACGTCGAGCGCGCACGTGCTCGGGCAATCGTGCGGGCAGACGGACGGGCTGACCGCGGCCGCGGGCTGGATCTCGCGCCGGAGGCGCGAAGCCGTATCGTCTCGCATGGGCCCACGATACCTCCGGCCCGTGCCACTCCGCCACCCCTTTCCCCGCGAGGGGGTCGCCTGCCCCAATCAGCCCGACGCCGCCGTGGCCGGGGCCAGCACCGGGGGGCCGGGAGGCGGGCTCCCCCGCGACCCCCGGCCCGGCACGCGGGAATGCGGGCATCGTAGGAAGGAACTCGCGGAACTCCTGCTCGACGAAGCGGGGCAGGCCGCTGCCGTCGCCGCGGTCCGAGACGTCCCGGAGGTAGGGCTCCAGGCGCTCCGGGATGACGGCGTGGAGCACGGAGTGCTCGGCGTCGCGGGGCTGATACGTATGGTGGGGGTGCGCCACGCCCTGGGGGAGCACGTGCCGGGAGCGGCGGTAATGCCCAGCGAGGGATACGCGGGGCTGGCCCCGGGCGGAATCACCTTGCCGAGGGGGAACACGGACGGCTGGCCGCGGTCCACCGAGCTGTCGACCTTCCTCCCGGTCTCAAGCCACCCCGCGTCGTGGACCTTCACGGTGTCGCGGATCGAGGGGCTGGTCTCCTCGATGCTCGAGACAGCCCTTCGCGCGCGGCGGCGTCGCGGGTCTCGCGGTTGCGAGAGTCGTGGGCGCTCCAGGCTCCGGATAGCCAGGGAGATCGGGGCACCGAGGGGACCGCGGAGGCAGCGGCGCGCCTCTGCGAGGCGATGGGGCTCAGGATCAAGGTGGCTCGGATCGCGCGTCGCGCCCTCACGGCCCGGGGCCAGCGGCCGGCGAAAGGCCCGTGGCGACGGGCCTCCTCGAAGAGCCTCTCCGGCTTGTCAGGTTTCTGTTCGCGCGCACAGGCTACGGCCGCGGCGGCCAGAAGAACAACCGCGCGTAAACGTAGGCGATGGCCTCACCGAGCACCGTCCGCACCCCGGCGCTGGTTCTCCACCAACGCTTCGGATCGTGGTCCGGGCTTTCGATCGAGGTGATGCCGACGCGCGTGGTTCCACCCAGTGCCTTCTCAAACATGAGCCGGGTCCGGCGCGCATGGGGCCCGACGGACAGGACGTGGCAGTCCTGCGGCGCCGCGCCGTGCTCGCGCAGCCAGTTCCTCAACGCCACTGCCGAAGCATAGGTCCGGTCCTGGCGCACCGGCGGCGCGGGCACCGCCTGGACCAGGTTGGAGGCCATCCCCATCCGAATCAGGGTGGCCGCCCCAAATTCGGCGAACGTCTTGTACTCTGACAAGGGCGCCCCTTTCTCAATGGGGCCTCCGGTCACGTACAGCCTGGTGTAGGGGTTTCGTTTGAACTCGGCCATCGCTTCCGCCAGGGCATAGTCCGGCGCCCAGCCCTCCACTACCAGCGCCCCGCCCACGACCGGATCGTTCACCGCCAGAAATGGACTCACGCCTCTGGCCGCGCCGAAAGCCAGGCTCGTGCCCAACACCAGAAGCAGGAACCGCCCGCGCCAGGTCAGGACCAGACACTCGCGGCGCTGGCACAGGCCCCAACCCCGCTTCGGTTCCTTCGCACTTGTTCCCATCGACGCACTCTAACGGGCCGCAAGCCGGGGCTGTCAAGGGGGAAATCCGGTTCGCGATGTGTGGACGCGACACCCCGCACCGAGACGCTTCAACCCCTCACCCCTTCAAGGCCGCCCTCGCTCACTCCGCGAACAACTCCCCAATCTCCTCCCACGTCAGCGCCTCCACGAACGACTCCTCGCCGTTCAGCGTGGCCCGGATGACTTCGCGTTTGCGGTTCTGCGACTGAAGGCTTTTCTTCTCCACATGGGGCATAGGACGGACAAACGCTGCTCCCTCGGCTCCCTCGCCGCGCGACCCGGGGGGCCGGGATGCGGCCTGCCCTGCGAGCCCCGGGCTGGCACCCGGGAATGCGGGCATCGGAGGGGGGAAGGCGAGCGTCGCCCGCCCCGAGAGCCCTGTGATCGCAGGCCATCCTGCGCCCGTCAGCGGCGCGCGATCAAGGAGCGGCCGTGGGGTCTGAGTGGGGCACCGGCGAGCGTGGGGAGCGGGGGGAAGTGGCGGGGCGAGCCGATCGCGATGGGGGCGGGTGGGGCCGGGCCGGGAGGCTCGGCGGCGCCCGAGGGGTCGAGGTGGGCGGACAGGCTCCGGCAGTTTCTCTACGCGTTCCACGACCCGACGCGCATCGAGGCCGCGCAGGCGCAGCGGGCGCCCACGGAGGTGGCGGGCAGTCCCGCGGAGCACGCGGCGCGGCAGGGGCTGGGGCGAGTGAACGTCGCGCTGGTCGAAAGGGGGCCTGGCCGAGCTGGTCCGCTGGCACTGGCAGAAGGCGGGGACGATCGAGTTGGTGCATGACGTGACGAGGAACGAGCGGGGAGCGGCCGTGCCGCCATGCGGGGGCTTTGGGGCCGACGCGGCGTGG
Source organism: Candidatus Rokuibacteriota bacterium (assembly GCA_016184305.1). GTDB lineage: Bacteria > Methylomirabilota > Methylomirabilia > Rokubacteriales > CSP1-6 > UBA12499. Next base: position 41,693 of record JACPCX010000178.1, on the reverse strand, counting down.
TATCGGCTGAGCCCGCTGACCGACAACGGGCTGAGCGCGCTGAAGGCACTGGCGCTGCCGGCCCCCCTGAGCGCGGCGCGGCCCAAGCGGCGGCGCTTCGGGGTGTTCACGCTCGCGGGGCGGATCCTCACGCATGCGGGGCGCCTCGTGCTGCGCATCAGCGAGGAGGCCGAGAGCGTCGTCGGCCTGGTCACCGCCCGCACGCGCCTGGCCGGCCTGCGGCCCCGCATCGCCTCGGGCTGAGCCCGCTCGATGGGGATTCACCCGGGTCATCCGCGGCGCCGTGGGCGCCCTCGCGGGAGTTTCTCGTCTCCCGGCCGTCTCCACCGTCGGATGCGCGGGCCCTGCCCTCGTCGGCCAACTCCCAGGCTCCTGTGTTGACATTGCCGCGAGCCGCTGTGTATAGTCCGCGGTAACGCGACGAGCGTTTTCTATAGGGAATAATACCGAAGCAAGCGATTGCCGGTCTCGAGTTCGTCGATCAGCAAGGGCGTTGCGGCGGTTCATGAGAGGGGACATCAGCAATGCCTACGGTCGCATCGCACGACGGGATTCCGCTTTATTACGAGCTGCACGACTACACCGACCCGTGGAAGAACGCCCCCACGCTGATCCTGCAGCACGGCTTCGGGCGTTCGGGGCGCTTCTGGTACAACATGATCCCCTACCTTGCGCGCTTCTATAAGGTGCTGTGCCCGACCTTGCGCGGCCTGGGCGAGCACTACGACATGAAGGATCCCGAAGCGCGCATCACGGCCGAGAACTATATCCGCGACCTGGTGACCATCCTCGATTACCTCGGGCTGGATCGCGTTCATTACGCGGGGGAGTCGCTGGGCGGCATCATCGGCATGTACTTCGCGGGCATGCATCCGGAACGGGTCCGTACCCTGTCGCTGTTCGCCGCGCCGCTGATCATCAGCGCGGAAACGCGCAAGACCTTCACGGTCGGCTATCCGACCTGGCAGGATGCGCTGCAGGCCCTGGGCGTGCGCGGCTGGTCGAACGCGGTCAATACCGTGACGCGCTTCCCGCCGGGCACCCATCCGGGCATGCTCGAGTGGTTCTCGAACGAAATGTCCAAGTCCAGGCTCGAGGTCGTACTGCAGATGTCACGGCTCGCCGCCCAGGTCAATCCCACGCCCGTGCTGGGCAACATCCAGGCCCCCGTGCTCGGCCTGTATCCCAGCCAGGGCGGCGCGCTCACCTCGAACGAACAGTTCGACATACTCAAGCGCAACATCAAGAACCTGCGCCTGATACACCTCGATACGCAGTACCACATGGTGCACGCGCTCGAACCGGCGAATTGCGCGAGACACGTCCTCTATTTCTGCTCCGAATACGACGGCACGCCTTGCCGGGAACGCTAGCGTGGCGACGAGCCGCTCGCCCGTGTGCCACACCCCGATTGGTCCCGGAGTGAAGGAGGAACGCATGAGCAAGCAACCGCCGCGCGCCCTGGGGCGCCGTGCCGTATCGAAGGGGATCGCATCCAGGGCATTGACCTTGCTGGCAGGCGTGCTGGCCCTGTCGGCCGGTGTGCCCTCAGGAGTTCACGCACAATCGGCCGACCTGATCGCCAAGGCCGCCAAGGAAGCCAAGGTGATGGTCTATGGGGAGATGATCACGCCGACGATGCGCGCCATCAAGGAAGGCTTCGAAGCCAAGTATCCAGGCATCACGATGGAGTTCATCTACCTTTCGGGGGCACCCCTGATGAACCGCATCGTGTCCGAGCAGGACGCGGGACGGCACTTGGCCGATGTCATTGCCATCGACACCGTGCGCATGCCGGTGCTACGCGACAAGGGCTACCTCACTCCTTACGAGTCGGTGAATCAGGCCAACTACGACAAGCAATGGTGGTCCAACCCGCCCAGCCTCTGGGTCCGCAACCACCTCTATCTGGGTGGCATCATGTACAACTCAAAGAGCGTTGCCGCCGCCGATGTGCCCAAGACGTACGAGGACCTGCTGGACCCCAAGTGGCGCGGAAAGATCGCCCTGGTCAGTCCGGTCGCCAACGACCTCATGTTCGCGATGTTCGCCGCCTTCGTGCGCGACATGGGCGAGGGGAAGGCCTACCACTTCTTCGAGCGGCTCGCGGCCCAGAAGCCCCTGGTGTTCGGACCGGGCGGCATCCGTGTCTCGCAGGGCGTCGGCACGGGAGAATTTCCGATCGGCATCGGTTTCGTTGGCCACGTCTTCAGCGTCGGCCGGGAGCCGGGCTACCACATGGCCATCGCGCAGACCGATCCGCTCTACGCCGTCGGCGGACCAGGCTTTGCCGTGGTGAAGACCGCACCGCATCCGAACGCGGCCCGACTCGCGGTGGATTACATGTTGTCCAACCCCGCGCAGGACAAGATCGCCACCATGGGATATCGCTCCAACGATCCCAAGGTCAAGGGCCTCCCCGAACTGACTGCCGCCAAGGTATCGGTCGCTCCGGTACCCACCGGCGCGGAAGCGGACAAGCTGCGCAACAAGCTCAAGCAGTTGTTCGGCGGCTGAGGCACTGATTCCAGGCCTTGTCTGTTTCCTGCGGCACGCCGGCCTCCGCGCCGGCGTTTCACGGAAGGTCTGATGATTCGCCTGGAGAGCTTGAACAAGACCTTTCGCTCGCGTGACCGCACGGTCCATGTCATCAACGATGTCACGCAAACCATCCCGGACGGGTGTTTCTTCACGTTGCTGGGGCCCAGTGGCTGCGGCAAGACCACGACCCTGCGCGTCATCGCCGGCCTGGAGCGCCATGACAGCGGCAGCGTCTGGTTCGGCGAACGCCTGATTTCGTGTCCCGAAAAAGGCGTCTTTACTTCCACCAGCGATCGCGACATCGGCATGGTGTTCCAGTCCTATGCGATCTGGCCGCACATGGACGTCTACCATAACGTCGCCTACCCGCTGACGACGCGCCGCCATCGGCTGCCGGCGGCGGAGATCCGCAAGCGCGTTTCCGAAACGCTCGAGCTGGTCGGCCTGGAGCAACTCACGCATGCGCCTTCGACCGCGCTGAGCGGCGGGCAGCAGCAGCGCGTGGCCCTGGCCCGCGCGCTGGTGGCGCACCCCCAGGTATTGCTGCTCGACGAGCCGCTGAGCAATCTCGACGCGTTGCTGCGCGAGCGCATGCGCGCCGAGCTGACGCAGTTGCAGCGCAAGATCCGTGTCACCTCCGTCTACGTGACCCACGACCGCGCGGAAGCCCTGTCGATGTCGGACTACATCGCGGTGATGAACAGCGGGCGCATCGAGATGACCGGCAACCCCGACGAGGTCTACAAACGCCCGAAAACCATGTTCGTCGCGCAGTTCCTGGGACACTGCAACTTCATCGGTGCGACGGTCAGGGAACGCACGAGTCCCACGAGCGGCATTGCCGAAACACCGTTCGGCTCGATTGCGCTGCGCATGGATGAGGTGCCGGCAGCCGGCGCGGCCATCAAGCTGCTGGTGCGACCCGAAGGCCTGGTCGCGGCCCTGCCGCGGCAGGGCGAGGGGCCGGTCGCGGGCAATCTGCTGATCCGCGCCCGGGTTTCGAGCACCATGTACTTCGGCGAGCACCATGAGTCCGAAGCGATGGTGGGCGAGCAGGCCATCCGCTTCAAGGGGAATGCGGTGCCGGTCACGGAAGGTGGCGAGATCGCACTCAGCCTGCGCGAGCCGGAATGCTGGGCCCTCTCGTCGGGAGCGCTGCGATGAGCAGTGTCGCGCGCTCGACCGCCGGGCCGTGGACGACGCCCAGGGTCCTGCTCGCCCTGGCGCTGATCATCGTCAGCGCCGCGGTGCTGGTCCCTTGCGCGATGCTGATCTATGAAAGCCTCACGACGTTGGACGGAGGAGCGCGGCGCGCTACCCTTCAGCATTACGCCAACGTGGTCTCGCAAGTGCGCACCTATGAACTGCTGGGCAGGACGGTGCTGTTCAGCGCGGCGATGACGGTCTTCGCAGGCAGTTGCGGTTTTCTGTTCGCCTGGATCGCCGTTCGGACCAACACGCCGGGCCGCCGCGTCATGCCGATCGCGGTCCTGCTGCCGTACCTGATCCCGCCAACCCTGGGCGCGGTCTGCTGGATCCTGCTGCTATCGCCGAGCAATGGCATCATCAACACGGCGCTGGCGCCCATCTTCAACACGAGCGTGTTCAACATCTATTCCTTCGCCGGCATGGTGTTCGTCGAGGCCTTGTACACCTTTCCGCTGGCCTTCATCTTTTTTTACGCCTCGCTCTCGTCCGTCGATCCGGTGCTCGAGGAGGCCTCGGCCGCGGCGGGCGCGGGCGCCTTTCGGACCTTTCGCAAGATCACCCTGCCGCGCATGATGCCCACGGTCGTGTCGGTCGCTACCATTCTGTTCATCATCGGGCTGGAGAGTTTCGACGTCGCCTGGTTCCTGGGCTATCCGGCCAAGATCTACATCCTCAGCATCGAGGTGTTTCTCCTGACGCGCTATAGCTATCCCTCCGACATCGGCGGGGCTGCCGTCTATGGCGTGTTCGCGCTGGTCGCCGCATTGCTGCTGGTCCGGCTCTACCGCACAGTCACCGCCGACGACCGGCGTTTCGTGGCGATCACCGGCAAGGCCTACCGCTTGGGCACGCTCGACATCGGCCGCTACCGCTGGGTCGCCTGCATCAGCTTCTACACCATCATCGCCATCATCGGCGTCATGCCGGTGCTGCTCCTGATGGCGATCTCGGTCGATGCGATCACCTGGCCCTTCGCGCTCAGGCCCGATGCGACCCTGGGCAACTACAGCTGGATTTTCAGCGATTCGGAGTCGCGCCGCGCCATTACCAATACCGCCATCATCGCGCTGGGTGGGGCAAGCCTGGCGGTCGCTGTCGGCTTCGTCATCTCCTACGTCTGCACGCGCACCGACGTCGAGGGGCGCGGCCTGCTCGATTACATCGCCTTCCTGCCCTTTGCCTTCCCCGGGTCGGTGCTGGCCATCGGCGTGATCTCCACGTTCATCAATTCGCCCATCTACAACACCATCTGGATCATGCTGCTTGCGTTCAGCATCAAGTTCATGCCGTACAGCATCCGCAACATCAACAGCAACCTCATGCAGGTGCACCGCGAACTGGAGGAAGCGTCCTATGTGGCGGGCGGCACCATGCTCGCGACCATACGGCGCATCGTCCTGCCCCTGGTGATTCCCGGCCTGGTCGCGGCATGGTCGCTGCTGTTCATCGTGTTCGTGCGCCAGTTCAGCCTGCCGGTCATGTTGTCCTCGCCGGGCTCGCAGGTCATGACCATCATGCTGTTCCAGGAATGGGACGCCGGCAAGATGGGACATGTCGCGGCCTATGGCATCCTGATGGTGGCCGCTTCCTTCCCCTTCATGGTCGCGGCGCGCGTGATGTCGCGGCAAAAGGGGTTGGTGTGAATCTCGGCATCGCCGGGCGCACGGCCGTCGTCACCGGCGCCAGCAAGGGCATCGGCCGCGCGATTGCGGAGGAGCTTGCCGGGGCGGGCGTCCATCTTGCGCTGGTCGCGCGCGGAGCCCCGGCCCTGCGGGCCTTGGCCGATGAATTGACGGGCCGTTACCCGGTGCGCGTCGTCCCTCTGGCAGGCGACGTCGGCGGCCCCGGCCTCGCGCAGCTGCTGGGCGAAGTGTCCGCGGCGATGGGAACGGTGGACATCGTCATCAACAATGCGGGCAGCACGGGCAGCGGCGACCTGCATGCCGACGACGAGGCGATCTGGAAGGCCGCGTTCGACCTCAAGCTGATGGGCTATCTGCGGGTCATCAGGCACTTCGCGCCGGGCATGATCGCGCGACGCTGGGGACGCATCGTCAACATCATCGGACGCACCGGGGTGCAGCCCGAGCCGACCTACCTGGCCGGCGGCGCCATCAATGCCGCCCTGATCAATTTGACCCGGGCACTGGCGCGCGAGCTGGGCCCCCATCAGGTCCTGGTCAACGGCATCAATCCTGGCCCGATCGCGACGACCCGCTGGCAGACCATCCTCGCGGAGCGCGCGCTGCTCCAGTCCGGCGCCGCCGGCGAGACCCAGGCGCGCGCGATTCGTTCCATACCGCTGGGTCGCATCGGCGAGGCGGATGAAGTCGCCGCCGCCGTCGCCTTCATGTGTTCCGAGCGCGCCTCCTTCGTCAACGGGTCCATCGTCGGGGTCGATGGGGGCGGCACGGCTTAGGAGGATAGAACGCGCCGGCGGACATCCTCAGCTTCCCCGTCGCCATCCTTGCCGAGGCCGGGCTCGCCTCTCTCGGGCTCGGCACCCAGCCGCCGCACCCGTCCTGGGGGCTCATGCTGCGCGAGGCCCAGGCCTTCCTCGGGATGGATCCGTGGTTCGCCATCTTCCCGGGGGGCACCATCGCCGTGACCGTGCTCGGGCTCAACGTCCCGGGGGGCGGGCTGCGCGATCCGCTGGACCCCAAGATGGCGCGGTGACGGCGGGCGAATTGCGGCGGGGCCGGGCAGGGGCTGCGGCTATCATCGGGGCGTGAGCCCCATCGAGGCGCCGGCCCCGGACGCTGCCGCCGGCCGGGAGGCCTCCGCCGGGACGCGCGCCCTCGACTTCGTCCTCCTCGCCGCACCGCTCGTCCTGCTGGCGGTCTTCTTCCGCGACCTCTGGTACGCGGCGCAGGCCTTCTCCCTCGAGAGCGCCGACAACCTGGATCTCGTCTACTCCGATCCCCAAGGCTGCCGCGGCTACTTCGACGCCCACGCGACGCTCCTCGCCCAGCAGGACGGCTTCCGGCTCTACCGGCTCAACCGGGCGCTGCCTCGCTTCCACGTGCCGGAGCGGATCGTCTGGACCGAGGACACGCTCGGCGCCTTCTCCGAGGGGGGCTGCCCGGAGTACGGGAAGCGGACGCTGGGGGTGCTGAACGCGGACGGGCTGCCGCGGGAGAGCCGTCAGTCGGGGCGGGTAACGCAGGTGGAGATCCCGAGGGGCGAGGAGGTGCGCCTCCATGTCCAGGCGGACACCCCGGCCCACGTGATCCTGGGCATCCACCGGCACCCGTGGTGGGAAGCCCGCGTGGACGGCCGGCCGGCCCGCCTCCTGCGCGCCAACTCGGTCTTCATGGCGGTGGAGGTGCCGCCCGGCACGCATGTGGTGGAGCTCCGCTGCCGGGCGCGGAGCCTGATCGCGGGGATCTGGGTGAGCGGTCTGTCGCTCGCGGCCTTCGTGGTGTTCTACGCGTGGCGCGGCGCCGCCTCCCTCCGCCGCCGGTAGCGCCCGCCGGCGCGCTGGGCCGGCCAATTCAGCAATGGCGGCGCGCGCGGCCGGCGGGTCCTGTCCCGGGGTGCAGCTCCCGCGGAGCCGGCTCCGTCACCCGCTCGCCCGAACGCAGATCTTCGAGCTGCGGACGGGACGAGGGGGTCCCACTTCGCGCGGCCCCGCGGGAGCTGCGGCCTGCGCCACCCGCCCGGTTGCCCGATCATTCCTCGCGGATGAACCGTTCATGAGTTTCGTCGGACTCGCGGACCTAGGGGTCCGGAGGGCGGGGACCCCGGGAGCGCCGGCGTACAGCCGAAGCCATCCGGCCTGCGCCCGGGTTTCCCGTTCTTCGGGCGCCGGCGCCACGCGGTCCAGGTATTCCGCGAGACTCATGACCGCTTGCGGGCGACGGCCGGCTCGACGTGGGAGCCCTCCGTGGTCACGCGTCCTCGCACGATGTCGAAGTGGTCGAGGACGAACTGCAGCGCGGGCAGGCGGTCGCGCAGCGCGCTCGCGGTGTCGAAGCCCACCCCGTCGGAGCGGACATAGTCGAAGACGAGGTGCCCGCCCGGCTTGAGCGCGCGGTGGACGTGCTGGAGCACGGGGATCGGGCGGGGCAGGTGCTCCAGGACCTCCATGCAGAAGATCGTGTCATAGCTGCCCGGCAGCGGCGCGCCGTCCCCCGGCGGCACCGGCACCATGGTGACGAAGCGATCCCGCCGGAACTTCCAGCGCGCATAGTGGAAGAGCAGGTGCGGGATGTCCGCGCCCACGAGCTGGAGGTCCCGATGGCGGTAGTGGCGGGCCAGCGAGGTCAGGATGGGCGCGGCACCGCAGCCAAACTCGGCGATCCGCCCTCCGCGCGGGACCCAGCGGATGTAGGGGTGGACGCGCAACGGGGCCAGTGCCAGCCGGTAGGTGTGGTTGAAGAGGTAGTGCACCGTCCGGGGATCGCGCCACGCGTCGAGGTGCTTGTCATCCGAGGCGAGGTCGGGGTTCGACAGGCTCTCGAAGTGGATGGTCTGCAGCCGCTGCCGGTACACACCCGCCAGATAATAGAACTCGAAGGGCTGGATGGGCCGGCAGCCGAGCTCCCCGGACCAGTACTCCTGGAACTCACGCAGCCAGCCGAGGCGGAGGTTGGCGTGGACGAGCCGCCGGTGAAGTCCCGACTTCACCTGCGCCCCGAGCGCGGAGAGCCGCGCGAGGCTCGCGAGCGTCCCGAGCGGGCCCAGCCCATCGCCGCTCCGCGCTGCCGGGTCGGGCTGCGGGAGGCTGGCGTCCTGCTCTTTGAGGAGTGCTCCGACGTCGGGCCGGAAGTCGTCGTAGAGATTCATGGGGCATCGAGGTCCACGGCAGCGTGCTCGCGCCACCTTAGCCCAGCCATTTTCCGGGTGTCAAGAACTCTCACGGGCGGAGCGAGGCGGGCGAGGCGGGGTGCAGCTCCGAACCCCGTGGGGTTCCGTGGGTGAGGAGCTAGCTGCACCCCGCCTCGCCCGCCTCGCGCGGAGGCGGCGCAGGGCCGCGTGCTAAGATGCGGGCGATGCCAAGGACCATCGGCGTCGTCACCGTCGCCCGCTCCGACTACGGCCATCTTGTCCCCGTGCTCCAGGAAATCCAGGCCGTGTCCGACCTCGAGCTCGGCGTCTACGTGGCGGGCAGCCATCTCGCGACGCGCTTCGGGCGCACCGTCACCGCCGTCGAGACCGATGGCTGGCCCATCGTCGAGCGGATCGAGATGCTGCTCGACTCGGACACCCCCGGGGCCATCGCGGCCTCCACGGGGATCGGCGTGGCCGGCTTCGCCCGCGCCTTCGCGCGCCGGCGTCCCGACCTGCTCGTCGTCCTCGGCGACCGCTTCGAGATGCTGAGCGCCGCGGTGGCGGCGCTGCCCTTCGCGCTCCCCGTGGCTCATCTGCACGGCGGCGAGCTCACCGAGGGGGCCATGGACGAGCAGATCCGTCACGCCATCACCAAGCTCTCCCACCTGCACTTCGCCGCGGCCGAGCGCTACGCGCGGCGCCTCGTCCAGTTGGGCGAGGAGCCGTGGCGCGTCCACTGCTGCGGGGCGCCGGGGCTCGACCGGTTCCTGAGGCTCGCGCGACTGTCCCGGGCGGCACTCGCCGAGCGCGTCGGGCTCCCGCTGCGCCGCCCCACGCTCCTCGTCACCTTGCACCCGGTGACGCTCGAGTACGCCGACACGGCGATGCACGCCGACGAGCTCGCCGCGGCGCTCTCCAAGGTGGACGGCGACGTGATCGCCACCTATCCCGGCGCCGACACCGCGGGCCAGACGATCATCGAGCGCCTCGAGGGGCTCGCCGCCTCGCGCCCCGGCACGCGCCTCGTCAAGAGCCTCGGGGACGAGGCCTACGCCTCGCTCCTCCGGGAGGCCGACGTGATGGTGGGCAATTCCTCCAGCGGAATCATCGAGGCCCCGTCCTTCGGACTGCCGGTGGTCAATATCGGCTCGCGCCAGCGCGGACGCCTCCGCGCCGCCAACGTCATCGACGTCGGGTACGGGCGCGACGAGATCCTGGACGGGATGACGCGCGCGCTCGAGCCCGGCTTCCGCGCGGGCCTCGCCGGCCTCGTGAACCCCTATGGCGACGGGCACGCGGCGCCGCGCATCGTCGAGATCCTGCGGGCCGTCGAGCTGGGCCCGCGGCTGATCCAGAAGCGCTTCGCCGACGCACCGCCGGCCTGACGGTGACGATCGGCGTCCTCGCGCACAGGAGGGGCTTCCTCCGCGTCCTGGCCTCGCTGATCCAGGCGGCCCTCGATCGGGGCCACCGCGTGGTGCTCCTGTGGGATCCGGCGCAGGCCAAGCCGGGTGAGGCCGTCACCCCGTCCGATCTCGCCGCCTGGCCCGGCGCGCGGGCCGTCGAGCATCGCTGGGGGCGCCCGCTCGTCCCGGCGCTGAGGCGCGAAGGCGTCGACGCGCTGGTGGCGCCGTCGCTGTATCTCGTCCTGACGGCGGCGTGGGGCTCGGAAATCCCCGCGATACGCAAGGCGGGGATCCGGCTCTACTCAGTGGATTACGCCTTCGAGACGGTGACGGCCGATCCGGAAGGGTACCGGCTCATCGACACGACCTTCTACACGAGCGAGTACCAGCGCGAGCTGCACTGGCGGATCATGGCCGAGGGCTTCGCGCGCCTGGGTCCGGGCGTGGACCGCGCGGCGCGGAGCGCGGTGGCGGGCTCCACCATGATGGATCAGCTCGCCGTCGTGGACCGGGCCGCCGTGCGGAAGCGGTACGGGCTCGCAGCCGACCAGCCTGTCGTGCTCCTCATGTCGCTCAAGATGGCGGTGCCGGATCCGTGGCGCCGGCTGGTCTGGGGGGCGAGCCCCCGGCTCTGGCGGGCCGCGCGCGCCGCGCTGGGCGGGCACGCGGACTGGGTGCCGGACATCGTGCGCGGTCAGGGCTACCGCGAGCTGGTGCTGGCGCTGCGCGACCTCTGCCGGCGCGACGGGGCGGCGCTCATCGTCAAGTCGCGGGAGAAGAACGCCGACCCCGGCTTCCTCCGCCGCCTGGCGGACGTGTTCGTCTATGACGAGGCGCTCTACCCGTACACCTCCATGGAGCTCATGGCCGTGGCGAGCCTCTGCGTCCACTTCCAGAGTGGCGCCGTGCTCGAGGCCGCCTTCGCGGGCGTGCCGTCGCTCAGCGTGGAGGTCTCCCAGTCGCATCTGCAGGGCTACGCGAGCTTCGACGAGGTGTACGGGGGGCGCCCGGGAAGCCTCCAGAACTTCCCCGGCATCGTGTGGCCGATGGGCCACCGGGAGGCGGTGCGGCTCATCGAGCGCTCCCGGCTCGACGCCTTCGCGGTGGAGCCGGAGGCGCGGCGCCGCTACGTGGAGAAGTTCCTGGGCTTCGACGACACCCGGAGCAGCGTGAGGATCCTCGAGGCCATCGAGCGGGCCGCCTGAGTCAGCGGCGCGGCGCGCCGAGGAGCAGCTCGGCCAGCCGCAGATCCATTGCGTCGTCGATGTTGATCGAGTCCTCTCGGGCCATGATGTACGGCGCCGTCTCCTCAGGATAGAAGGTGCGCTGGGCGCGGAGGACGGGCACGCGGATGGCGTAGATGCCGCCGTTCGGCTGGTAGGCGGGCGGCAGCTCCTGGCGGTGGTCGGCCCGCGCCCCTTCGGGGAAGAGCCAGGAGAGCCGCCCCTCCGTCACGCGCATCATCCACTGGGGCGGATAATCCGGCCGGGTCACGGCCACCACGGCCTCGGCGCTGGGGTCCTCCCGCAACGCCTGGACGGCGCCGTCGATGTGCGCCGCGCGGCGCAGCGGCGCCGTGGCGGGGAGCAGCACGACGAGGTCCGGACGGTGGTTGTCTTTCTCCTCCAGCCAGTCCAGGGCGTGGAGCGCCACGTCCACGGTGCTGCTCCGATCTCCCGCCAGAACCGCGGGGCGCCGGAACGGGACCTCGCACCCCGCCCTGCGCGCCGCGGCCATGATCTCATCGTCGTCGCTCGAGAGGATCACCCGCGAGAGCGTCCGCGCGCCCTTCGCCGCCTCGATGGTGTGGACGATGAGCGGCTTGCCTGCCAGGGGGAGCAGATTCTTCCCCGGCAGCCCCTTCGAGCCGCCGCGGGCCACGATGATCCCCAGCGCCAGGGGCGGCGTCACGATTGCGCCTCCCCGGCATGGCGGTGACCGGCCTCCAGCACGCTGTCGACGATGACCTGGATGTCCGCCCCTCGGGGCAGGAGGAGACTCGCCTCGTGGTACTCGCGCCGGCCTCCGGGGGTCAGCAACGCGTCCATCAGCGGCAGAACCTCGGCGGGATCGCGCGCGACCAGGCCCAGCCCCTGCTCGACTCCATCCGGCACGGCCAGTCCCGCGTACTCGCTCAGGAAGGCCCGAGACTCGGGAGTGGTCATCAGGAAGAGCACGGCGCCGAGAGGGTCCGGGCTCAGCGACGAGAGGAAGGCGTAGTCCATGGAGCAGTGGGAGAAGCAGGTGGTCACGAGATCGCAGGCCACGAGCCATGGCTCCGCGGCCGACATCTCGCTGGCGTCGAAGATCTCCACGCCGGCGCTCCGGAGCGCCGCGAGATGCGCCTCCCGGCGTCCGAGGGACTTCGGATGCTCCCGCAGCACGCAGAGCGGCTTGGCCGGGCGCTCGGTGAGCGCCCCGACCAGGTCGCGGAAGGCGGCCTCGTCGCCGGGGATCTCGGCGGGCTGACCGAAGAAGCCCACCACGGAGCGGCCCCGCGGGGCGCCGAGTCTCTGCCTGACGGAGGCGCGCAGTGCCGGCACGTCCAGCGCCGCATAGCAGGCGTGGCGGAGCGAGCCCACCGGGGTGGCCTCCACGCCCCAGCGCTCCCGGGTCAGCCGGGCCGCGGCCTCGTCCCTCACGAAGTACCGCTCGGCCAGGCCGCCGTCGATGGCGTTGGCATCCCCGGGGAAGTCCTGGAGCGCGAAGGTCGGCCGGCCACCGGCCCGGGCCAGGAGCGCTTCGTCGATCCCGACGCCGATCGAGGAGATCCCCGTCACGACCACATCGGGATCGAGCGTGGCGAGCATCCGCTGCGCGGCCTCGAGGAGCGGGGCCGGATCTCCGCCGGCCTGCACGTGGGTGGAGCCGTCGGGCAGCGCGAAGCGGACCGGCAGCTCGCCGGCGGCCGCGAGGAGATCGAAGGCCGGCGGGCTCGCCACGAGCGTCGTCTCGAGCCGCGGGTCGTCGCGGAGCGCTGCGGCCAGGGCGGCCACCTGGGCCACCGCGCCCGCATCGCGGGCGGACAGCAGCAACCGCACCCGCCTCACGGCCGCGCCAGTCCCGCTGCCACCACGGCCTCGGCCAGCGCCCAGTCCTCGGGGGTGTCGATGTCGATGCCCTCGATCGTGTCGGTGGGAAGGGCGCGAAGCCGCGGCGGGAAGAGCCGCCGCTGGCGCGCGAGGCTCTCTCGCATGATGAGGTAGAGAGTGCCGTTGGGGGTGAGCGTGACGGGCACCTCCTGCCGGCGGATGCACCCCTCCCACGCGGCGAGCGGGACCAGGAGCCCGTCCTCTCCCTCGCGGTAGAGGAGCGAGGGGCTCCGCTCGATGCGGGTGGCGCCGATCACGCCCTCCGTGCCGGGCAACGCCAGCAGGTCGAGCGCCTGCCGGAGGCGCTCCGGCCGCCTGAAGGGGCACGTGGGCTGGAGCAGCATGACCGCCCCCGGAGCGAAGCCGGCGCGGTCCTCCATGAAGCGCAACGCGTGGTCGACCACGTCCACCATCTCGCTGTCGTCCTGCGCCAGCGCGGCGGGGCGAAGGAACGGGGTCTCGAGGCCGAAGGAGCGCCCGGCCTCGGCGATGCCCGGGTCCTCCGTGGTGAGGACGGCGCGCGCGGCGACGCCGGAGGCGGCGATGGCCCGCGCCGTCCAGCCCAGCAGCGGCAGGCCCCCGAGCGGCTTGAGGTTCTTCCCCGGCAGCCCCTTGGAGCCCGCGCGGGCGGGGACCAGGATCAGGAGACCTGGTGGCGGAGTGTCCACTGCCCTCCCTCCCGCGTCCACAGGTGCGGGGAGCGGAACTGGTCCACGATCTCCCGGAAGCGGGCCTCGGGGATGCCCATGTACTCGAGGTTCTCCTGGAACCACTTCTCCGGGAACTCGCCGTCGAAGCGCCGCACCAGCGCCACGCCTTCCTCGCGGGTGAGGTGGCCGTTGCGGATCTCCTGCGCGGCGTCGTAGGAGGCCCGCCCCAGCCCGAACTTGATGTACGTCGTGTAGTAATGCAGGCCGTCCATGCGGTCGTCGATGCTGTTGTACTTCGAGTACGTCCCCTCGGTGCGCTCCGTGTTGGCCTCGAACTGCGCGTGCTCGACGGCGTAGTAGTAGCACTCCTGCGGCACCCACCTGAGGTAGTAGCCGAGGTACCGCACGTCGATCTTCTTGTCGGCCAGGAGCTGGGGATCGCCCGGCAGGTAGGGATCCAGATCCCTGGTGGTGATGCCGTGGGCGGCGAGGTCGGGCACGCGCAACCCGCCCAGGTGGAGGTCCTCGAGCCGGCCGCCCTGCGTGTAGTAGCGCGGATCGCGCCGGGCCGTGACGGCCTCGTCGTGCGGGTTGCCGTACTCCACCTCGTTCTCGCCGTAGATCACCAGCGGGATATCCCAGAGCGCGGCGAACTTCGGCGGCAGGCACTTCTGGCCGAAGATGAATGGCTGGAACGGGTGCAGGAGGTTCTCGAAGGCCAGCCGCGTGAGCGTCCGGTGCACCCGGCCGTTCGGCGTGCAGAGGAAATTGTCGAAGCCCGCGTGGATCCACGACTGGAAGTTGCGCCAGCCCACCTCGGTGTAGATGTGAGGCGCCCAGGTGACCGTGAGCGGGTTCATGCCGTACGTGTACTTGAGGAGATGCGAGGCGTAGATGCTGTCCTTGCCGCCGGAGCCCGGGACAAGGACGTCGTAGCGGCCGTCGGTGCGCCGGTGGCGCGCCAGCAGGTCCTGGAGCTCGCGCTCGCGCTCGGCCCAGTCCACCTTCTCCTTCATCTCGGCGAAGCGGCAGGCGGCGCACACGCCGTCGGCGTCGACGTGGATGGTCTCCTTCTTCGACTCGCGCGTGTGGGTGTACTCGACGGTGGAGGAGGGGCGCTGGTTGGAGATCACGCAGCGGGCGCAGAAGCGCACCTCGGCCGGCAGGCCGAACTTCGTCTCGGGCGTCATGGGGTGCCGTTGACGAAGGCGTCGAGGATGGCAAGCCCCACCTCGCCGCTCTTCTCCGGGTGGAACTGGCAGCCGGCGATGTGCTCGGCGGCGATGGCCGCGGCCACGGGCATGCCCGCGAAGCCGATCTCGGCCAGCCGGTGGCGGGCGTCGGCCGGGTGGACGGCGTAGGAGTGGACGAAGTAGGCGAAGTCGCCGGGCTTGACGCGGGCGAAGAGCGAGAGCGACCAGGGCCCGCCCCCGGGCGACGGCCAGAGCTGGCACCAGCCGACATTGGGGATCTTGTCCCGGCCGCCGGGCGCGGGCGCGGGGAGCCGGTCCACCTGCCCGGGGATGAGGCCGAGACCTCCGTGGCGGCCGAACTCGGTGGACTCCTCCAGCAGGAGCTGCATGCCGAGGCAGACGCCCAGGAGCGGGCGGCCCGAGCGGGCGAACTCCCGCAACCCGTCGTCGAGGCCGCGCGAGGCGAGCCCCGCCATGGCGTCGCCGAAGGCGCCGACGCCGGGCAGGATCACGCGCTCGGCCTGCCTCACGGCCGCGGGGTCCGCCGTGAGCGCGGGGGCGCCCCCCACCCTGGCGATGGCCTGGCAGACGCTGAAGAGGTTGCCGCGGCCGTAGTCCACGACGATCACGGCAGGCGTGGCGCTCACGCCGAGATCCTCACGGCCACCTCACCGGTCGCGAGATGCGCCTTGATCTCGCCGATGGAGAACTTGCCGTAGTGGAGGATGGAGGCGACGGCCACCGCGTCCACTGCGGCGTCGGCGAAGGCCTGCCTCACATGCTCGGGCGATCCAACCCCGCCGCAAGCGATGACCGGCACGGCCACCGCGCGCGTCGCCCGCGCGAGGAAGTCGAGCTCCATCCCGCGCTGGGTTCCCTCGCGGTCCACGGAGGTGATCAGGAGCTCGCCGGCGCCCAGCGCGACAGCGCGCTCCGCCCACTCGAGGGCGTCGAGCCCCGTGCGCTCGCGCCCATTGTCGGTGTAGGCCTCCCACTGCCCGGGCCCGGTCCGCTTGGTCTGGATGTCCACGACCATGCACTGGCTGCCGAAGGCCTCGGCGACGCGGCGGATCAGCTCGGGATCCCGGACGGCCGCCGTGTTGATCGCCACCTTGTCCGCGCCGCTCCGGAGCGCCTCCCGCACGTCCTCCACGCTCCTGATGCCGCCCGCCACCGTCATGGGGACGAAGACGTCCTCCGCCGTCCGCCGCACCAGGTCGAGGAGGCTGTTGCGGCCGTAGAGGCTCGCGACGATGTCCACGTAGAGGATCTCGTCGGCGCCCTGGTCGTAGTAGCGCCGGGCGAAGGTCCTGGGATCGCCCATCACGCGCAGTCCCTCCAGCCGGATCCCCTTGACGAGGTTCGGGGCCTTGACGTCGAGGCGGGCGATGACGCGCGCCGCGGGCATGTCAATTGAGCCTGGGCGGGAGCGACCGCATGATCATCGCATCCGCTCCGATCGGGGGTTTCCATGTCCGCTTGGCTCGCCTGCGGCTGCGCCTCGCCAAGCCACCCCCAGACCCCCACCACCGGATCGAGACCTGCGCGGAGTGGGTCATGGCCGCTCAGTCCACCGTGACCCAGCGGCCCGAGGCGCTGGAGCGGGCGCAGGCGTCGAGGATGCGCTGGACGCGGTAGCCCGCGGCGAGATCCACCTGCGGCGGCTCGCGCCGGGCCACGCAGCCGAAGAAGTGCTCGAGCTCGTCCACGTACATCCGGTCGTAGGCGGGCTCGAAGGACCATGTCTCCCACGTCCGGGCGGCGTGGTCGTAGAGGCGCACCGTGTGCCCCTCGAGATCCACGAGGAGCGTGCTCCGGGTCCCGATGATCTCCACCTCGCTCCGCGCCGAGCGGTCCACCATGTCCAGGTGGATCGAGCCCAGGGCGCCGCCCTGAAAGCGCACGATGGTCTCGCAGACGTCGTCCGTGGTGACCTCGAGATCGCTGAGCGTTGCCACCACGGAGACGAGCCCCTCGATGGGCCCGCACAGCCACTGCATCCAGTCGAAAGCGTGGCACTCGTCGAGGAGCACGCCGCCGCCCTGCTCCTTCTTGGCCATGTAGAAGGAGCGGTAGTCCTCGTAGGGGTGCCAGTCCGGCAGATAGACCCCCGTGAAGCTCCGCGCCGTCACGATCCGTCCCACGGCGCCGGCCTCGAGCAGCGCCTTGGCCTTCTGGAGCGGCTGGAAGAAGCGCATGCAGAAGCCGGTCATCCCCACCAGGCTCCGGCTCTGAAGGGCCTCCAGCAGCTCCGGGATCCCGTCGAGGCTGTGCGAGACGGGCTTCTCCATGAAGATGTGCGCGCCTGCCTTCGCCAGCAGGAGCGCCGGCGGCATGTGGGAGGCCGTGGGCACGCAGATGAAGCCGGTCTCGAAGCGCTCGGCGCCGAGCGCCTCGTCCAGGCTGGCGAAGATCCTGACCGCGGGGAGCCTGGAGGCGATCTCCGCGCGGCGGTCCTCGCGCGTCTCGACGACGCCCGCCGACCGGCCCGAGGCCAGGAGGTTCTTGAGGTGACGCTTCCCGATGGAGCCGCCGCCGACGACGAGGGTCGTGATCACGGGACGAGCATCTCCTCGGTGATGGGGGTGTCGGCGGCGATGGCCCGCGCGGTCCTGCGACCGAGGACGGACGTGAGCCGCCCGGGAGGCAGTCCCGTGCCCGGCCTCAGGATGACGAGATGCTCGGGGCCGAGCACCGTCCCCGCCGGCACGTCGCGCGCCGCCACCAGGCTCTTGCGCGCCACCTCGCGCAACGGCAGCTCGCCGGGTGCCGGGCGCTTGATCCCGTCGCCGAGGGCGGCCTCCACCTCGCGCACCGCGCGCACGAGCGCGGAGAGCTCGGCGGGCAAGAGCGAGGCCTGATGATCGGGGCCGGGGAGGCTCCGGTCCAGCGTGAAGTGCTTCTCGACGCAGGAGGCGCCGCGGGCGGCCGCCGCGATGGCGATCGTCAGGCCCAGAGAGTGGTCAGAGAGCCCCACGGGCGTCCCGAAGACCCGCGCGTAGGTGTCCATGACGCGCAGGTTGGTGAGGCACGGATCCGCGGGGTACATGCTCACGCACTGGAGCACGGTCAGATCGGTGAGCCCGGCGCGCCGGAGGGCGCCCACGGCCGCTTGCACCTCGTCCATGTCCGCCATGCCGGTGGAGAGAAGGACGGGAAGCCCGAGCCCGCCCACCACCTCGAGCATCGGCACATTGGTCACGTCCCCCGACGAGATCTTAAGGCGCCTGACGCCGAGCCGCTTGAGGGCGATCGCGCTCTCCGGATCGAACGGGGTGGACATGAACTCGATGCCGCGCGCCCGGCAGTGGGTGAAGAGCCCCTCGTGGGCGGCCGGTGAGAGCTCGAGGGCCTTGAGCATGGCGTGCTGGCTCGCCTCGCCGCCCGTCGCGCGCTGCTGATACTCGGCCTTGGGGGCCCGGCGCGTCACGAGACGATCCGCCGTGAAGGTCTGGAACTTCACCGCGTCGGCCCCGGCCTCGGCGGCCACGTCCACCATGGCGCGGGCCAGCGCCGGATCGCCGTTGTGGTTGACGCCGGCCTCGGCGATGAGGAAGACGCGCGCTGCCATGCCGGTCATGATAGCGGCCGCGCGGGGACACCGGCCACGGTGCGCCCCGGCGGAACCGCCTGGGTGACCACGGCGCCCGCTGCCACCACCGCGCCCGCGCCTACTTCCACGCCCGGCAGGACCACGGCGCCCGCGCCGAGGAAGGCGCCCTCGCGGATCCTGACGCTCCCCGAGAGGATCACCCCGGGGGAGCAGTAGGCGTGGTCCTCGATCACCGAGTCGTGCTCGGCAATCACGCCGCTGTAGAGGACGACGTTGCGACCGACGCGGACGCGCGCCCCGATCACCGAGCCCGCGAAGATCACGGTGCCGGCGCCGAGGCCGGCCGAGGCGGCCATGCTGGCGCGTGGGTGGACCAGCACGGGCGCCGGAACCCCGCGGGTCTCCAGGAGTGCCCAGAGCCGTCGCCGCGCGACCAGGGCCGTGTTGCCCACGCCCACCAGCCCCGCGTCGAAGCGGCCGCGCTCGAAGCCGTCGAGCGCCGTGGCGTCGTCGCCCAGGACGGTGAAGCCGAGCACGTGCTTGCCGATGAGCGCGGGATCCGCGTCGGAGAAGCCGACCACCTGCATCCCCGACGTCTCGTCGATCATGTCAGCCAGGGCCTGACCGTGGGCGCCGGCGCCCAGGATCAGGACGCGCATGCGCCCCGCGCGGGGCTCTCGGGGCTCGTTCCCGGGGCTCAGCGCCCCGCCCCCACGATCTCCACCGGTGCAGGCGCCGCCTGGATCTCGACGATCGGCATGCCCTTGTCGGCGGCGAAGCGGCGCAGCCGGTCGAAGTCCTGCGAGTACATGAGCTGCTGGAGCCCCAGAAGCTCCACGTCGTTGAAGTGCTTCGAGATGTTCACGGAGATGTCGGTGGCGTCGTCCAGGGACAGGAGGAAGCGATCGAGGCTGCCGCCCCACTGGTCGAGGAGCTTCCGCTTGTACTGCACGTAGAGCTCGGTGCCGGGGTACGGGGTGATGAGGAACGGCTTGACGATCATTCCGTTGCGCCGCCAGAAGTCCATGGTCTCGTACATGGTCTGCGGCGTCTCGTCCGGGTAGCCCATCATGAAGGTCATGACCCCGCGGATGCCCGACTGCACCGTCCACTCCAGCGCCTGCTGCATCTGCTCGACCGTGGTGTTCTTCTTCACGGCCTTGAGGATCATGTTGGAGGCCGACTCGCCGCCGTAGGAGATGTAGGAGCAGCCCACCTCGCGGAGGCGCTTGAGCATGTCCCGCGTGACGCCGCCCACGTCTCCCAGGCAGCCGAAGCGGACGATGCCCGCGAGCCCCGCCCGCTCCCAGGCGTCGCAGAGCTCGAAGACGCGCCGGCGGTAGGAGGTCATGTTCTCGTCCAGGATCGAGACGAAGTCCACGCCGTACTTGAAGCGCAGGGAGCGCACCATCTCCACCGTGTACTCGGGGGAGTTGAAGCGGTAGATGGGCTCCTCCTTGAAGTCGCTCCCCTCGTAGACCCGCTCCAGGTCGTACTTCGACATCCCGCCATGCTCGCAGAAGGTGCACATGCGCGGGCAGCCCCGCTCCATCAGGATGTCGATGCGCCGGGTGGCGGCAGCCGACTCCGGGCTGAACATGAGCGCGCTGTTCTCGAAGTAGATCTCCAGCGGAATGAGATCGTAGGCCGGGTAGGGGATGTCGTCCATGCTGGCGATGAGCTTCCGGGGCCGGGTCCGGACGGCCTTGCCGTCGGGCCGCCGGTAGATCACGCCCTCGACGCGGGACCAGTCGTGGTCCTCGAGGTGGTCGAGCACCTCGGGCAGGGTCGCCTCGCCCTCGCCCACCACCGCCACGTCGATCTCGGGGCACAGCGCCATCATCTCCTCGGGCATGCTCGTGAGGAACCCGCCCCCCGCCAGCACGAGAGCCTGCGGCTGCTGGGCCTTGATGAGCCTCAGCAGCGGCTTGATGAACTTGTACTGGCTGGAGAGCCCACCGATCCCCACCACGTCGAAGCGGTCCTCGGCGAGCGCCTCCGTGACCGCGCTCCCGGTGATTCGCAGCGCGTTCAGGTCGAGGAAGGCGACCTGGTGCCCGAGGCTCTCCGCCACCGCCGCCAGGATGCCGATGCCGTAGGGGATGTGCTTGGGGACATCGCCGAGCCTGACCGGCGGGTGGATGAACAGGATCTTCATGCAGACGTCTCCTTGCTCGCCACCTGCTCGAGGAAGCGCGCGAGCGTCAGCGTCGTGATGCCCGGACCGAAGAGCGATCCGCCCTCGGTGCAGTTGCAGGTGCGCACCCAGGGCGGCACCCGCTCGAGCATCTCGAGGAAGTGGCGCCGGAACTCGGCGAACATGACGTCGAGCAGGGCCGGCTGGCCCAGGTCGGGATTGTAGATCTCGGTGAAGTAGGCGCGCGCGGCCTCCGGATCGCCGGAGGTCAGCTCGCAGATCACGGGGTAGCACTGCGTCCGCTCGAGGGGATACCCCACAGGGTAGCCGAGGTCCAGGCCGATGAGCCCGATGGGGCTCCGCCTGAGGAGCGCATGCGCCAGCACCCAGCCCGTGGCCCCCGCATGACCCCCGCATGAGACGGCGGGAAGCCCCTGCGGCCAGCGCGCGTTGCGGGTCATGCCGCGCTGGAGCGCGGTCAGCGACCCCTGGCGCCGGGGATCGTCGAAGAGCGGGTGGAACCAGTAGAGCGTGGCCCCGGCCCGCGCGAATCGCTCGGCCACCGGCGGGGCGCCCATGCTCGCCATGGCGACGCGGAGCTTGGCGCCGTGCTGGTCCACCATGGGGTCGTCCACGAAGCGGGCGATCACCTCGTGGTCCCCGTCGATGGAGACGACGAGGTCGGGGATCACGCCGAGCCTGAGCAGCGGGATCAGGATGCGGTCGGTGGCGATGAGCATGAGGCCCGGGGGACACGACTCGGCGAGCATCTCCAGGTGGCGATGCTCCCTGAGACTCGGGCCGCCGCCGATCACCAGCGCCGGCCCCGCGGGCGGGGTGGCGGGCACCCGGAGGTCCAGCATGAGGTCGCCGAGCGCCCGGGCGTCGGGCCCCATGATGGGCGCCAGGTTCCGGGCGAAATTGGCGAGCCAGAGGTCGGACAGCTTCTCCCGGGTGGCGCGGTGGAAGCGGTCGGAGAGCGACTCCTCGAGCGCCACGTCGACCACGAGGTGCTCGATCCACTCCTTCCACGAGCAACCGCCGAAGCCGTCGTCTTCCTTCCGCTTCTGGAGCTTGCGGAAGTCCGAGCCGGAGAGCCCCCTGACGACGAAGTCCTTCATCCCCGGCGCCGGCGAGGGCGCCTCAGCCGCCGCTCGGCCTGTCGGTGCCGTTCGTGAGGCCCACGATGAAATCGTCGGTGACCCGGTAGACGGTGATGCTTCCGGCGATGTTCTTGAGGGCCAGGTTCTCGAAGTCGGGGTCGCGGGTGCCGAAGGCTGGGCCGGGGTTGGGTTTGGTGGCGGCCGGCTTTGGCCTGGGGGTCTCGTCCTTGCGGTAATTGGTCCTCAGATAGCCCATGCGGCGCCTCCCCTTGACCTCGTCACTATATCAGGTTCGCCTGAGCCCCGTCACGATGAACTCCCTGAATCGCCGGGGAGATAGGAGAGACAGGGCGTATGTCAGGTTGTCCCGGGTCCCCCCGTGGGCGGACAGCAGCAGGAGGAGGTACACCCCCAGTGCCGCGGCTGCCGGCAGGGGCCAGGAGAGCAGGGGGCTCGCGGGAAGGGCGCCGAGGCTCGAGAGCGCCCACTCGAGCCCGTGGTGGACGGCCAGGAGGAGCAGGAAGCCTGCCAGGTAGATCCAGGCGCGAGGGGAGAGGGCAATGCCCGCCAGAACGCGCGTCCAGCGGAAGTAGACCCAGGCCGGGAAGAGGATCAGGAAGAGCCGTGCCGCCGCCGCCCCCGCGGGTCCCGTCCAGAGCCCGGCCGCATGCCCGACCGCCCAGGCTGCGACGGGCGACTCGGGGATGAGCACGCTGAGGGCGGCCAGGTAGACGACGACCCGGAGCAGGTTCACGGGGACGAAGCGCGCCCCTTCGTCAAGGGCATAGACCACGTGAGTGTAGGGATTGACGACGGCCGCGGCCACGGCGGCCAGGACCAGGATCCGGAGCGCCGCCACCGCGGGGTGGAACTGGGCGCCGTAGAGCAGCGTGACGACGGCCTCGGCCCCTGCCCACAAGACGAAGGCCAGCGGGATGACCAGGAAGAGGAGCTTGTCGAGCGCCCCCCAGAAGAACCGCCGCGCCTCGGCGTCGCCGGCCGCGGAGCGCGTGGCGAAGAGCGCCGAGAGCCGGGTGAAGATGAAGGTGGCCAGCGCGGCGATGACCGAGGAGAGCGCCTCCCACAGCGCGCGCGCCACGTGGTAGTGGCCGGCCGCGGCGAGCCCCGCCCAGTGGCCGACCAGGACGCGGTCCACCGAGTCCTGGACGAGGGCCAGCGGCGTCGTGACCATGAACGGGCGCGCGTAGGTCCAGTAGCCGCGGAGGCTGTGGCGCGTGGGGCGCGTCGGGCGCACGCCGTGCTGACGCGCGAGCAGCGTGGCTGCGGCCGCGCAGGACAGGACCCCTTCCAGCGGGAAGGTGGCCGCCACCGCGGTGACGCTCGGCGCCCAGACGAGCACCGCGAGCGTCGCCAGCAGGCGCGTGACTCGCGCCCCCAGCGTCAGGGCCGCGTAGCCCACGACCCATTCGCGCGCGATGAAGACCTTGAGGAAGATGTCGGCGAAGTTCCCGCTGACCTGGGAGGCGAGCACGAAGACGAAGACGAGGCCGAGCTCGGGGGCGCCCGCCGCACCCCCGAGGGCCCAGCCCGTGGCCACCGCGGCCAGGAGCACGGCCGAGAGGCCGGCCTGGATGACCAGCATGGTCCCGAGGCAGCGCCCGGCGTCCTGCCCCTCAGCCAGGCGCTTGAGGTGGGCCTGGGCGAAGCCGGGCAGCAGCGCCGCCATGCAGAGTCCGGCCGCGCCCAGGCTCCAGCCGATCCCGCCCAGCGCGGTGGGCCCCAGGAGCCGCGCGATCAGCAGCGAGACGAGCATGCCCAGGACGGTTCCGCCCCAGGTGCTGCCGAGCAGGAGCAGCGACTTGCGCCCCAGGTCTTGAGCTGACACTGCGGGAGATTCTATCCCACCCGAGGCCGCTCCTCCTGACTCCGCTTGACTCTGCGCGCGCCCTTCCTTAGCCTGTGCGCGTGGTTCGCCGCTCACCGTCGGCACCGTCGAGCCGGGTCTTCTGGCTCGGGTTGACGCTCATTCTCCTCGTCTTCCTCGTCCAGGGGCTCGTCCTGGCCCGGCTCCTCGTCCCCTCCCACGACGAGTCGAACTTCCTCTTCGTCAGCTCTCTCGCCGTCAGCGGCCGCATCGGGCTCTTCGACGACGGCATGGTCGGGCACCGCGTGCCCCTCCCCTACTATGTCTTCGGGGCCACCCAGGTGCTCTCCGGGCGAAGCCTCCTGGCGGCCCGGGCTCTGGGCGTGGGCTTCGGCCTGGCGCTGGTGCTCCTCACGGGGCTCCTCGCCCGCCGGCTGGGCGGAACGCTCTGCGGACTGCTGGCCTCCGCCATCCTGACGGCGCAAGGCGCCATCGTCGCCTACTACTCGATGGGCGACTACCACGCCCTGCTCCCGCTCGTGATGATCGCGGGGCTCTCGGTATGGCTGTCGGGCGACAGCGCGACCCGGAACGTGGCGGGCGCCGCCATCCTCGGCTCCCTCTTCTTCATGCGCAGTCACGTGTGGCCCTTGCTGCCGCTGGTGCTGTTCTCCTCGGTGTGGCGGGCGCGGACTCCCGGGGAGCGGCTCCTGGCCGGATCCGTCGTCATCGGGCCACCACTTGTCTTCTTCCTCTGGGATCCCCGCCACCTCAAGATCCTGGCCTCGGTGCCGCTGGTGGGCGGGCTGGTCCGGCCGCTCGGCTACGTCCCGTTCGTCCTCCTGGACGCGAGACCCTACCGCGACCTGGCGTACCAGCTCGACATGCTGATCCGCCTGGGCCGGCGCTACGAGTTCCTCGCGCTCCTCGTGGCGGTGACCGCCCTGGCCGTCGCGCGGCGCATCCGGCGGACCCGCGGCGGCGGGCCGTTCCTGGCGGACGCGCGTGTGAACCTGGTGGCCGCGATCTTCGTCTACATGCTCGGCTGGCTCTTCGTCATGTTCCGGATCAACTTCAAGTGGATCGGCATGTACTTCGCCTCGCTGATGCCGCTCCTGGCCGTGGTGCTCGCGTGGCTCTGGAGCCGCCTCGCCGCCGACCCGGCGGTCTCGCCACGGGCCCGGGCGCTCTCGGGGGCC
Source organism: Candidatus Rokuibacteriota bacterium (assembly GCA_016184305.1). GTDB lineage: Bacteria > Methylomirabilota > Methylomirabilia > Rokubacteriales > CSP1-6 > UBA12499. The sequence goes on along the minus strand of JACPCX010000178.1, from coordinate 17,012 downwards.
TTCCTCGCCGCGGTCCTGCTGCTGCCGATCTACTACAACCGCAACCCGCTGATCCCCACGGGGGAGATCCGCGCGGCCGATCCCGTTCGCGCGGTGAGCGCGGCGGGCGCGCACCTGGCGCGGGTGGTGCCCCGCGAGGCGCGGGTCTTCCTGTTCGGCGCGGTGGACGTCTACTACTTCTCCGGGCTGCCGCCCACGTGGATCCAGCAGATCACCAACTACGATACGCTGGCGGTGAGGGACGAGGACAACTGGGCCACCCTGCGGAGCGGGTACTACGGCATGCCCCAGGTGGAACGGTGGCTCGGTATCGAGGCGGACTATGCCGTCATCTCTCCGGAGGCTCTGAACGTGTTCGCCGAGGGGTTCCACGGCCACCCCGAGGTCAACCGCCCCAAGGTGGCGCGCATCCGGGCCCTGCTCGCGGAGCGCTTCGAGCGGATCGACCGCGTCGCCGAGTACCCGTATTACGCCTACGAGGTCTACCGCCGGGTGAGCCGCCCGGCCACGGGGCGGACGAGCGGGCGGCCCGCGGCCGGCGACGCGGGAGGGGCGACCCCACGCCGGGTTTCATGACCGCAGGGCTTGGCGGATGGAGTAAGATTTTCGCATGAGCCGGGTGTCCCACGGAGTGCTCGCGTGAGGGCCATCGTCACCGGCGGCGCAGGGTTCATCGGCAGCCACCTGGTGGACCGGCTCGCGGCCGACGGGCACTCGGTTCTGGCCCTCGACAACTTCTCCACCGGACGCCCCGACACCCTGGCGCACCTGGCCGGGCACGCGCGCGTGAGACTCGAGCGGGCGGACGTCGCCGAGGCGGACCGGCTGCCTCCCCTCTTCGACGGGGCCGACTGGGTCTTCCACCTGGCGGCGCTGGCCGACATCGTGCCGTCCATCGAGCGGCCGCTCGACTACCACCGCGCCAACGTGAATGGCACCGCCGCGGTGCTGGAAGCTGCGCGCCGGTCCGGCGTGACGCGCTTCCTCTACGCGGCCTCCTCGTCCTGCTACGGCATCCCCGACCAGTACCCGACCCCTGAGGAGGCGCCCATGCGCCCCCAGTATCCCTATGCGCTTACCAAGCTCCTGGGGGAGCAATGCGTGCTGCACTGGGGCCGGGTGTACGGGCTGCCGGTGGTGAGCCTCCGGCTGTTCAATGTCTACGGTCGCCGATCACGGACGTCCGGGACCTACGGCGCCGTGTTCGGCGTGTTTCTCGCGCAGAAGCTCCAGGGCCGCCCCTTCACGGTGGTGGGAGACGGCACGCAGTCCCGCGACTTCACCTTCGTGAGCGACGTGGCGGATGCCTTCGTGACGGCGGCCGAGTCGGACGTGGCGGGCGAGATCTTCAATGTGGGCACGGGGAACCCCGTGAGCGTGAACCGAGTGGTGGAGCTCCTCCGCGGGGACGTCGTGCGCGTGCCCAGGCGGCCCGGCGAGCCCGACCGCACCCACGCGGACGTCCGGAAGATCGGAGCGCGGCTCGGCTGGCGGCCCAAGGTCTCCATCGAGGAGGGCGTCCGGATCCTGCTGGACCACATCGACGACTGGCGCGCGGCCCCGGTGTGGACGCCCGAGAGCATCGAGGTCGCGACCCGCGACTGGTTCCGCTACCTCGGCAAGGGATGAGGCGACAGCGATGACCCTGCCTCCGCTCGAAGGCAAGATCAAGAGCGTCGACGACTTGGCGGTGGACCTCGATGCCCTTCGCGCTCAGGGCAAGCGCGTCGTCCAGTGTCACGGGGTCTTCGACCTGCTGCACCCGGGGCATATCCGTCACTTCGAGGCCGCCCGGGCCGAGGGCGACGTCCTCGTGGTCACGGTGACGCCGGACCGCTTCGTCAACAAGGGGCCGGGCCGTCCGGTGTTCAACCAGCGCCTCCGGGCCGAGTCCATCGCGGCGCTGCAGAGCGTGGACTACGTGGCCATCGACGAGTGGCCCACGGCCGTGGAGGCGATCCGCCGGCTCAAGCCGGCCGTCTACGTCAAGGGGAGCGACTACGCCGACGCCGGCGACGACCTCACGGGCAAGATCGTCGACGAGCGCCAGGCAGTGGAGGAGCATGGCGGTCGCATCCACTTCACCGCCGAGATCACCTTCAGCAGCTCGGGGCTCCTCAACGTGCACTTCGACGTGTACCCCGAGGAGGCCCAGTCGTTCCTCCGGGAGTTCCGGCAGCGCCACTCGGCCGACGAGGTGATCGGGCTGCTCCGGGACCTGAAGGGGCTGCGGGTCCTCGTCATCGGGGATGCGATCATCGACGAGTACCACTATGTGCAGTCGCTGGGGAAGTCGCCCAAGGAGCTGCTCGTCACCACCCGCTACCTGCGCGAGGAGCAGTTCGCGGGCGGCATCCTCGCCTGCGCGAACCACGTGGCCGGGTTCTGCGACCGGGTGGACCTCGTCACCTGCCTGGGGACTCGGGACTCCCGCGAGGGGTTCATCCGCTCCCACCTCAAGGGCAACGTCTCGCCGACCTTCTTCTACCGCGACGACACCGGCACGGTGGTCAAGCGCCGCTACGTGGAGCAGGCCTTCCTCAGCAAGATGTTCGAGGTCTCGTTCCTTGACGATACGGATCTGCCCGAGCCGGTGGGCCGGGAGGTGGAGCGGCACGTGGCCCGGGTGGCGTCCGGCTACGACCTCGTGCTGGTCGCGGACTACGGCCACGGCTTTCTCGGCCGCGACCTGATCAGGCTGCTGGGCTCCGAGGCCCGGTATCTCGCCGTCAACGCGCAGACCAACAGCGCCAATGCCGGGTACAACCTCGTCAGCAAGTACCCGCGCGCGGACTACGTCTGCATCGACGAGCCCGAGGTGCGCCTGGCGGCCCAGGACCGCCGCACGGACCTCGAGCAGATCATGCGGGTCCTGGCCAAGGACCTGACCTGCCGCCGCATCTCGATCACGCAGGGGCACAAGGGGTGCATCGCCTACGCCGAGCACGAGGGCTTTCATCACGTGCCCGTCCTCTCGCGCGAGATCGTGGACCGGATCGGGGCCGGCGACGCCTACCTGTCGGTCACGGCCCCGTGCGCCGCCGCCGGTTACCCGGCCGATGTCATCGGCTTCATCGGCAACGCCGTGGGGGCGCTGGCCGTGCGCATCATCGGCAACCGGACGCCGGTGGAGCCCGTGCCGCTCTTCAAGTTCATCAGCGCGCTGCTCAAGTGACCCCGACGTATCTCGTCGAGCTGGGGGCGCTGCTGGCCCGGGTCGAGGCGACCGACGGGGTGGGAGCGGCGCTCGCCCTCGACGACGGGCTGGCCCGGGCCATCGACATCGTCAGGACCCAGACCGCGGCGGGGCGCAAGGTCATCTTCATCGGCAATGGCGGCAGCGCGGCCATCGCGAGCCACCAGGCCGTGGATTACTGGAAGAACGGCGGCATGCGGGCCGTGGCCTTCAACGACCCGTCGCTGCTCACCTGCGTCAGCAACGACTTCGGCTACGCGCACGTGTTCGAGAAGCCCATCGAGATGTTCGCGGACGCCGGCGACGTGCTGATCGCCATCTCGAGCTCGGGGAAGTCGGAGAACATCGTGCGCGGCGTGGAGGCCGCGCGGCGGACAGGCTGCCGGATCATCACACTGTCAGGATTCCGGCCCGACAACCCGCTGCGCCGGCTGGGCGAGCTGAACTTCTGGGTTCCCACCGACTCCTACGGCCACGTCGAGATCACCCACCTCGCGCTCTGCCACGCGGTCGTCGACGCCATCATGGCCGGCCGTAGCTGACGGGGCGGCCGCGGAAATGGGGCGGTCACTGCGCCCCGCGCCCGCCATCTGGCCGGTTTTCCTGACGAAGTCGCCGGATGAGTCAAACGACCTAGGAAAAGGTTGACATCCCGCGGCGAGCGATCTAGCGTTACCCGCGAGTGAGGCGCGATGCTGTTCATCAATCCGGCCCAGGAGAAGTTTGGCGGGTTCCTGTCGCGGTATGTCCCCGTGGGCATTCCCGTGGCCATCGGCTGCCTGTCGGCCTACCTGACGAAGCACGGCATCACGTGTCGCGTGGTGGACGAGGAGCTGATCGAGCTGACACCGTCGGCGCTGCGGGAGCTGGTGGCCGGGCTCGACCGGCCCTACATCTTCGGGCTGTCCTGCCTGACCGCGCACGTGGTGCGCGCCTACCAGCTCGCCGCCATGATCAAGGCGGAGTTTCCCGACTCCATCATCGTCGCCGGCGGGCTCCACCCGACCGCCCGCCCTGACGAGGCGCTCCAGACGGGCCACATCGATTACGTCGTCCGGGGCGAGGGCGAGGAAGTGATGCTCCAGCTCCACCGGTCCCTCCGCGGCGGCGCCGACCCGACCAGGCTCAAGGGGGTGAGCTTCACGCGCGACGGCCGGATCGTCCACAACCCCGAGGCGCCGCTCATCCCGGATCTGGACGACATCCCCATGTTCCCGTACGAGCTGTTCGACAATCCCAAGTACGACATGGCCTTCATCACTTCATCCCGCGGGTGCCCCTACAAGTGCACCTACTGCAGCCAGCGCATGCTGACCGGGACGACCTACCGCTACAAGTCTGCCGGCCGCATCGTCCAGGAGCTCGACGTGCTCGTCAACCGGTACGGGCAAAAGCAGATCGTCTTCTACGATGACAACTTCTGCTTCAAGGCCAAGCGCGTGAGCGAGGTGTGCAGCGCGATCATCGACGCGGGGCTCCACAAGAAGTGCACGTTCTCCGTCCAGACCAGGGCGGACAACTTCCCGCCCGACATGGTCCCGATCCTCGCGGCGGCGGGTTTCACGCACGCGGGCTTCGGCATGGAGACCGGCGTGAACCGGCTGGCGCAGCTCATCGGCAAGGGGGAGACCGTGGAGCAGCACCTGGAGGCCGTGGATCTCGGCAAGAGGCACGGCTTCGACGTCTCGCTCTTCATGATCTTCGGCCTGCCCACCGAGACCGCGGAGGAGCGGGCGACCAGCTTCCGCGTCGTCCAGGGCGCGAAGGTCCAGGCCTCGAAGTACAACAACCTGATCCCGTACCCCGGCACGCCCATCTTCACCGACCTGCAGAAGAGCGACCGGATCCACATCGAGCCGGGCTGGAGCAACTTCAACAGCACCCTGTCCGTCACGCGGAGCATCTTCGACAGGACCCCGCTGCCCTACGTGCCGGAGACGACGAGCGAGTTCGAGCTCAAGCGAGACATCATCAAGTACAACATGAAGACCTACGTGACCCCGCGGGCCGTCACGGCGATCCTCCTGGGCAAGAAGGGGCCGGGCTGGTATCAGCTGCCGGAGCGCTGGTTCCTCACGCCGCGCGAGCTCTACCACGTGGCCCGCATCGGCGTGAACGTGGCGGTGAACATGGCCGTGGCGTTCCTGCCGCTCCGGATCACCGAGCCCATCATGAACTGGCTCAACCCGGCCATGCGGGCGCGGCCGAGGATCGAGGGCTACGACGCCTCGGCCTTCAGCGCGTCCCAGTGGGACAAGGACTCGGCCAAGCAGAAGACGGTCGTGCTGAAGGCGGCCCAGGAGGAGCGGAAGGCCACGGGGCGCGTCAACATCGCGCTGCCCGTCGTCCGGGACGGGACGTCGAAGGCCGAAGAGCGGGTCGGGGTGTAGGGAGTCGCTGCCGCTCGATCGGAGTCTCGGCGCTGCCCGACTGCCCGCGCCGGCTCCGAAGCCGGTCACGGGGCGAGCCGACCGCCTTCTCGCTCCCCATGTACGGCGCCGACCAACCCGCGGACGATTTCAGGCTCGACGTCTTGCCGGCGACCCGATGGGCGTGCTTCTCCGCGGCCGCGATGTGACTGAGCGCGCTCCTCATGCCCTGGCGCCGCGGAAATTGAGGTCGTGACCGCCGGGGGACATACGGTATGATCCCGGGGATTCTTCACGCGACTGCGGGTGACCGGTCACGCTGGCTCCGCGGGCCGAGCCGAGGGGCGGGAGTGCTTCGATGGCCATTCAACAGGTAGGCGCAAGGACTGTCCTGAAGGTGCTGGGCGACGTCGTCCGGTACCGGATCTCGCCCTCGTTCCGGCATCTCATCCTCCACGTCACGAACATCTGCAACATGCGCTGTCAGCACTGCTTCGTGGACTTCGAGGAGAAGCCCAACGACCTCTCCCTCGAAGAGATCGCCGGAGTCGCCGGGGAGATCAACGACCTCATCTGGCTGGACATCGGGGGTGGGGAGCCGTGTCTGCGCAAGGACCTCGCGGAGGTCGTGGACCTGTTTCGGGCGCGGGAGATCTCGATCCCGACCAACGGCTGGTTCCCGGACCGGATCACGAAGGTGGCAGGAGCCATCCACGAGAAGAACCAAGGACGGCTCATCATCACGGTGTCCCTCGACGGCTTCGAGGCCACCCACGACGAGATGCGCCAGAAGGGAAGCTTCCAGCGGGCACACGAGACCATCCGCCGGCTGCGGGAGATCCCCGGGCTGCGCGTGAAGGTCAACACCGTGGTCTGCGAGCGTAACTCCGGCGAGATCCTGGACTTCATGCGGTACGTCCGGGACCTGGGGGTCGATTACCAGTCCCTGCTGCTGTTGCGAGGCAATCCCATCAACCCCCTGTACCGCCTGCCATCCATGGACTCGCTCCGCAGGCTCGGCGAGGCGATGCAGCACATCCTCGACGGCTACGACTTCGGCCGGAAGGGATTCTTCAGGTCGGTGCTGCGGAACTACCAGGCCGTGAAGTGGGAGACGCAGCTCCAGACACTGGAACGAGAGACCCAGGTCGTTCCCTGCCTCGGCGGCCAGATCCACGTGGTCGTCTACGCCAACGGAGAGGTGGCCCCGTGCGAGATCCTCCCCCCGGTGGGCAGCATCCGGAAGTCGCCCCTCAAGGAGGTCCTGACGAGCGCCGAATGGAAGGACGCTGTCGACGGAATCCGGCGCAAGGCCTGCCATTGCACCCACGACTGCAACCAGCAGGAGAACATCCTCTTCGACCCGCGGACCTATTCCAAGCTGCTCGGTTTCTAGACCGGTGCTCTCCCCTTCCGTTTCAGTGATCATTCCGTGCTTCAACGCCGAGCGGCACATCCGCCGATGCCTGGAGGGGGTGGAGCGCCAGACCTACCCGGACTTCGAGGTGGTGGCGGTGGACGATGCCTCCACCGATGGGACGCTGGGGGCCCTCAAGGAATTCCAGGCCGTCAAGATCGTCCAGAACTCCGGGAACCGCGGCCCGGCCTTCTCGCGGAACCGGGGCATCGAGGCGAGCAGCGGACACCTGCTGGTCTTCCTCGACGCCGACTGCGTCGTGGAAGACCCCGAATGGCTCTCCCGGCACGTCCGGGCCCACGACACGCTCTGCGGGACGATCCTTGGTGGCGGGATCCTCGGCGTGGGGAAAGGAGTCGTGGCGCGGGCCGACTCCTACTGCCACTGGCTCACCAACATCCCGTACTCGAAGGAGCGGATCGCCTCGCGGTCCGCGCGCCCGGGGCGGTTGCACTTCTCCCGGCACCTCGTCACGACCAACATGAGCCTGCCGCGTCCCGTGTTCCTCGCGGTGGGCGCCTTCGACGAGGGGCTCCGGACCGGAGAGGATGTCGAGTTCTGCGAGCGCGCCATCGCGCGGGGCTTCACGCTCCGGCTGGCGTCCGAGATCGTCGTGCGCCACCACGACCGGGAGTCGCTGCGCGAGTTCGCCCGGTGCTTCTATCGCGTTGGGCTGGACCGGGTGCCGGCGCGAAGGCGGCACTTCTCCCGGTATCACCACCTGATGCCGCGAGGCGTCCTCTCCAGCATCCTCCTGTGCATCCCCATCGGCCTCCTGGGGCCGCTACAGCCGATCACGGCATGGATTCGTTACGATGCGCGGGTGGTGCTCTACTACCCGCTGATCGCGGTGTCCAGCTTCGCCATGGCGCTCGGGATCGTCCGGTACTGGGTGGACCAGAGAAGGCTTGGCGGCTAGCGTGCGCTGGCCGCGCTCCGGCGCGAGGAGATACGAGCGGGCGGCGGCCTCTCCGGGTGCCGTCGGGAGCTCCTGAGGGGAGCCCCGTGCTCAAGGGGATCCTGCTCGCGTGCGGCGCGTTCGGCGCCTTCCTTCCCCTGCACCTCGCGATCTTCCACCTCCGCGCGCCCCATCGTCGCTTCGGCTCCATGGTGCGGCTCCACGCGTCCCTGGCCCTCGGCCTGATCGTGGCGTACGCCGTCACGCCGCCGGACGTCTGGGTGATTCCCGCGGGCTGGGCGGGGGCGGGCTGGCTGATCGATCTCGCCAATGGGCTCCTCGTCCACAGCCTGCTGTTCGCGGGGTACAGCATGTTCTATTTCCTCGTGGACCGCGGCTTCTCCGCGCGGATCCTCATCGAGATCGAGCGCGCGCCGGGGCAGGCGCTCACCCCGGAGGAAGTCGCCGCGATCTACTCGCTCGACCGGGTTGTGGCGCGTCGACTCGACGAGATGGTGGACATCGGGTCCGTGATCAAGGAGGGTGACCGGTATCGGATGACGGCCCGGGGGCGCCGGGAGGCGCAGCCCTTCGCGTTCCTGAAATCGTTCTTTCGCCTGGGCCCGGGCGGGTAGGCGTGCGAGGGCTCCTCGCGGCGGCGCTGACATTCTTGGCCTTCCTCGGGGTCCAGGTCGTCACCTATCACTTCGTGAGGATCCGGCGGAGGCTCTTTGTGATGCTCTGGCTCTGGCTCCTCGGCTTCCCCGGCTACGTGGCGCTCGTCCGCCTTCTGCCAGACGACGCGGCCTGGCTGCCGCCGCTTCTGTCGGCTCCGTCTGACGCGGTCGTGTGGATCAACGGCGCCCTGGTCTACTGGTTCCTCTTCGCCGGGTACTATCAGCTGTTCAACATGGCCGACAACTCGGTCGGCGTGCGGAGCCTGATCGAGCTCTCCCGAGGGCCCCAGGACGGTCTCAGCCTGGAGGAGCTCAAGCGGTACTACTCCTTCGACGTGATGCTGGGGCGGAGGATGGAGCGCCTGGTGGCCGCCGGCTACCTCGAGCGGGACGGCCACCGGTACCGGTGCACCGGCCGGGGACTCGCCGCCGCACGACTGATGAGGACGCTCAAGGGCCTGCTCAACCTCGGGCCCGGCGGGTGACCGGGTGGGGGCGGCGGCGGGCCCCCCAGCGGTAAGCCGCCTGTCCATACGTCATTGTTTTTCGTGAGATGCAGTCTCCGGGTGAGGGCGAATTCCTTGCGAAACGGGGGGAGCACCCATACAATCGTGGAGCGGGCCGCGGTCGGGTCGGCCCCCGCCCGGGAGATCACCCCAGATCACGCCGCGAGGGAAGAGCATGGCGACAGCGTTCCGGCATGTCCTGGTGACGGGCGGAGCGGGCTACGTGGGGGCGGTGCTCGTGCCCAAGCTCCTGGCCCATGGCTACCGGGTCACGGTGGTGGACCTCTACATCTTCGGCGAGGCCGCGCTCGCCTCGGTGTCCGGCCACCCCGAGCTCCGCCAGGTGAAGGGGGACATCCGCGACCGGGCACTCCTGGAGCGCGAGCTCACGGGGGTAGACGCGGTGATCCACCTGGCCTGCATCTCCAACGACCCGAGCTTCGAGCTGAATCCCGCGCTGGGCAAGTCGATCAACTACGACGCCTTCTTGCCGCTGGTGGACATCTCCAAGGACCGCGGCGTCAGGCGCTTCATCTACGCCTCCTCCTCGAGCGTGTACGGGATCAGGCTGGAGGAGAACGTCACCGAGGATCTCCCGCTCACCCCCTTGACGGACTACTCCAAGTACAAGGCCCTCTGCGAGGAAGTACTGCTGCGCGCCCAGGCGCCCGGCTTCACCACGCTGATCCTCCGTCCCGCCACGGTGTGCGGGGACTCGCCCCGGCTCAGGCTCGATCTCACGGTGAACATCCTGACCAACCTCGCCGTGAACCGGGGCCGGATCACGGTGTTCGGGGGCGCGCAGAAGCGGCCCAACATCCACATCGAGGACGTCACCGACCTCTACGTGCAGGCGCTCGAGTGGGACGACGCGCGCATCGCGGGGGAGACCTTCAACGCGGGCTACGAGAACCACACCGTGGCGACACTGGCCGAGATGGTGCGGGAGGTGGTGGGGCGGGAGCAGGTGCGCATCGAGACGACGCCCACGAACGATCACCGCTCGTACCACATCTCCTCCGAGAAGATCAAGCGCGCCCTCGGCTTCGACCCGCGCCACACGGTGGAGGACGCGGTCCGCGATCTCACGCAGGCCTTCCGCGCGGGACGGATCCCCGACTCGATGGACGACCCGCGCTACTACAACATCAAGACCATGCTCGCGGCGAAGCTGTAGGATGCGGGTCCCCTACTCCTACCTCAGGGACCAGTTCGCCGACTCCGAAGCGATCCTGCGCGACATCAAGGGGCTGCTCGAAACCACGCAGTTCACCCTGGGGCCGGCCGTCGCGCGATTCGAGGCCGCCTTCGCCCGGATCTGCGGCGCGCGCTTCGCCGTGGGCGTGGGGACGGGCACGGATGCCCTCTTTCTCTCGCTCAAGGCGCTCGGCGTCGGTCCCGGCGACGAGGTCATCACCGCGGCCAACACCTTCATCGCCACGGCGGGCGCCATCGTGGCTGCCGGCGCCCGGCCGGTATTCGTGGACGCCGGCGACGACTTCAACATCGATCCGGCCGGGATCGAGCGGGCGATCACGTCGCGGACGAAGGCGCTCGTGCCGGTGCACTACGCCGGGCAGCCGGCCAGGATGGGCGCGATCCTGCCGATCGCGGCCGCTCACCGGCTACCCGTGGTGGAGGACGCCTGCCAGGCCATCGGCGCCTCCGTCGACGGCCGTCTCGTGTCGAGCTTCGGCGTGGCGGCGGGCTTCAGCCTCCACCCGCTCAAGAATCTCAACGTGTGGGGTGACGGCGGCGTCATCGTCACGAGCTCGGAGGAGCTGGACGCCACGCTCCGGCTCCTCCGCAATCACGGGCTCAGGAACCGGGACGAGGTGGAGATCTTCGGCTACAACAGCCGGCTCGACACGCTCCACGCCATCGTGGGCAACCACCTGATCACGGAGGTGGAGGCCATCACCGCGGCCCGGATCAGGAACGCCCTCGCGCTGGACGCGGGGCTCCTGCCCCTGGCGCCGCGGGTGCGCATTCCCACCCGCCACGCCAACGAGCGCCACGTCTTCCACCTCTACATGTTCGAGGCCGACGACCGCGACCGGCTGCGGGCGTATCTCGTCGAGCGCGGGGTCGAGGCGAAGATCCACTACCCCGTGCCGCTGCATCTCCAGCCGGCCGGCCGGCGCCTCGGCTACAGGGAGGGCGACTTCCCCGAGGCCGAGCGCCAGGCGAAGCGCATCATCACGCTGCCGGTCCATCAGCACCTGAGCCCGGAGCAGGTGGACTACATGGTCGAGGTGGTGACGGACTTCTACGGCACGAGCGCGCGGCGGTGACCGAGTCGGCCCGCCGGGTCAAGTACATGGACCTGCCCCGCCAGTTCGCTGACGGCGAGGTGGCGCGGCGGGTGGCGGAGGAGTTCAGCCGCTGCCGTTTCGTCCTGGGCCCCCAGGTGGCGGAGTTCGAGAGCCGCTTCGCCCGGCTCTGCGGCGCGGCCCACGCGGTGGGCCTCAACTCCGGCACCGATGCGTTGTTCCTGGCGCTGAGGGCCCTGGGCGTGGGGGCGGGGGACGAGGTCGTCACGGTCCCCAACAGCTTCGTCGCCACGGCGGGCGCCATCGTCATGGCAGGCGCGACGCCCGTCTTCGTGGACGTCAACGCCGAGTACCTGATGGACCCGGCGGGGCTCGAGGACGCCATCACGCCGCGGACCCGGGCGATCATCCCCGTCCATCTCACGGGCAACCCCGCCGACATGGACGCCGTGGGCCCCGTGGCGTCCCGGCACCGGCTCGCCGTCATCGAGGATGCGGCGCAGGCCGTGGGCGCCTCCATCGGTTCACGCCGGGTCGGGTCCATCGGAGAGGCGGGCGCCTTCAGCCTCTTCCCGCTCAAGAATCTCGGCGTGGCGGGGGACGGCGGGATGCTCACCACCAACTCGGCCGCCATCGCCGATCGGGTGGGTCTGCTGCGCCACCACGGCCTCCGCAACCGGGACGAGGTGGAGGTCTTCGGCTACAACAGCCGGCTCGACACGCTCCAGGCCATCGTGGGGGACGCCATGCTGGACGGCGTCGAGCACGTGGCCGACACGCGGATCCGCCACGCGCAGCTCTACGATCGGGCCCTGGCGCCGCTGGCGCCCCATGTCATCGTCCCGCCGCGGCGGGCGGGCGTCCGCCAGGTGTTCCACACCTACGTGGTTCAGGTGGAGGCGCGCGACCGGCTCATGCCCTTCCTGGAATCCCGCGGGGTGGAGACGAAGATCCACTACCCGATCCCGATCCACCTGCAGAAGGCGGCGGAGTCGCTCGGTTACAAGCGCGGCTCCTTCCCGGTGTGCGAGGCCCAGACCGAGCGCATCCTGTCGTTGCCCGTCCACGAGTACTTGACCGACGACGACCTCGAGTACGTGGTGGCCCAGCTCATGGAGTTTTACCCCCGATGAGCCCGGCGGCCCGCAGGAGCAGGCGTCCGGTGTCCCGGCCTCAGAGGGCCGCCCCGCGGGGCCGGTCGGATGAGGCGCTGCGCGGGCTGTCGCCCGCCCTCTTGACTGACCTCTACGTCAGCATGAGGCGGATCCGGCGGGCGGAGGAGATGATCGTCCAGCTCTATCCCGAGCAGGAGATCCGCTGTCCCACCCATCTCTCCATCGGCCAGGAGGCCGTGGCGGCCGGCGTCTGCCGGGCGCTCCGCCCTACCGACACGGCGGTGAGCACTCACCGCTGCCACGCGCATTACCTCGCCAAGGGTGGCGATCTCCGCGCCATGTTCGCCGAGCTGTACGGCAGGGCCACCGGCTGCTGCGGGGGGAAGGGCGGCTCCATGCATCTCACGGCGCCGGAGGTCGGCATGCTCGGCGCCTCCGCCATCGTCGCGGGCTCCATCCCGCTCGCCCTGGGATGCGCGCTGGCGGCGAGCCTCACCGGCAGCGATGAGGTCTCCGTGGCCTTCTTCGGGGACGCCGCGGCGGAGCAGGGCGTGACCCACGAGAGCCTGGGCGTGGCCGCCCTCCGGAAGCTCCCCGTGCTCTTCGTGTGCGAGAACAACCTCTACGCGACCAACTCGCCGCTCAAGGTCCGGCAGGTGACCCCCGATATCGCGCCGCGGGCCGCGGCCTACCTGATGCCCGGCGTCATCGTGGACGGCACCGACGCCGTGGCCGTCTACCGCGTCGCGCGCACCGCTGTTGCGCGGGCGCGGAAGGGCGGCGGGCCGACGCTCATCGAGGCGAAGACCTATCGCTGGCGCGAGCACGTGGGGCCCAACTTCGACATCGACCTCGGGTACCGCACCCAGGCAGAGCTCAGCCGCTGGATGGCGAAGGATCCGGTGACGCGGCTGGCCCGCCGGCTCCTGCGCTCCGGTGTGCTGGATGCGGCGCGCCGTCAGGCGCTCGAGGCGACCGTGGAGGCCGAGGTGGCGGATGCCGTGGCCTTTGCCAAGGCGAGCCCGTTTCCCGCCCCTGAAGCCCTGTATGCCGACGTGGAGTAGAGAGGGCGCCCGTTCATGCGGCAGATCACGTACCGGGAGGCGATCGACGAGGCCACGCGCCAGGCCATGGCGAAGGACGAGCGCATCATCGTCCTCGGCGTGGGCGTGGACGACGCCAAGGGGATCTTCGGCACCACGCGCGGCGCCTTCGAGCAGTTCGGGAGCACGCGCGTCTTCGACACGCCGCTCTCGGAGGCCGCGCTCACCGGGATGTGCGTCGGGGCGGGGCTGCGGGGGCTCCATCCGCTCCTGGTCCACGCGCGCAACGACTTCCTGCTGCTCACCATGGACCAGATCGTCAACAACGCGGCCAAGTGGCGCTACATGTGCGGTGGCACGTTGCGGGTGCCCTTCACGATCCGCGCGGTCATCGGGCGCGGCTGGGGCCAGGCGGCGCAGCACTCGCAGAGCCTGCAGGCGCTCTTCGCTCATGTGCCAGGACTGGCCGTGATCATGCCCGCGACCCCGGCCGACGCCAAGGGCCTGCTCATGACGGCGCTGTCGATGGACAGCCCGGTGATCTGTCTCGAGCACCGCTGGCTCTACGAGAAATCGGGACCCGTCCCCGAGGACCCCTACTCCATCCCGCTCGGGCAGGCCGGCCTGGTCCGCGAGGGGAGCGACGTGACGATCGTGGCCGTCTCCCACATGGTGCTGGAAGCCGTCCAGGCCGCCGAGGCGCTGGCGGCGGACGGGATCCAGGCCGAGATCCTGGACGTGCGGAGTCTCAGGCCGCTGGACTCGGATTCGATCGCGCGGTCCGTTGCCAAGACCGGTCGACTGGTCATCGCCGACACGGGCTGGAAGAGCTTCGGCGTCTCCGCGGAGATCGCCGCGCGCATCGGGGAGGCGCTGTTCGGCCGGCTCAAGGCGCCGATTCGCCGCGTGGCGCTTCCGGATGTGCCGACGCCGGCATCGTCGGCGATCGAGCAGATCTACTACCCGGGCCCCCGGGAGATCGCCGCGGCCGCGCGGCGCTGCCTGGAGGCTACCCTCCCGGGGGAGCGCCCCGAGCACCCAGCCCCCGCCCGTCCCAGGGACTTTCATGGGCCGTTCTAGCCGGCCGCTGAAAAAGGCCCATCTGCGGAGGTACGGCGCCCTCGGCCGCACGCTCACCGTGGCTCGCTCACGCTCGCCCGGATCTCCGGATCCGCTCACCTCCCTCCGGCTCGGCTCGCCAAGCGGAGTACGCCTCGCATGCTGCTGGGGTCATGTCCCCGAACAGGACCCCGGGTCGAGAGGGGGAGTGTGACGTGAAGGTCCTCTTCGTCGAGCGGGACGTCGAGTACATCGACCCGATGAACATCCAGCTCCTGTCGGCGCTGGCCAAGCGGAGGGGGCACTCGACCTTCCTCAGCATCCTGAGCGCGGACGACCTCGACGCCGACCTGGGGCGGATCAAGCCGGACCTGGTCGCCTTCAGCGCCAAGACCGGGGAGCACACGACCTACTTCCGCGCCAACGAGCGCGTGAAACAATACTCGCCGAAGATCTTCACGATCATGGGCGGGCCGCACCCGACCTTCTTCCCGGGTCTCATCGAGACCCACGATTTCGACGCCGTCGGGGTGGGGGAGTGCGACGAGGGCTGGCAGGAGCTGCTGGACGCGCTCGAGGCCGGCCGGAGCATCGACGCCATCCCGAACATCGTCACGCGGGCCAATGCCTCCAAGGTGCTGCGCGCCACCACGCGGGCCTCCGAGCTCGTCCAGCTCGCGGGGGCGGCCGCCTCCGTCCGGCCCGAGTACGACCTCGAGGTGGACCCGACCTTCCTCCGGCCGCGCCGCACGGTGCTCGACACCCTGCCCTTCTACGACCGGGAGCTCGTCTATCAGAAGACGCACCTGGCGCGCTTCCCGCTCCGCTCGTTCATGTCCTCCCGCGGCTGCCCGTTTCAGTGCACCTACTGCTTCGAGCCCAAGTTCAACGTCATGTACGCGGGCAAGGGGCCCATCTACAACCGCTACAGCGTGAAGCGGCTGTGCGCGGAGCTGGCGGAGCTCAAGGAGCGCTGGCCCACGCAGTTCATCAAGTTCTACGACGACATGTTCATCCTCGACCGGAAGGTGGACGCCTGGCTCGAGGAGTTCGCCGAGGTGTACCCGCGGGAGGTGGGGCTGCCGTTCTTCTGCCTGACGCGCGCCAACGTGCTCACGCGGGAGAACCTGGCGGCGCTCACGCGGGCCGGCCTGCACTCGCTGACCATGTCCATCGAGGCGGGCAACGAGTACGTCCGGAACACCATCGTGAAGCGGCACATGCGGCAGCAGCAGATCGAGGACGCCTACACCCTGTGCTGGGAGAACGGGATCGTGACCTTCGCCAACACGATCCTCGGCATCCCGGTCCGGAAGGAGATCATGGCCCAGCAGGGCAAGACGGCCATCGACTACGACATCGAGTCGCTGGACATCAACATCCGCTGCCGTGTCACCTATGCCGACTTCCCGGTGCTCCACCCCTACCCGGGCTGCGAGCTCACCGAGTACGCGGTGAAGCACGGCTTCTTCGACGGCGACTTCGACAAGCTGTTCTTCAGCTACCAGGCCGAGAGCCCGTTCACCTGCTTCACGCCGACAGAGGCGCTGATGCAGAAGAACCTCTCGCTGCTCGGGCCCATCTGCGTCATGTTTCCCAACGCGCGGTGGCTGCGGAACGTGACGGTCAACGTGCTGATGAAGCTGCCGCTGACGAAGCTGTACTTCTTCCCCTGGTACCTGGCCAAGGGGTACCTCAACATCGTCCGCGTGTACCCGCTGAGGCTGTCGCTCTGGAACCTGGCGCGGAATCTGGCGTACAGCATCCAGCGGGAGTGGCGGAAGCGCTCGCCGCACAAACTCCTGTACCGCAAGACGCTGCGCCTCGACCGGCCCACGGGCCAGACCCTCGGCGGGCCGCCGCCGGATCCGGGCTCGTGAGTCTCGGTCGTTCCAGGTGACCCCGAGCTTCTCCGTCGTCGTTCCTGCGCTCAACGAGGAAGCCAACCTCGCCCCGACGGTCGAGGCCATCCTGGGCGAGTTCGGCCGCGGGGGCGGCTTCTCGAGGTGCTGGTCTTCGACGACGCTTCGACCGACGCCACGGGGCGAGTGGCCGAGGACCTCGCGCGCCGCGACGGGCGGGTGCGGGCCTTCCACAATCCCCGGCGCCTGAACATCGGCGGGATCTACAAGGCCGGCCTCAAGGAAGCGCGCGGCGAGCACTACCTCCTCATCCCCGGCGACAACGAGACGCGGGTGGACGAGATCGTCCGCGGGGCGCAGCACGCGGCCGCGGCCGATCTGGTGGTCTTCTTCGTCACCAACGCGGTGGTGCGCGGCGCCGCGCGGCGCCTGCTCTCGCGGTTGTACGTCTGGACGGTGAACGCGCTCTTCGACACGCGATTCCGCTACACGAACGGGACCAACATCTTCCGCGCGGAGGTCCTCCGGCGGATCCCCATCACGACCGACGGCTTCTCCTACCAGACCGAGGCGGTGGTCAAGGCCGTCCGCAGCGGG
>JACPCX010000092.1:0-11664 GCA_016184305.1 Candidatus Rokuibacteriota bacterium | reverse complement strand
AGCAGCGCCGCCGTCTTTTCCTTGGCCGAGGCCACGTCGGGCTCGTCGAAGGGGTTCAGCTCGAGCACGGCCCCCGCTGCCGCGGCCGCCAGCTCCCAGCGGAAGAACTCGGCGCCGAGGTCGAGGGGATCCTTGAGCGTGAGGCGGATCACCGGGTGGCCGGCCTCGGCGAGTCTGGCGAGGGCGTCGTCCTGCGCGGTGTCGCCCTCGAGGGTGACGGCCACGAAGACGCGGTCGCCGCCATAGACCTCCGGGGCCCCCAGGGGCTCGCCGTCCACGGGGACGACGCCCTTGCCCTGCTTGCCCAGGGACTCGGCGAGGAGCTGCTCGATCCACGTGCCGAGCGCGCGGAGCTTCTCCGAGAAGACGAGCGTGACCTTGTCCCGCCCGATCCGGGCGAGCCCGCCCAGCGCCGCCCCCAGCCGCACCCCGGGATTGTCCGCGGTGGCCGTGTCGGTGCCGCATCCCTCGAGCATGCCCTGGGCCCGCTCGAGCAGGGACTTGATGTCCACGCCGATCAGGGCCGCCGGCACGAGCCCGAAGAAGGACAGCGCCGAGTAGCGGCCGCCGATGGTGGCGGGGTTGAGGAAGGTGCGGCGGAAGCCCTTCTCGGCGGCGAGCTTCTCGAGCGGCGTGCCCGCATCGGTGATGGCGACGAACTGCATGCCGGGCTTGGGCGGCTTGGCGGCCTCCACCAGGCTGCGGAAGCACGCATAGAGGGACATTGTCTCCGTGGTGGTGCCGGACTTGGTCGAGACCACGAAGAGCGTGCGGGCCACGGTGATCCGCTCGAGGACGCGCTTGACGGCGCCGGGGTCGGTGGAGTCGAGCATGAGGAGGTCGGGGAAGCCCATCTTGGAGCCGAAGGTCAGGGTGAAGACCTCGCTCGAGAGCGACGAGCCCCCCATGCCGAGCAGCACGATGTGGGTGAACTGCACCCGGCGGATCTCGTCGGCGAAGGCCTTCAGGTCCTCGGCGTGTTCACGCATGATCGTCGGCGCGGTGAGCCAGCCCAGGCGGTTGCGGATGTCCATCACGTCGCCAGGCCAAAGCGTCCCGTCCTTGATCCAGATGCGGCCCTGGAAGTCCTGTGCCTCGAGGGTCTCGAGCGCCTCGCGCACAGCCGGGAGCGTGAGCGGATCCACCGCGGGGCGCGGGGCGGGCGGGGGCAGCGGCGGCGCGGGCTTTGGCTCGGGGGCCTTCGGCGCGGCGGGCGGGGCCGCGGGAGGTGCCGGTTTGGGTGCCCCTGCCGGCTTCGGTGCTGCCGCTGGCTCCGGGACCGGAGCGCGCGGCTCGGGCGCGGGCCGCCGGGCCTCGGGGGGCTTGCTCTCGGCGACGGGCGGCTCGAGGTCCTGCCCGTGGTAGCTCACGACCTCCAGGACCTCATCGTCGAGCGAGATGATTCCCTCGCGCTTGCCCCAGGCCGGCTCGCCCTCCTCGCGCCCTCCGGTGGCCTGACGGATCAGCTCGGCAGCGCGCGAGGCCAGCGTGTCCATCGGCCGCGGTCGCGGCGACTCGGGCGCCGGCGTTGGCGTCGCGGCCACGGGCGGCGGCGCCGGCGCGACGGGAGGGGCCGCGGGTGGCGGCGGAGCGATCACGGGAGGGGGCGGAGGGAGGACGGGCGGCGCGGGCCGGGCCGGAGCTGGCGCCTCGGGAGCCGGTGAAGAACCGCTTGGCGTCGCGGCCGGTTGGGCCACGGGCTCGGGCCTCGGCGGTTCGGGTGCCGGCGGCGGCGCCATCGCTGGCGGCGGTGGCGCGACCGGAGGTGATACGGGTGGCGCCGGCGGAGCCGCTGGCGCCACGGGTATCGGAGGAGCCGGTGCCGCAGCCGGTCGCGGCGCCCCGGGGATTGCCGGCCCAGGGGCGGGGGCGGGGCGAATGGCCCCCGTGGAGCCCTTCTCCGGGGCCGGGAGCCCGCCCTCGAGCTGGGTGATCTTGGCGATCCGCCGCGCGTGCCGCTCTTCTCCCGAGAAGCGGGTGTCGAGCCACGCGCGCGCGACCTCCACCGCCGTCGCCTCGTCGAGGACGCGCGCCCCGAGGCAGAGCACGTTGGCGTCGTCGTCCTCGCGGCTCTGGCGGGCGGTGAACAGGTCGTGGCACAGGGCGGCGCGGACGCCGCGCAGCTTGTTGGCGGCGATGGAGGCGCCCACGCCGCTGCCGCAGACGAGGACGCCGACGTCGACGAAGCCGCGCAGGACAGCCTGTCCGACGGCTCGCGCGAAGTCCGGGTAGTCCACCGGATCCTCGGAGAAGGTTCCGAGATCGAGGATGGCGTGCCCGTCCGCCTCGAGGGCGGCGATGACAGGTCCCTTCAGGGCGAAGCCGGCGTGATCACACCCGAGCGCGATGCGCATGCCTTCTGGCCTCCACTGGCCGTCTATTCTCTCAGGACAGGCGGGGCCCCACAACGGTCTCGTACAGGCGGCGCTGGCGCTCCATGGCGGCCCGGCACACGACGCAGTTCGGCCGCGGCCCGCGCGCTGCGCATGTCCGCCCATGTGAAGACCGGCGTGAGCGGCCGTCCCGTGGCGTGGAGGGCCATGAGGCCGTGCCAGAACATGGAGGCGCCGACCCCGCGGATCTCCCCGGCGCGCGCCCCGCAGCCGGCGAGGCAGGCGGACACGGCCTCGACGACAGCCGCGAGCAGGACCTCGGGATCCATCTCCACGCCGCCGTCCCCGGTGATGCGCGGCTCGCAGGCCACGCGCGCCTCGGTGCCGGGCAGCGGCCTGCCGTCCGCCTGCACGCACAAGGCCCTGGCCGAGCTGGTCCCGACGTCGAGCGCCATGACGAACATATGGGCTATATTCAACAGACCGATGCCAATCACAGCGAAGCGAGACAGCCACATGGCAGACAGCGAGTGGGAGCTGCTGACGGTGCGGGGACTCGCGGGGACCGACGAGCGGGCTGCCGAGTTCGTCGGCACCTTCGTGATCCACCGGAAGGGGAGCGCCGAGCCCGTCGAGAACATCACGGTGCGGGTCAAGCGGAGCGTGCTCGAGGAGGTGGCGGCGACGCTCAAACGCCTCCTGGCCCGCTCCACCCCCTTCGCGCCGCCCCCCCGATGAGGGCCGGAGGCCCGGGCAAGCACTCGGCCGTCGTGCCGAATTGCACCTTCAGCCGGCCCGTGAGCCGGGTCATCGACCGCCAGGCGTGAGCGCCTCCCGCGAGAAGGCTCTCTGCTGGGGCCTCCTGGCGCTGGCCCTCCTCGTGGGCGCGCAGACCACGTGGGACCAGCGGCGTCGGGTCGGCCAGCCGAACCCCGGCTTCGCCGTCATGGAGAACCTCCTGGTTGCCGTGGGGGGCCTCGAGAAGGGCGGGCTCGAGCCCTTCGATCTGGTCCGCGCCATGAACGGCCAGCTGCTGACCTCCGGGCGCGAGATCCAGGAGGAGGCCTGGCGCCACCCGCCGGGCACGACGATCCACTACCTCGTCACGCGCCGCGGCCGGCTCGTCGAGTCGGACGTGGCGACGCAGCGCGCGACCCTGCACGGCTTTCACCGCTACCTGCTGGACGGGCTTGCGCCGTCCCTGCTGTTCCTTGCCCTGGGCGCCGTCATCCTCTGGCTCAGGCCGGGCGTGCCGCTGACGCGCCTCTTCCTGATCTACTGTCTCGCGTGGTTCCTCATCATGACCCTGTACAACGACGCCCACTCGACCTACCGCTTCACCCCGCTGTTTCTCACGGCGTGGGCGCTCTCCCCGGCGGTCTTCGTCCACCTGGCCGCCGTGGTGCCCGGCCAGCGGTTCGCCTGGCAGTGCAGCCGGCTGCTCTGGCTGCCGTACGGCCTCTCGGCGCTCCTCGCCCTCGCGCTCCAGGTCAATGTGCCGTGGCGGCCCATCGCCTGGTCGTACGTTCCGCCGGCGATCGGGGCAGCCTACTGGGGGCTCTCGCTGGCGCTCCTGGTGCTGACGCTGGGCTGGGTCAGCGCGAGAGGACAGACCCACCTCATCCGGCATCGCGCCAGGGTCCTGATGGTGGGCTTCGCCCTGGGCCAGCTCGTCCCGGTGTCGGGCACGACCATCGAGGCCGTCTTCGGCATGACGGTCCCGCATCTCAACGAGATCTGGCGGCTCAGCCTCCTGTTCCCCCTCACCGTGGCCTACGCCATGGTCCGCTACAACCTCTTCGACGTTCGCGCGGTGCTCCGCGCCGGGACCGTGTACGCGGTCGTCACCGGGCTGGTGATCGCCGCCTACGCGGGTGCCATCACGCTCCTCGACATCGCCTTCACGAGCCTCGGCGCGGCGCACTCGCCGCTGGTCGGGAGCGCGGTGGTGGCGCTGGCCGTGGTCGTCTTTCTCAACCCCGTCTACGTGCGGACCCAGGCGACGGTGGATCGGCTCTTCTTCCGCCAGCGCCTGGACGTCCAGCGCTCCATCGAGCGCCTGTCCGAGGTCATGACCACCGTTCTCGATCTGGGTCGCATCGTGGAGGCCATCACCCAGACCGTCGAGGAGGCCTTCCATCCGGCGCGGCACGCGCTGCTCCTCCTGGGCGAGGGCCGGGCCGGGTTCGAGCTGGTGGCGGCGTCGGGGTTGCGCCACGCCCCGCTGCCCGCGGACGCGCCGCTGCCCGCCTGCCTGGGCCGGCACCGGATGCCGGTCACGCGCGAGCGCCTCGAGGAGGATCCAGCCTTCAGCGAGGCGAGAGAGCCCTGTCTCGCCCAGATGGCGGCGCTCGGCGCCGATCTGGTGGTGCCGGTGCTCGTTCGCGACCGGGTGACGGGCCTGCTCGCGCTCGGCCCGCGGCGCTCCGGCGCCGCCTACACGACGGAGGACCTGCGCCTGCTCCGGCTGCTCGTCAACCACAGCGCGGTGGCGCTCGAGAACGCCAAGGCCTACACCGCCCTCGAGCGGGCGAACCTCGAGCTCCAGGCGGCGCTCCGCCGGGTGCAGATCCTCGAGTCCATCCGGGCCAGCCTGTCGAAGTTCGTGCCGCGGCGCGTCCAGGAGCTGATCGAGCAGGCGCCCGACGCTCCCGAGCTCGCCAAGCGCGAGGCGGACGTCTCGGTGCTCTTCGTGGACATCGCCGGCTACACGCGGCTCAGCGAGCGCTTCGACCTGGAGCAGGTGAACGAGCTCGTCGAGAGATATTTCGGTGCGTTCCTCGATGAGATCCTCCGCCACGGCGGCGACGTCAGCGAGACGGCGGGCGACGGGCTCATGGTGATCTTCCAGGACCCCGACCCCGGGCAGCACGCCCGCTCCGCCGTCCACACCGCGCAAGCCGTGATCCGGCGCGCCCAGCAGATCAACGGAGAGCTTGCGGGGATCACGGAGCCGATCCGCCTCCACGTCGGCGTGAACTCCGGCGTCGCCGCCGTCGGTGCCACCAAGATCGAGGGCAAGGCGGGCACCCGCTGGGTCTACACCGCCTCGGGACCAGTCACCAACGTGGCGGCGCGGCTGGCGGCGCTGGGCGAAGGGGAGTCGGTCTTCATCGGCGTCGAGACGCGGCGCCGTCTCGGCGAGGAGTTCCCGCTGGAGGATCTCGGAGAGCGGAGGCTCAGGAACGTGGAAGAGCCGGCGCGCATCTTCCGGCTGGCCGTGCCGGCGGGCGTCGAGGTCTGAGGCCCTACCCTCGGCGGGACGGCGCCACCGCCAGCAGCGCGAGCGCGGCGAGGAGCAGCGCCGCCCCGATGGCGCCCGCGAGCCCCAGGGACTCGCCGAACCACAGCAACCCGAGGGTCGCCGCCGTCAGCGGCTCGAGCAGCGTGGCGATGCCCGCCAGCGTGGCCGGCACGCGGGTGAGGCCGATCGTGAAGAGCGCGTAGGAGGCCGCCGTCGGCCCGAGACCCAGATAGAGCAGGAGCGGCCACCCCGCCGCGAGCTGCGCTCCCACCGCGCCCTCCGCCAGCAGGACAGGGGAGAGCAGCAGCGCCGCCAGCGTGAACGTGGCCGCGGCCTGGGGCAGGGGCGCCATGCGGGCGAGAAGCCGCTTGGCCGCCACCGCGTAGACGGCGTAAGATAGCCCCGCGCCGAGCGCCAGCAGCGCCCCCAGGCCGAAGCCTCCGGAGATCTCGCCGAGCCCGCGCGGTCCCACGACGAGCAGCGCGGTGCCGGTGACGGCCATGACGAGCGACAGGCCAATGACCGGCGTGAGTCGCTCCTGGAGAAGCGCCCCCGCGAGCAGCGCGATCATGAGGGGGGCCGAGCAGATCGCGAGCAGCGCGGCGACCGCCACGCCCGTCAGCGTGACGGCGCGGAAGTAGCAGACCTGGTAGGCGGCCATGGCGGCGCCGAGGACGAGGCAACCGGCGGTGTCGGCGGCCGTCCACGGTCGCGGGGCGGTTGCGGGGACGGCGATGGCCGCGCGGCGCTGCGAGATCCAGGCGGCCAGGAGCAGGCATGGCGCGGCCACCGCGAGACGCGCCCAGCCCACCAGGAGAGGGCCAGCCGCCGCGTCACGGGCCAGGAGCGTCATCGTCGCTCCGGTGGTGCCCCACGAGATCGCGGCCAGGCAGATGAGCAGGAGCCCGACGAGCATCGCCGGACGAGTATACGGGACAATGTCGTCCGCCTCATCGAGGAGTGGACGGGCACCGAACTCAGATCCCGCACGGGAGGGCAGCGATGACGCGCATCGGATTCATCGGAGTGGGAACCATGGGGCTTCCCATGGCGAAGAACCTGCTGAACAAGGGCTTCGCCGTCACCGCTTTCGACGCCAACCCGGAGGCCGTGACGGCCGCCGCAGCGGCCGGGATGACCGCGGCCGCCTCGGCCGCCGAGTGCGTGGCCACGGCGGACATCGTGATCACCATGCTGCCCTCGTCCCCCAACGTGGAGTCGGTCTACACGGGAGACGGCGGCGTGCTGGCCGCCGCCCGCCGCGGCACGCTGTGCGTGGACATGTCCACCATCGACGCCGCCGTGTCCCGTCGGATGGCCGCCGCAGGCAAGGAGCGCGGCTTGCGCTTCATCGACGCGCCGGTCTCGGGCGGCGTCCCGCGGGCCACCGACGGCACGCTCGCCATCATGGTGGGCGGCGAGACGGCCGACGTCCAGGAGGCCCTGCCGGCGCTTCGGGCCATGGGCGCCAACGTGATCCACGTGGGGCCCGTCGGCAGCGGGGAGGTGGCCAAGCTCTGCAACAACCTGATCTCGGGCGTGGTCGCCGTGGCGCTGAGCGAGGCGTTCCGGATCGCGGAGGGCTTCGGGGCGGACCCGAAGATCGTCACGGAGGTGATCTCGAAGTCGTCCGGGAACACGTGGGTGATGGAGCACATGCACCCGGTGCCGGGGCTCGTGGCCAGGGCCGCCTCGACCAACGAATACCGCCCGGGGTTCATGACGGACCTGATGTGCAAGGATCTGGGGCTGGCGGTGGATGCGGCGCGCGCGCTGCGCGTGCCCGTGTTCGTGGCGCCGGCGGCGCAGCAGGTCTATCGCCTGGCGTCCTCGCACGGGCTGGGGCGCAAGGACTTCACGAGCGTCTATACGTTTCTCAAGCCCTCGGCCGACCAGGCGCCCGTGTAGCGCCGGCCCGATGAACTTCGCCATACTTCGTTCTCGGTCGGCGCGGGCGCTCAACGTACACCCACGTACGCCTCGCGCCCGCGCCTTCCTCGGGCCTCGTCTGGCTCGTTCCTCGGCCCGGCGCGGCGGGAGCTGGGGCTGCGGGCCGCTCGTGAGCGGGAGGGGAGCATGATGCAGGAGAAGCTCAAGGTCGGCGCGGCGCAGATCGCGCCCCGCTTCCTCGACAAGGCCGGCACTATCCAGAAGATCGGCCAGACCCTGGAAGAGGCCGGGCGCCTGGGGCTCGACCTCCTGGTCTTTCCCGAGACCTTCCTCTCCGCCTATCCCTACTGGCGGGGCGCCGTCTCGGTGCGGCGGGAAACCGAGCTCACGGCGGCCATGCAGCGCGAGAGCGTGCGCATCCCCTCGGCCGACACCGAGGAGCTGTGCGAGATGGCGCGGCGGGCCCGGGTCAACTGCGTCATCGGGCTCAACGAGCAGGACGACCGCCCCGGCAGCATGACCATGTACAACTCCCTCCTCGTCATCTCCCGCGACGGCCGCGTGGCGGGCCGCCACCGGAAGCTCATGCCCACCCACTCCGAGCGCGTGTACTGGGGCATGGGGGATGCGCGCGACGTGAGGACCTTCGATCTCGACATCGGGCGCCTCGGCGGGCTCATCTGCTACGAGCACCACATGACGCTCTTGCGGGCGGCCATGGCGATCAAGGGCGAGGAGCTGCACGTCGCCGTCTGGCCCGGCTGGTGGAGCATGGACCGCCACCTGGGCGCCAAGAAGGCGGACCCGGGCTCCCGCGACTGCGACGTCGAGTTCGCGATCCGCGAGTACGCGCTGGAGAACTCGACCTTCGTCGTCTCCTCGTCGTGGTACCTGCCGCCCTCGGACATCCCGCCCGAGCTCCAGGACGTCATGAAGTACAATCTCGCTGTCGGGGGCTCCTGCATCGTCAACCCGAGCGGCCAGTGGGTGCGCGAGCCCGTCTTCAGCCAGGAGACCATCGTGTGGGCCGAGATCGACCAGGAGGAGCGGCGGCTGGCCAAGGCCTACTTCGACTCGGTGGGACACTACTCGCGCTTCGACGTCCTCCAGCTCCTGATCCGCGAGGAGGGATGGGAGCCCACGCCGCCGCCTGCGCCGCGGCCCCGGGATCTGCGCGCGGCGGCCGACCGCTTCGAGGTGAGGCTCGACCGCCTGGAAGCCATGGTGGAGCGCCTGCTCAGGCGCGAGTAGCCAGAGGAGTCGGAGAGCGCCTGGAAGGAGGTGGGGCATGGGGAGCGAGAAGAACGAGGTCCTTGAGCTGGTCCGGAGACTCCCGGACGACGTGACCACGGCCGACATCATGGAAGAGCTGTACTTCAAGCAGCAGGTGGATAAGGGGCTGCGGGATGCGGCGGAAGGGCGGGTTCTCACGTCCCAGGAGCTCAGAGAGAGAATCGCGCGGTGGCGGAACTCCGCTGGGCGCTGACCGCAGAGAACGATCTGCGGGAGATCGAGGAGTACATCGCGAGAGATTCGGCCGGGAGGATCTTCGCGAGGTGTTGTTCCGGGGATACAGGATCGTGTACTGGCTCCGTGGTGACACGGTGACGGTGCTGAGAGTCGTCCACGGCGCTCGGGATCTGGCAGGCCTGGCGGAGCGCGAGCCGTGGCAGCTTGACTGACATGGCCCTTCGGGACGGGAGCTGGTCCAGGCGGGTGGAGATCGGCGTCCCGTCGCCCCACCAGACGCGGGAGACCCGGATGGGGCTCCGGGGGCTCCCGGCGGCAAGGCGTCAGAGGCCCCTTATACTTCCTGTCCTCCCCGCACGCTCAAGGAGCAAGTGCCGATCTCGACATCGGGCGCCTCGGCGGCCTCATCTGCTACGAGCACCACATGACGCTCTTGCGGGCGGCCATGGCCATCAAGGGCGAGGAGTTGCACGCCGCCGTCTGGCCCGGCTGGTGGAGCATGGACCGGCACCTGGGCGCGAAGAAGGCCGACCCGGGCTCCCGCGACTGCGACGTCGAGTTTGCGATCCGCGAGTACGCGCTGGAGAACTCGACCTTCGTCGTGTCCTCGTCGTGGTACCTGCCGCTCTCGGACATCCCGCCCGAGCTGCAGGACGTCATGCAGTACAATCTCGCTGTGGGCGGCACCTGCATCGTCAACCCGAGCGGCCAGTGGGTGTGCGAGCCCGTCTTCAGACAGGAGACCACCGTGTGGGCCGAGATCGACCAGGAGGAGCGGCGGCTGGCCAAGGCCTCCTTCGACGCGGTGGGACACTACTCGCGCTTCGACGTCCTCCAGCTCCTGATCCGCGAGGAGGGGGGGAGCCGACGCCGCCGCCTGCGCCGCGGCCCCGGGAGCTGCGCGCGGCGGCCGACCGCTTCGAGGTGAGGCTCGACCGCCTCGAGGCCATGGTGGAGCGCCTGCTCCGGCGCGAGTAGTCGGGGATCGCGGATGAGCCGTCGCCTCAAGATCCTCGTCGCTGTCGCGGCCGCGGGGGTGCTGGCTTCCGCCGTCGGGCTCTGGGCGCTGCCGGAGATCGTGCGCCGGGTCGCCCTCGACCAGATCCCCAAGGTCACCGGCCGGGCCGCCAGCATCGAGGACGTGGACCTCAACCTCTTCACGGGGCGCGTCGCGATCAAGCGGTTCCGCCTCGCCGAGCGGGACGGGCCCGAGGCCTTCGTGGAGATGGACCGGCTCGACCTGGGGATCTCGCTGCTTGCGCTGCTCGCGTCCGAGATCCGCATCACCGAGCTGGTCTTGACGGCCCCCACCCTGCGCGTCACGCGCACGGGTCCCGCGGAGTTCAACTTCTCCGACATCCTCGCCCGGTTCGCGACGGAGAAGAAGGAGACGCCGCCCAGTCGGTGGACCGTGACGCTTGACCGACTGGCGCTCGCGCGCGGCCGGCTCATCGTCGAGGACCGCGCGGTGTCGCCGGCCGCCGACTGGTCCATCCAGGACCTGGGCATCGAAGCCTCGGGTCTCACGACCCGCATCGGCGCCGAGCCGGGCCGGCTGGCCCTTCGCGCCAGCCTCGGCAGCGCCTCCGTGGAGGTGACCGCTGACTCCGTGCGCCTGGCTCCGGTGGGAGCCACCGCGCGCATCTCGCTGACGGGTTTCGATCTCACGCGCGGGCGGTCCTACCTGGCGCCCACGTTTCCGGTCTCGGCCGAGGCCGGCATGCTGACGCTCGCGCTCACGGGGAGGATCGAGCGCGACGGGGATGCGCTCAAGGTGCTGGTGGGCCCGGGCAGCGTGACGCTCGAGGCCGTGGTGGTGCGGCAGCGCGATGCCAAGGGCCTGGCCGCAGCCATGGATCGCCTCACCGTGGAGGTCAAGGAGGCGGACGTCTTCGCGCGTACGCTCGCGGGTGCGGCCGTGACGGTCGAGGGGCTGGCGGTGACGCGCGGCGGGGAGAGCACACCCTCGGTGAAGCTGCCCCGGCTTGCCGTGCAGGTGAAGGAGGCGAATGTCTCCTCGCGCGAGGCCACGGTGTCGAGCGTGGAGGTGGACGGGCTCGACCTCACGGCGGCGCGCGACCGTGACGGCAAGCTCGATCTCCTCACGGCCCTGGCGGCTGGGCGTGCTCGCGACGGGGAGCAGTCACCCGCCCCCGGCGAGGCGCCCGTTCCGACAGGAGCCGCGGCGCCCAGCGGCGGGGTGCCGAAGGTGAGAGTCGAGCGGTTGAGCGTGAAGTCCTCGCGGGTCGCGCTGACGGACGAGACCGTGTCCCCATCGCGGCAGTGGCGGCTCGAGGGGCTCACGGTGGATGGAGCGGGCCTCTCCACGGCGGCCGAGGATCCCCCGGGCAAGCTCACCGCCAAGACCCAGATCGCCACGGCTCCCGGCTCGGGCCCGCCGGCTAGCCTGAGCGTGACGGCCGACCCGGTGCGGCTCGCGCCACTGGGGATGACCGCGCGGGTGGCGCTCACCGGGCTCGACGTGACCAGCGTTGTGCGTTACGTCCCCGAGGCGGTGCCGGCGCTGCCAGCGCGAGGGGGTCTCGCGGCCGACCTGACCGCGGTGGTGGAGATGAAGGGGAGCGGGCTCGCCCGCGCCACGGCCTCCGGGAGTGTGCGGCTGGCGGACCTGGACCTCGTCCAGCGCGGGGCGCAGGCGCCGTTCCTGTCCGTCCCGCAGCTCGCGCTGACGATCAAGCGGGCCGACGCCGTGTCCCGCCGGCTGGA
>JACPCX010000069.1:0-4095 GCA_016184305.1 Candidatus Rokuibacteriota bacterium | reverse complement strand
GAGAAGACGGGCTTCTCCTATCTCGGCGAGAGCGACAGGGCCGGGCTCTACGTCATCGTGGCCCGGCTCGGTGACGAGAGCGTGGGCGAGCGCCTGGCGCTCCGCGCGGGAGACCAGCGCGCGTCCATCACCGTCCGCTTCGACCCGCAGAACCGCACCCAGGAGCGCGGGACGCGTATCGACGTCGTTGGCTCCAAGACCATGGAGCGCCCCACCTGGTTCCTCGCCACGCTCAAGCGCTTCGTCTCCGAGTGATGGCTGCGCCGGGGATCCCCGAGCGCCTGGGCGCCCTGTACGCCTTCGTCCGGCTCGTGAGCCGCTTCTGGATCTGGTTCTTCTTCAAGACCGTGGACGTGCGCCACCCCGAGCGCGTCCCGGCGACGGGGCCCGTGCTCCTCTGCATCAACCACCCGAACAACCTGATCGACTCCCTCCTGGTGGGGGCGGTCCGCAGGACGAGCCCCGCGCCGACGGAGCCGCCGGCGCGGACCGGAACCTCGAGGCCTTCGCCGCCTGCTTCCACACCCTCGGCGAGGGCGGCCTCATCGGGATCTACCCGGAAGGCACCACGCACGCCGAGCCGCGCGTCCAGCGCATCAAGACCGGCGCGGCGCGCATCGCGCTGGAGCGCGAGGGCCGCCGCGCCGGCGACCAGACCCGGCCGGAGCCGCTGGCGGTGGTCCCGGTGGGGCTCACGTTCGAGGCGCGCAAGTCCTTTGGCGGGCGGGTGCTCGTCTCCTTCGGCGAGCCCATCCCGGTGGCGCCCTATCTCGAGCATTACGCCGACGATCCCGTCAAGGCGGTGGACGCCCTCACCACGGCCATCCAGTGGGGCATGGAGTCGCAGGTGATCAGCGTCAAGCGTATCGACTCGGCCTCGCTGATCCGCGCGGTGGACGATCTGTACCGGGGCGAGCTCGTCCGCGAGCTCCAGGCGGAGCGCGGGCTGTCCACCGGGCAGATCGACACCCTCCGCCTGTCGCGGGCCATCGTGGACGCGGCCCACTTCTTCGAGGAGCGCGACCCCGCGCGCGTGGAGCGGCTCTGGCAGCGGATCCAGGGCTACCGCGCCATCCTGGCGGTGTACCGTATCCGCGACGAGGCCGTGCGGAGCCGCCTGCGCCGTCCCGAGCGGGCGGGGTTGCTGCGCCGCGGTGGGCAGGCGTCCGTCGGATTGCCGTTCTTCGCCTACGGCGTCCTGGTGAGCGGGCTGCCGTATTTCGTCCCGCGCTGGATTGCCCGGCGCATGTCCCGCAAGGAAACGGACTATGCGACCACGCGGCTCCTGGCGAGCGTCATCGCCTTCCCCCTCTTCTGGGGCGCCGAGACCTGGCTCGTGTGGCGCTTCCTCGGCGCCGCATGGGCCCTGGCCTTCGCGCTGTCCCTGCCGCTCGGAAGCCTCGCCGCCTACCGCTACCTGGGGGGCGTCGGCCGCCTGCGCGGGGAGCTCCGGCTCGGGGCGCTGGCGCTCACCCGCCGCCAGGCCGCCTCGCGGCTCCTGGCCGCCCGCCAGGAGATCATCGCCGAGCTCGAGCAGGCCAAGAACGAGTACCTCGCCGCCACGAAAGGGAGCAGCTTTTGAGCGTTCATCTCCTGGAGGAGCTGTCCACCCCGGCGCTCGACGCGCTGGACCGGAGCCGCACCGTCATCATCCTCACCGTGAGCCCGCTCGAGCAGCACGGCCCGCATCTTCCGCTCGGAGTGGACGCGTTTGCCGCGCGCTACTTCGCCGAGGCCATCGCCGAGCGCCTCGTCCAGGCGCGCCCTGGCTGGGCTGTGGTCCTGGCGCCGACCCTGCACATGGGTTCCTTCACGCTCCACTCGGTGGGCACGGTGACCATACGGCAGCGGGCGGTGCGCGACACGCTGATCGACTACGGGGAGTCGCTGGCGCGCGCGGGGTTCCGCTACATCCTCGTCTCCAACGGTCACGGCGGCCCGGGCCACCTGGTGGCGCTGGAAGAAGCCGCGAGCATCGTCTCGCGCCGGCGCGGCATCACCATGGCGTCCCTGACGGGGCGCCTCGTGTGGGACTTCCTGCGCGGCCGCCACCTCCCCGAGATCGAGGAGGCCCTCGGCCGCCCGCTGTCCGGGGAGGAGCGCAGCGCGCTCGCGGAGGACGTCCACGCCGGGCTCTGGGAAACCTCGTTCATGCTGTGGCTGCGGCCCGATCTCGTGGCCGCGGACTTCCGGGCGCTGCCCGCGGCGGCATACCCGCTCCCTCACCGCCTGGTCCCCAATTACCCGCTCAGGAACGGGGGGCTCGGCTACGTGGGGCATCCGGCGCTCGCCGATCCGGCCTTCGCCCAGGCCACCACCGAGGTCTTCCTGAGCCGCGCCATGACGCTCGTGGAGGGCCTGCTGGACGGGCGCATCCGGCCCGCGGAGCGCCGCTCCCCCTTCTTCGCGATCCCGTTCTTCCGCACCAACTTCTGGCCCGTGGTGGGCGTCGCAGCGCTCGCTGCGATCTTCGTCTGGTCACGGAGACGATGATGCTCTCGGTGCATATCAGGCACGCAGAGATCTTCCTGTCGTGCCGGCTCTTCCTGCCGAAGCGCTCCAACGGGATCGGCGTGGCCTACTCGCACGGCTGGGGCGGCGCCCACGTCTTCGACGACCTGCACTCGGCGCTGGCAGGCTGGGGCTTCACCGTGGCCTCCATCGAGCAGCGGGGGTACGGCGCCTCCACCGGAAAGGCGCGGCTGTCGGCCTGGCCCGAGGATCTGGGCGCCGCGGCCACGTGGCTCCAGCAGCGGGGGCTCCAGGTATGGGCCGCGGGGCTCTCCACCGGCGGGACGATGGCGCTGGTGACGGCGGCCAGGCGGCCCGATCTCCTGGGCGCCATCGCCATCTCCCCCTTCGCCACCCTGGAGCGGATCCGCGAGGACTACCCGGGTTGCCGCGAGATCCTCAGAAAGCGCTTCGGCCGCTTCGGTCCCGCGGACTTCGCCGCCGCCGACGCGCTCCGGTGGGCGCCGCGCATCGCGCCGCGGCGCGCGGTGGTGCTCCACTGCACGGCAGACCAGACCGTGCCCTTCGCGCATGCCGAAGCCATTCGCGACGCCGGGCGCAGGAAGATCGAGCTGTGGCGGCTCGAGGGCGGCGACCACCGCCTCGAGACCATCAACCGGGCGCCGCTCTTCACCAGGATCCGGCGCGTGCTGACCACCCAGAGAGGAGACCTGCGATGAAAGCGTATGTCCTCATCGAGTCCATCGAGTCGGCGGCGGGAAAGACCAAGGGCGTGAAGAAGGCGCTGGCGAAGATCAAGAGCGCCCGGGCCACCGTCGCGGCCATCGACGCCGTGACCGGTCCCTACGACTTCATCGCGGTCGTGGACGGGGCCACGCTGGACGCCATCGGCAACCTGGTGACGGAGTCGATCGGCACCATCGACGGCGTCACGCGCACGACCACCTGCGTGGCGGTCGCCATCGGATGAGGGGCCGGCTCCCGCTTCCCTGATGGCCGGGCCCGACGGCCTTCAGAGAATTCAGAGATGATCCGGCGGGGCGCGCGCTCCGCTCTGTCTTCGCGCCTCGCGCCCACGCGCGCCGATTGATCGGTATGCCTGTTCCCGCCAAGATGTATGCATGCCGCCGAACACAGGGCGGCCGGGAGGGTCCCATGGCACGAGCAACCGCACTCAAGCGGAAGTCCCTCTTCGTCGACGAGCGAGCGCTCCGGCGCGCGAAGAAGGTGCTGGGGGTCGCCACGGACGCGGAGGTCGTGCGCGCGTCCGTCGAGCGGATCGCCGAGATGGAGGCGTTCTGGCAGTTCATGAAGACCACCCGTCGAACGCTCAGGCCCGGGAGCCTCCGAAGGCCGTAGCGTGCCCTGGGCCCTCCGCGACACCAGCGTGTACATCGGCCACTGGGAGCGTGGGTTGTACCGTGAGACCCTGGCAGCGGTCCAGCACACCTTCGTCGTCCGTCATTCAGCGGTGGTGCTCTCCGAACTTCGCCGCGGAGCCCGCACCGCGACGGCCCGGCGGCTCGTGGACGCCCTCTTCCGTGTCGCCGTGGTCCAGTGGGAGCCGACAGCCGGAGATTGGTGGAACGCAGGGAAGCTCATTCAGGCCATCGGTGATGCGCA
>JACPCX010000068.1:0-2869 GCA_016184305.1 Candidatus Rokuibacteriota bacterium | reverse complement strand
TCGACGAGGTCGGAGGCGCCGATCACGACCGCGTCGAGCTCGCGCCAGGCGAGGCGCGCGTCGGCGAGGGCGCCCGACGCCGCCTCGAAGATCAGCTCCTCTAGGTTGCGGTCGGTGATCGCGCTCGCGTACCCGACCTGGCTCACCCCCACCACCGCGACGCGCTCGGACACGCGCGACCCTCCCTCGATTGCGATCCTGCTGCGGCTGTGATAGCGTTGGCGCGTTTTCGGCCGACCGGCATCCTCACCGTATGCTCGGAGGACAATGTTGTCAACGCCTCCAGCGGCGTTCCGTCGGAAGATCGTGGTCGAGAGTCTCTCTCACGCGTTCGACATCGACGGCCGCTCGGTGCCGGTGCTCACCGACGTCAGCCTCGAGGTGGCCCAGGGCGAGTTCCTCGCCATCGTCGGACCCAGTGGCTGCGGCAAGTCCACCCTCCTCAACATCATCTCCGGGCTCTTTCCGCCGACGACCGGCCGGGTGGCGGTGGACGGTGCCCCCGTGGAGGGGATCAACCCGCGTATCGGCTACATGTTCGCGCGCGACGCCCTCCTGCCCTGGCGCACCAGCCTCGCCAACGTCGCCTTCGGCCCCGAGCTCGCCGGCGAGCCCGCCGATCGGCGCGAGGCGAGGGCGCGGGACCTCCTCCGGCTCACCGGGCTCGCCGGCTTCGAGGGGAGCTACCCGAGCCAGCTCTCCCAGGGGATGCGCCAGCGCGTCTCGCTCGCGCGCACCCTCGCCAGGAATCCCGACATCCTCCTGATGGACGAGCCCTTCGGCGCCCTCGACGCCCAGACCAAGCTCGTCCTCGAGGAGGAGTTCCTCCGGATCTGGGAGCGGGACAGGAAAACCGTGATCTTCGTCACCCACGACCTCTTCGAGGCCATCGCCATGGCCGACCGCGTCGCCGTTTTCTCGGCGCGGCCCGGCCGCATCAAGTCCCTGGTGGCCCTCGATCTCCCCCGGCCCCGCTCGGTCACCGCCGGGCGGTTCGGCCCTCGCTTCCAGGACCTCTACGACCGGCTGTGGGACGACCTCCGCTACGAAGTCGTCGCCGCCGGATAGGCGCGTGTCCCCCGTGAGCGTCGCCGCCGCTGCCGAGACCGGCGCCGTCGAGGCGCGCGAGCGCCACCGGAAGCTGGCCCGCCGCCAGGAGCAGCTCCGGACCAACCTCTGGCGCCTGGGCGTGCTCGTCGCCTTCGCCGGCGCCTGGGAGGGCGCCACTCGCGGCGGGCTGATCAACCCGTTCTGGGTCTCGGGCCCCAGCCTCATCGTCGCCGACCTCTGGAAGGCGTTCACGTCCGGGAGCGTCTTCGTCCACATCGGGGTCACGCTCTACGAGGCGTTCCTCGGCTTCGTCACGGGGGCGGTCGCGGGCATCCTGAGCGGCTTCGCCCTCGCGCGGTGGGATCGCCTGTCCCGGGTGCTCGACCCCTACGTGACGGCGCTCAACAGCCTGCCCCGGGTGGCGCTCGCCCCCCTCTTCATCCTCTGGTTCGGGATCGGGGTCACCTCGAAGGTCATCCTGGCCTTCTCGCTCGTGGTCTTCATCCTCCTCGTCAACACCTACGCCGGCGCCAAGAACGTGGACCAGGACCTGATCATCATCTCCCGCCTGCTCGGCGCCAACCGCCGGCAGCTCACCGTGAAGGTCATCCTCCCCTCCAGCATCCCCTGGATCTTCGCGGGGCTTCGCCTGGGGCTCGCCTACGCGCTCATCGGCGCCGTGGTGGGCGAGGTCATCGTGGCCCAGGCGGGCCTCGGGTTCCTCATCTCGCACAGCGCCGGCGTCTTCAACACCACGGGCGTGTTCAGCGCCCTCATCATCCTCATGGTGATCGCCATGCTCCTGAACGAGCTGATGAAGGCCACCGAGCGGAAGCTGCTCCGGTGGCGTCCCCAGATTCCCGGGATCTGAGCCCGGGGGAGGTCGCCCCATGAGACACCCACGTGTGCGAGTCATCGTGTCGCTCCTGGCCCTCGCGCTGCTCCTGGCGGCGGCGCCGGAGATCACTGCCCAGCCGCGGACCCCGGTGAAGATCGCGGTGCTCCGGGCGGCGTTCGTCTATTTCACGCCCTACGTCGCCGAAGCCAAGGGCTTCTTCGCCCAGCACGGCCTCGATGCCCAGCTCATCTACTTCCGGAGCGGCGCCGAGACGACTACCGCCGTGGTCTCGGGCTCCACCGAGTTCGGCGCCCTCGCCACCGAGCACGTCACCCAGGTCCGCGACCAGGGCCTCCGCCTCAAGGCCATCGTGGCCAACTTGACCGACTCGCCCTTCACCCTCATCGTCCGCAAGGAGGTCGAGCTGCCGAACGCCGCCCGCGGCTACCCCCACGTCGTCCGCGACCTGAAGGGGCTGAAGCTCGGAATCACCGGCCGGGGCGCCAGCACCGATTTCACCCTCCGCTTCCTCGTGAAGGAGGCGGGGCTCGATCCGGACAAGGACGTGACGATCATCGCCACCGGTGGGATCGCCACGTCCCTGGCCGCGCTCCAGAAGGGCGACATCCAGGGCTACCTCGCCTTCGAGCCGATCCAGAGCCAGGCCATCCACGGCCTCGGCATCGCCAAGCCGGTGATCGACATCCGGAAGGGCGAGGGACCGCGGTTGCTCCAGGAATATGCTTACAACAGCATGGTGGCGAAGGAGGAGTACCTCGACGCCAATCCCGAGACGGCCAGGCGCATGGTGGCGGCCGTCCTCGACACGCATCGGTTCCTGGCGGATCCGAAGAACTTCGAGGAGACGGTGAAGGTGGCCGAGAAGTACTTCGAGGGCATCAATCCGGCGCTGCTGCGGCAGATCCTCCAGGAGAGCCTCAAGGGGTATCGTCCCGTCATCACGCGACAGGCGGTAGCGAA
>JACPCX010000063.1:0-2876 GCA_016184305.1 Candidatus Rokuibacteriota bacterium | reverse complement strand
CCCGTGGCCATGCCGTGGCCCGAGGTCTACGAGGCGCTCTCCCGCGGGACGCTGGACGCCAACGTGGGCTTCGTCACGGCCAACCGGGACTCCAAGCTCCACGAGGTGGCCAAGCACCACACGCGCATCCGGCTCGGCGCGCCCGCGGGCCCGCTGGCGATCATGAACAAGCAGGCCTGGGACCGGCTGCCCGCCGCGGCGCAGAAGGCGATGCGGGAGGTGGGCCGCGAATTCACCGAGCGCCTCGCCGACGTCTACGACAAGGAGGTCCAGGAGGCCGTGAAGGAGATGGAAGCCAAGGGCGTCCGCTTCTACGAGTGGTCGGCGGAGGACCGGGCGAAGCTCCAGGCCTCCATGGAGGGTGTATGGGAAACCTGGGCCAAGGAGGCGGAGGCCAAGGGCATTCCCGGCCGCGAGGCCATGCGGCGCTACGTCGAGCTGCAGAAGAAGCACTCGCGCTGACGGGCCGTGACGACAACGGTCGGCGACAAGTCGGTGGGGGGGCGTGGGGGAGGAGCGGCGGGCGCTCCCCCCCACGTGGACAAGACCGCGCTGGATCGGGTGGAGGCCGCGCTCGGCGCCTGCTGGCGGGTGCTGGGCATGGGCGGCAACCTGGCGCTGCTCCTCATCATGTTCGGCGTCAGCGCCGATGCCATCCTGCGCTACGCGCTGAACCGGCCCATCACGGGCACGCTCGA
Source organism: Candidatus Rokuibacteriota bacterium (assembly GCA_016184305.1). Taxonomy (GTDB): domain Bacteria; phylum Methylomirabilota; class Methylomirabilia; order Rokubacteriales; family CSP1-6; genus UBA12499. Next base: position 2,178 of record JACPCX010000063.1, on the reverse strand, counting down.
GGGCGTGGAGCTGCTCCTGGTCTTCGCGGTGTTCCTGAGTCTCGCGCGCACCCAGGCCGAGCGCGGCCACATCGCCGTCGGCATCCTCACCGAGCGCCTGGCAGGCCGGCCCCGCGCGGCGCTCGAGGCCCTGACCGCCCTCCTGGGCCTCCTGCTCTTCGGCGCCGTGAGCTGGGCCACAGGCGCCATGGCGCTCCGGAGCTGGCGGATGGGCGAGTACTCCGCCGGCCTCATCGCCTTCCCCATCTATCCGTCCCGGACCCTCGTGACCCTGGGCAGCCTTCTCCTTTGCCTCCAGCTCCTGCTGGAATTCGGCCGGGCCCTGGCGGCGCTCCTGGGGAGGGCGGCGGGCGCGCCTGCGGGGGTGCGGCCAGTCGAGGAGACGTCGTGAGCCCCGTGATGGTCGGGCTCCTGTCGCTCTCGGGTCTGCTGGCGCTCCTGCTGCTCGGCCTCCCCGTGGCCTTCAGCATGGCGCTGGTGGGCGTGGCCGGCCTCCTGGTGCTGGGCGGGCCCGGTCCGGCGCTCGGGCTCCTGGGGACAGTCCCGTACAGCACCGTGGCGAGCTTCAGCCTGGTGGTGATCCCGATGTTCGTCCTCATGGGGGAGCTGGTGGCGAGCGCCGGGCTCGCCCAGCGGGCCTACGCCACGGCGCGAGCCTGGCTCGGGCGCCTGCCCGGGGGGCTCGGCATGGCCGCCATCGGCGCCAGCACCTTCTTCGCGGCCGTCTCGGGCTCCAGCGTGGCGGCCACGGCCACCATGGGCCGGCTCTCCATCGCCGAGATGCGCCGTTACGGCTACGACGGCGGGCTCGCGGCGGGAACCGTGGCGGTGGCGGGAACGCTGGCCGCCCTCATCCCGCCCAGCGCCATGGCCGTGTTCTACGCGCTCGTCACCGACCAGTCGGTGAGCAAGATGCTGATCGCCGGCGTGGGGCCGGGGATCGTCAGCGCCATGCTGTTCATGCTGACCGCGTATGTCGTCGCCCGCCGCTACCCGCACCTGGCCCCCATCGTCGAGCAGCGGGTGGAATGGAAGGAGCGGATCGCCTCCCTCAAGACCATCGGGCCCTTCGGCGTCCTCATCCTCGTGGTCCTGGGCGGGATCTACTCGGGGCTCGTCACGGTGACCGAGGCCTCGGCCCTCGGCGCGCTGGCCGCCTTCCTCCTCCTGGCCGTCTCCCGCCAGCTCCGGTGGTCCGCGCTCCAGCAGGCCCTGTCGTCGTCGGTCAAGATCAGCTGCATGATCTACCTGATCATCATCGGCGGGCTCCTCTTCAGCCGCTTCCTCGCCTTCTCGGGAGTCCCCTTCGCCATGGTCCGCGCCATCCAGGGGCTCGACATCTCGCCGCTCGCGGTGGTGATCGTCATGCTCCTGATCCTCACGGTGCTCGGCATGTTCATGGACCCGGTCGGGATGATCATGCTGACGCTGCCCTTCTTCTTCCCCGTGGTGAAGGCGCTGGGGGTGGACCCCATCTGGTTCGGGGTGCTGGTGGTGCTGCAGGCGGAGCTGGGAGTGATCACGCCGCCGGTCGGCGTGCATCTCTTCGTCGTGCGCCAGATCGTGCCCGACGTGCCGCTCGGCTTCCTCATCAGGGGGGCGCTGCCCTTCATGCTCTGCCAGTTCCTGGTGCTGGCGCTGGTGGCCGTCTTCCCCCCGATCGCGCTGTGGCTCCCGGGCAGGATGCGCTAGCCATGCTCGACTTCTCGTTCACTCCCGAGCAGGAGCGGCTCAGGCAGATGCTGCGGGCCTTCGCGCTCAGAGAGCTGCTCCCGCAGTACGCGCGCTGGGATCGGTTGCGCCAATACCCCATCTCCCGCCAGCTCCTGGGGCGGGAGTTCGCCCCCGAGATATGACATCCCACCGGGGAGGAGACATGCGCGCGCTGGTCTTTCAGCACATCGGATGCGAGGGGCTCGGGCTTCTGGGCGACTTCTTCTCGAGCCGGGGCGTGAGTAGCCACCCGGTCTCGCTTGCGCGAGGCGAGGCGATCCCCGACCCCACTGACTTCGATTGCCTGGTCGTGCTCGGCGGGCCCATGAACGTGTACGAGGAGGAGCGCTACCCGTTCCTCGTTCCGGAGGACCGGGCGATCCGGCGCGCGGTGGCCGCCGGGTTGCCCTACCTCGGCTTCTGTCTCGGCGGCCAATTGCTCGCCAAGGCGCTGGATGCGCCGGT
>JACPCX010000091.1:0-12091 GCA_016184305.1 Candidatus Rokuibacteriota bacterium | reverse complement strand
CGGTTTCGAGAAGGAGCATTACGAGCTGTCCGTGACGCTGGGCAATCGCCGCCTGGCCCCCGCCGTCCAGGCCGCGGCGGCCGACACCGAGGTGGTGGCACCCGGCATCTCCTGCCGCCAGCAGATCGAGCACCTCGCCGGCCGGCGCGCCAAGCACCCCGCCGAGGTCCTGCGGGAGGCGCTCGCGGAGGCGTGAGGGATCCGACGCGCCCCGGCCCGGCGCGGGTCAGCGGACCGGGGCGACGACGATGTCGGTGGGCTTGCCCTTGAGGCGGCAGCGGCTCCTGGTGGAAGACATCGAGCCCGGCCCCCATGATCTGCCGCTCCCGCAGCGCCGCCAGCAGGGCGTCACGCTCCACCAGCGCGCCCCGTCCGGTGTTGACGAGGATCGCCGAGGGCTTCATGACCGCCAGCTCCTTCTTGCCGATGAAGCCCCGCGTCTCCGAGGTGAGCCGCATGTGGAGGCTCACCACGTCGGCCCGACGCAGGATCTCCTCCTTGCCGCAGGGCGTCGCCCCCGCGGCCCGGATGCGCCCCTCATCCCCCGTGGCGCTCCACCCGAGCACGCCCATCCCGATTCCCCGCCCGAGGGCCGCCATCCGCCTGCCGATGGTGCCCATCCCGAAGACGCCGAGCGTCTTGCCCAGAAGCTGGGTGAGCATCTCGCGCGGCCACTTGCCGGCGCGCATCTCACGGTCGAGGATCGTGATCTTCCGCGCCACGGCCAGCATGAGCGTGAGCGCGTGTTCGGCGACGGCGAAGGCGTTGACGCCGGGGGTGTTGCAGACGGTGACGCCGCGCATGCCGGCGGTATTGAGGTCCACGTTGTCAGTGCCGGTGCCCCAGACGGAGACCATCTTCAGGGTGGGGCAGGCGATGAAGACGCCGTCGGTGAAGCGGGCATGCGCCCGGATGTTCACGGCCACACGCGCCTTGCCGATGCGCCGGATCAGCTCGGCCTCGTCGTCGGCCCCGCGCTCGGAGTAAACGCGCACCTCGCCGAGCTGTTTCGCCCGCTCGTGGGCGGCGCTGCCGGCGAAGACCGACGGGAAGTCGTCCGGGACGACGATCACGAGGACTGCGCCGAGAAGATGGCCTGGGCGGCGGCCACCCCGGCGCCGGCCTCGGCCGTGTAGCCGAGATCGCGGAGCGTCATCTCCAGCGCCGAGAGCGTCGGCAGCACGTACAGCGGGCTCGACGTGATGCCCATGTGCCCCACGCGGAGGGCCGTCGCGCGCAGCTTGTCGAGCCCGGTGCCGATCAGGATGCCGTAGCGGTCGCGCATGGTCTTGACCACCGCCGCCGGGTCGATCCCGGCCGGCGCCTTGAAGCACGCCACCGTGTCGGACAGGAGGGTCGGGTCCGGGAACATCTCGATCCGCATGGCATCGAGCCCGGCGCGGAACGCCCGGCCCGCCACGGCGTGGCGGCGGAAGCGGTGGGGCAGGCCCTCCGCGAGGATGAGGCGCGTGGCTTCGCCGAGCGCCGCGGTCAGGTGGGTCGGGATGGACACCGGCTGCCGCCGCGGGCTGCCGTCCGGCACATGGCCCCCGCGCGAGGTCGGGATCCACTGCTCCTTCCAGCGCAGGAGGTCGTAGACGAAGGAGCCGGCCTTGTGCTTGCGGCGCTCCATGGCGTCCCACGCGGCCGGGCTCACCGCGACCAGCGACATGCCCAGCGGGGCGGCCAGGCACTTCTGCGAGCCCGTCATGTTCAGGTCCACGCCCCACTCGTCGGTGCGCACGTCGAGCCCGGCCAGCGAGGACACGGTGTCCAGCAGGAAGAGCGCGCCGTGTCGCTTCGCGAGCGCCGCCACGGCCGCCGCGGGGTAGGTGCTCCCCGTGGAGGTCTCGTTGTGGACGAGGGTGACCGCCTTGGGCCGGACGCGCTCGATCTCGCGCTCGAGGCGCTGGAGGTCGATGGGCTGCCCCCATTCCACGGCGAACTCCGTGACCTCGGCGCCCACGCGCGTCATGATCTCCCGCATCAGCACGCCGAACACGCCCGCGACGATGACCACCACCGGCTCGCCCGGCTCCATCACGGACAGCGCCGCCGCCTCGAGCGCGGTACGCCCCGAGCCGGGCATGACGATCACCTCGCCGCGGGGCGACTGGAAGACCTCACGGAGGCTCAGCGTGATGGGCTCGAGAACCTTCACGTCGAAGTTGTAATCGTACTGGATGGTCGGCGGCTGGTTCATGGCCTGGATGACCGGCCACGGCAGCTCCGTCGGGCCCGGGATCATCAGGATCGGGCGCGTCTGCGGCATTCCCCACTGGATGCTCGAGTCCATGGACGGTCTCCCCGGGTCAGACGCCGGCCGCGGCCAGACGCTGTTTGTGGCGGATGAGGAAGAGGTTGCGGAGGTAGACGAAGAGCCCGGCGCCCTGTCCGATGATGAAGACGGGGTCGAGCCGGTACACCGCGTAGATGAGGAGCGTCAGCCCGCCGCCGATCGAGAAGAACCAGAACGAGACCGGGATGACGCTCTCCTTTTTGCGCTCGGAGGCGATCCACTGCACGAGGAACCGCATCGAGAAGAATGCCTGCCCGAGGAACCCCACCGACAGCCAGAGCGTTTCGGTACTCATGTCCTGTGACCTTACTGGAGTGCCCCAGGGGGCTGCAAGGAGTTTTCCTCCAGACGCGCCCGCGTCCGCGCGCAACCGACACGCGCGACGGGTGCCGCGGCGAGTGCCGGGCGGCCTACCCCCGCGCTGACTGCTGCGGTCGTGCCGGCAGGTCCACCAGCTTCCTCAGTGGTACCTTGAGCGCGACGGAGACTCGGTAAAGGCTGTCCACGGAGATGGACTTCTCCCCGCGCTCGACCTCGCCGATGAACTTCCCGCTGAGGTTGGAGTGCTGTCCGAGCGCCTCCTGGCTCCAGCCGCGATCGCGCCGGAGCAACCGGATCTTCAGGCCAAGGGCTCGCCGGATATGCGGTGCGCGTCTCTGCATTTCAGATTACCTCCGTGGGGCCTGATGTGACGGCGAAGACCACGGCCCCGGTCTCGCTCACGATCGTGTGCTCGCAGCCCGGGGGACGCCGGGCATAGTTCCCTGCGGTGCAGACGCCGGTGTCATCGGCGACGGCTCCTTCCAGGACGAAGATCTGCTCGTCGCCGACGTGGCGGTGACGGGGGATCGCCGCCCCGGGCGCGTAGCGCATGAGAATGGCCTTGTGGAGGCCGTCCGGGTCCTCCCAGAGTACCTTCCAGAATACTCCCGGGCGGCGCTCCGTCCAGGGGACGTCGGCTGCGTTGACGAACAGGCTCACTGCTGCTGCGGGCATGCGGGCTCTCCCTGGGTCGGGGCTGCCGAGGCGGCTACTTGCGACCGCCATCTTCGAGCGCGTCCTGCACGGCTTCCCGGAACGTCTCGATGGGGTGGGCGCCCACGAGGCGCCGGCCGTTGATGAAGAACGTGGGCGTCCCGCGCACGCCAAGCGCCCCGCCCTCGGCGAGATCGGCGTTGACGTCCTTCCTGAACCGCCCGCTGTCGAGGCACGCGGTGAAGGCCTCCCGGTTGAGTCCGAGGCGCGCGGCGTAGCGGATGAGATCCTCGCGGGAGAACTCGGGCTGCGCCAGGAACAGCAGGTCGTGGTACTCCCAGTAGCGCCCCGACTGGGCGGCGCAGCGGGCCGCCTCGGCGGCGGGCCGGGCGCCTGCATGGAACTCCAGCGGGAAGTCCTTGAAGACGAGGCGGACCTTGCCGGGGAACTCCGCCAGGATCTGGCCCAGCACCTGCTGGGCGCGCTTGCAGTAGGGTCACTGGTAGTCGGAGAACTCCACGATAGTGACGGGGGCCGCGGCCGCGCCCCGGATGAGGCGCGGGTCCATCGTGAGCGCGCCGGCCGCCAGCGGATCCGGCTGCCCCGAGCACGCGGCGGCCCACAGCGCCACGGTCATGGCGGTGAGGGTCAGGATGCGAGTCACTGTTCCCTTTCGTGGGTGCGACGCTATAGGACGCTATAGTAGACTTCCATCGCAATGATGTGCGGCGACAGGCTCAGGATACGCGAGACCCGGTGACGAGGCAAGACGTCGGCGCGATCCGGCGCAGGGAGCGGCCATGGGATTCCTGCTGAGGGTGGTCATGAACACGCTGGCGATCGTGCTCGCCGGCTCGGTGATCCCCGGGATCGAGGTGGATGGCCTCGTCCCGGCCCTCGGGGCGGGCCTCCTGCTGGGGATCGTCAACGCCGTCATCCGCCCCGTCCTGCTGGTCCTCACGCTCCCCATCACGCTGTTCACGCTGGGCCTCTTCCTGCTGGTGCTCAACGGGCTGTGCTTCTGGTTCGTGGCGGTCGTGGTCAACGGCTTCTACGTGGCCGGCTTCTGGTCCGCGGTGGGCGGGGCGCTCCTCGTGAGCGCGACCAGCTGGGTCGCCACGGCCTTCGTGAGCGACCGGGGCCGCATCGCCATCATCACCCGGCGCTGACCGCCGGTCGCGCCGGCCCCGCACGCCGTCAAGCGGCGCGCCCCTCCTCGATGGAGGTGATGATGTACGTCCCGCTCTTCGCGTCTTTCTCGAGCGTGACGATCTTCTGCTTGGCGGCCTCCTCCAGCAGCTTCGAGAAGGTCGAGTAGCCGTAGTAGCTTTCGTTGAACGCGGGGTTCTTGCGGATCATGGTCTGCTTGACCATGGAGCCCCAGAGCGTGTCCTTGTTCTCGCGCTGCAGCGCCAGGACTGCCTCGATGAGCTGGGCGAACGCCTCGGCCTTCTTCTCCGGTAGCCCGCGCAGGGCCGTGGTCTTCTTGGAGTCGCGGATCAGGTCCTCGTAGAAGATGAACTCGTCGCAGTTCCCGACCAGGAGCTCCGACGATGAGGACTTGACGCCGAGGCCGATCACGTAGCGATCGTTCTCCCTGAGCTTGGACACGAGCGGGGAGAAGTCCGAGTCCCCCGACACCAGCGCGAAGGTGTCCACGTGCTGCTTGGCGTACGCCAGGTCCATGGCGTCCACCACCATCCGGATGTCCGCCGAGTTCTTGCCGCTGTAGCGGCTCTGGGGCACGTCGATCAGCTCGATGGCGTGCTCGTGGAAGGGGCGCTTGTACTCGGCGTAGCGGTTCCAGTCGGCATACGCCCGCTTCACCATGATCTTGCCCTTCTCGACGAGCCGCTCGAGCACCAGCTTGATCTCGAACCCCTTGTACTGGGCCTCCTTCACGCCTCGGACGATGTTCTCGAAGTCGATGAACATCGCCAGTTTCCGGTCATCACTCATCCGTCCTGTCCTTCCCCCCCCCAGCGGGTGCCGCGGTGTCGCTGCTCCAGGGGCGGCCCCATGCCCACCCCCGCGCGGTTTCCATTATAGGGTGTCGCCGAGGGCCGACCAATGATTCTTGACCCGGGCTGGGCACCTGTCGATTCCCGGGGCGGAGCCCTGTACGATGGTCGGCGAGCGGGCGCACTGTTGACATCCAGGTGACATCTCGATGGCCCGGGCCGCGTACGATGGGCATGCCCACGAAAGGAGCCTCCTCATGAACGACGCGGAGGGCACGGACGGACGGGAGCGGGCAGGGTGGGGGAGTGCCGTGGCCCCGCTCTGGCCGCTCGGGCTGGCGCGCATTGTCTACGGCCTCCTCTGGTGGCAGCAGTCCAGGTGGAAGGTGCCGTCGGACGACTTCGGCAGGAAGTCCGGGGGCGGGCTCTGGTACTGGGTGCAGCAGGAGATCCAGTACCCGACCGTGGGGGCCTATCGAGATTTCCTCGTCAGCGTGATGATCCCGAACTGGACCGTCTTCGGCTGGATGACGCTCCTCACCGAGATGTTCATCGGCGCGACGCTGATCCTCGGTCTCGCCACGCGGCTCGGCGCGCTCGTCGCCCTCGGCATGGCGGCGAACATCACCGTCGGCATCCTGAGCGTCCCTCACGAATGGGGCTGGACCTACGCCATGCTCATCATGTTCGCGGCGATCTTCATGCTCACCGGGGCCGGGCGCAGCGTCGGCGTGGACGCCTTTCTCGTGGATCCGCTCGAGCGGGCGGCCGCGCGAGGAAGCCGGGCTGCCAGGCTCCTGCGCTGGCTCGTCTGACGCACGTGCGGGCGACCCTCGTCATTCCCGCTCTGGACGAGGCCGCGGTCATCGGCGAGCTGATTCGCCGCGTGCCGCGCGGGGCCGTCACCGAGATCGTGGTGGTGGACAATGGGTCCACTGACGGCACCGGGGCTGTGGCTGCCCGCAGCGGCGCCCGCGTGGTGACGGAGCCGCGCCGCGGCTACGGGTCGGCCTGCTGGGCCGGGGTGAGCGCGCTCGCTCGCGACACCGACGTGGTGGCGTTTCTCGACGGTGACGGCAGCCAGCGGCCGGAGGACTTGCCGGATGTCCTGGCTCCGCTGGCAAGGGGCGACGCCGACCTCGTGCTCGGCGCCCGTCGGTTCTCGGGCGGGCATCCTGCGCATGCCTTGCTGGGGACGCGCCTGGTGGCGCGCTACGTCGCCTGGAGGTTCGGTGTGCGGGTCACCGACCTCGGCCCGCTGCGCGCCATCCGCGCCGATCTGCTCCATCGCCTGCAGATGCGCGACCGCGCCTTCGGGTGGCCGGTGGAGATGGTCGTGAAGGTGGCCGCGCTCGGCGGGCGGATCGTGGAAGTGCCCGTGTCGCATGCGCCCCGGCGGGCAGGGCGCTCGAAGGTGTCGGGGACGCTCGTCGGCAGCGTGCGCGCGGGCTACGGTTTCCTGAAGGCGGCCCTCCGGGCGGCCGCCGAGTTGCGTCGGTGAGCGCGAAGAGGCAGGCAGCGGCCCTGGCCGGCGCCGGTCTCGTGGCTGCCTGTGCGGGGCTGGCCCGCGTGCCCAACCTCGCCCAGGCGCCGGTGACCTTCCTGCTCCTCTTCGCGGGCGCGTTTGCCTGCTACGCGCTGGGCGCGTGGGCGCTCCACGAGTCGCGCGGGGGCAGGGGAATGCTTCTTGTCCTCATCGTGGCCGGCGGTGCCCGCCTGGCGCTGCTGCCAGCCGTGCCGACGCTGTCGACCGATGCGTACCGGTACGTCTGGGACGCGCGGGTCGCCGTTGCGGGGATCAGCCCGTACCTGCATCCGCCGGAGGCGCCGGCGCTGTCGCATCTGCGGGATGCGGCCATCTATCCGCATCTGAACCACCCGGCGTGGCACACCATCTATCCCCCGGGCGCCGAGGCCTTCTTTCGCGCCGTCTACGCCGTCAGGCCCGACAGTGTCCTGGCGATGAAGGCGGCCCTCGGGCTCTTCGAGCTGATCGGTCTCGTGGTTTTGATTGGGCTGCTGAGGGCCCTTCGTATTTTTCCCGTACGGGCAGTGATTTACGCCTGGAATCCTCTGGTGCTGGTCGAGGGTTGGGGAAGCGGGCATCTGGACGCGATGGTGGTGCCGGCGGTCGTCGGGGCCCTGTGGGCCTCGGTGGCCGGGCGGCACGCTCTGGCAGGCGGCCTGCTGGCGGCGGGGACACTGCTGAAGCTCTACCCGGCCGCGCTGCTCCCACTCCTGCTCGGGCCGGGCACGCTCCCGGTGCTGTGCGGCTTCGGCGCGGTGCTGGTTCTCGGGTACGCGCCGGTGGCGTCCGGCGGACTCTCCGTGCTGGGTTCGCTGCCCCGCTATCTCGAGGAGGAGTACTTCAATCCGGGTCTGCTCCGCTCGGTGGTCCACTTTCCCGGGCTCGAGGCGGCGGCGCTCGCCGTGTGGGTGCTCTGGATGGGGTTGTGCCGGCGCGAGGCTCCGCTGCCGGCGCGCGCGCTGCCCGTCATCGGCGGCGTCCTGCTGCTGTCGCCGAACCTCTTCCCCTGGTACGCGCTGTGGCTCGTCCCGGTCCTGGCCGTCGTGCCGTCGCTGCCGTGGATCGCCTTCACCGGGACCCTGGCCATGGCCTACACCTTCTTCCTCCAGGACCCGTGGGCCATTCCCTGGTGGGCCCGCGCCGTGGAGGCGGCACCGCTCGCCGCGGGCGCTGGCTGGTGGCTGTACCGCCGGCGGGCGCTCGACGCGCTCGCGGAGCGCTCGGCATGAGCGGCGAGGCGCTGGCCGTGAAGCCTCCGCTGCCGCGCTCGCTGTATCTGGAGACCACGAGCCGCTGCAACTCGCTCTGCCAGACGTGCATCCTCACCTTCGGGGGGCGCGAGCCGCAGAAGGATCTCGGCTGGGAGGAGTTCCGCCGCGTCGTGGACCAGTTCCCGGTCCTCGAGCGCGTCCTGCTCCACGGCATCGGCGAGCCGCTCCTGAACCGGGCCCTGCCGCGCATGATCGCCCACCTCAAGGGCCGCGGCGCCACCGTGCTCTTCAACTCCAACGCGATCACGCTCTCGCCCCGGCTCCGCACGGCGCTCATCGAGAGCGGACTGGACGAGATCCGAGTGTCGCTGGATGCCGCGACCGCCGCGACCTACGACAAGGTGCGGGGCGTGGACGCCTTCGACAAGGTCGTGGGCAACGTGAGCGGGCTCGCGGCGGCGAAGCGCGAGGCCGGGACGGCGCGCCCGCGCGTGTCCCTCTGGTTCACCGCGCTCAAGGCCAATATCGATGAGATCGCCGGGCTCGTGCCGCTGGCCTCGCGGGTCGGTGCCGAGGGCGTGAACCTCCAGCGGCTGGTCTACAACGGCCTCGGCCTCGCCACGGCGGAGCAGTCGCTCCACGGACGGCTCGTCGAGCGTGAGGAGGCGCTGATCCAGCACGCGGCGGCGGCCGCCCGGGCCGCCGGGATCGTCTTCTCCGCGTCCGGAGCGGTGGCGCCCGAGGTGAGCCTCAACCCGGCCCAGGAGGACCGGCCCTGGAGCGCCTGCCGCCGTCCCTGGAGCCTCGTGTACGTGACCGTGCACGGGAACGTGCTGCCCTGCTGCATCGCTCCGTGGATCACGGCACATTACGACGGCATCGTCCTCGGCAATCTCTTCCGTCAGTCGCTCGCGGAGATCTGGTGGGGCCCGCGCTATCTCGAGTTCCGGGGCGCCATCCAGACCGAGGCGCCGCCCGAGCCGTGCCGCGGCTGCGGCGTGAAATGGAGTCTGTAGCCTGGCCACCCGCAGTATATTCTGACCGTGCACGGCCAGGGGTACCGCTTCGCGGGATGAGCGCTGGCGCATGGGGCTGAAGGACGCCGTCGGCCGCTTCGCGGTCTGGCTCGTCATGTCGCGCGCCAAGACCCCGCGGAGCCCCACGATGACAGCCAGAGGAGCGATCCGGATGAAGGAGACGCCGCCCGATCTCGCGCACCGCGTTCCGCCGGGCCAGGTGCTGACCGACAAGTGGCCGGTGCTCACCTACGGCCTCACGCCGCGCTTCGATCCCGCGCGATGGAGCTTTCGCTGCTTCGGGCTGGTCGAGGAAGAGGTGCGCTTCACCTGGGAGGAGTTTCTCGCCCTGCCGCGGACCGAGGTGGCCTGCGACATTCACTGCGTCACGCGGTGGTCGCGGCTGGACAACCGCTTCGAGGGCGTCCACATCCGCGAGATCATGAAGCGCGTCCGCCTCAAGCCCGGGGCCCGCGCCGTGATGATCCACGCCGACCCCGACTACACGACCAACCTGCCGCTCGAGGCGCTGGTGCAGGACGACGTGCTGCTGGCCCTCAAGCACGACGGGCGCGACCTCGAGTCCGAGCACGGGGGCCCGCTCAGGCTCGTGGTGCCGAAGCTCTACTTCTGGAAGAGCGCCAAGTGGCTGCGCGGCTTCGAGTTCCTGGACGTGAACCCGCCGGGCTTCTGGGAGGTCAACGGCTATCACATGCAGGCCGACCCCTGGCAGGAGGAGCGGTACTCCGATCAGGAGACGCGCGCCATGCAGACGATGCGGGCCGAGGCGGCGCGCAAGCTTCGCGGCCGATGACGTCCAACCTGGAGGAGCGGTTCCAGACGCTTCACGAGATCGTCAAGGCCGCGCGCCAGAACCTCGAGCCGGGCCCCTGGGATTACCTCATCGGCGGCGCCGAGACCGAGACCACCCTCCGGCGCAACCGCCAGGCCCTGGACTCCATCGCTTTTCGCCCGCGGGTCCTGCGGGATGTCTCGCGCATCGACTGCACCTCGGCGCTGTTCGGGCGGGCGGTTCGCCTGCCGGTCCTGGTCGCCCCCGTCGGCTCCATCGAGACCTTCACCCCGGGCGGCGGGGCCACCGCCGCGAAGGCGGCCGCCGAGTTCGGCATCCCGCTCATGCTGTCCTCGGTCTGCAACCCGGGGCTCGAGGCCGTCGCGGCCGCGGCCGACGGCTTCCGCATGTTCCAGCTCTACGTGCGCGGCGACGTCGGCTGGGTGGATGATCATGTCAGACGGGCGGTGGAGCACGGCTACGCCGCCTTCTGCCTCACGGTGGACACCGCCGTCTACGGCCGTCGCGAGCGCGATCTGGCCCGGCGCTTCGTGAAGCCCTGGCGCGTGCGCGCCACCGGCTTCGACTACCAGGCCGGTCTCACGTGGGACCACGTCAAGCGTTTCAAGGACACCCACGCGATTCCCCTGATCCTGAAGGGCATCGCGACCGCGGAGGACGCGGCGCTGGCCTGCGACCTCGGAGTGGACGGCCTCTACGTGTCGAACCACGGGGGGCGACAGCTCGATCACGGCCGCGGCACCACCGAGGCGCTCCCGGAGGTGGTGGCGGCCGTGGGCGGCCGGGCCACGATCATCGTGGACGGCGGGTTCCTGCGGGGCACCGACATCGTCAAGGCCGTCGCCCTGGGGGCAGCCGCGGTCGGGATCGGGCGGCTCGCCTGCGTCGGGCTGGCGGCCGCGGGGCAAGCGGGTCTCGTGCGCGCCCTGGAGCTGCTCGAGGAGGAGATCCGCATCTGCCTCGGGCTCCTGGGCGTGGAGCGGCTGGCGCAGCTCGACCGCTCCTACCTGAACCCGGCGACGCCGGTGGTCCTCCCGCACGCGACCAGCGCCTTTCCCCTCCTGGACGAGGCGATCCCCTCATGACGGGGTTGCGCTTCGGTCAGCCGGCGCCCGACTTCACGCTGCCGTCCACGGCGGGGGCGGACATCACCCTCTCCGCCCTCCGCGGGCAGGACGTGGTGCTCGTCTTCTACTGCTTCGACTGGGGGAGCATCTGAACGCCGGAGATCACCGACCTGGTCAAGGTCGACGCTCGGCTTCGGGAGCGCGGCGCCGTCTTCCTCGGCATCAGCGCGGACAGCACCTTCTCGCACGCCGCCTACGCCGAGGCGCGCCGCTTCCCCTTCGCGCTGCTGAGTGACATCCACCGGACGGTCATCCGCGCGTACGGCGTGCTCGACGAGGCGCGGAATGTCGCCTGGCGCTCGACCTTCATCGTGGACCGCGACGGTGCGCTCCGCTGGGGCCAGGCGGGCGACCGTCACATGGTGCGGGACGGCGCCGAGATCCTGCGCGTCCTCGATGTGATCGCGGGCCTCCGCGCGCGCTGACCCGGCCCGCTGATCGCGAGACCATGTCACTCGTATTCGAGCGTGGCCAGGAGACTCACGCGATGCACAAGATCCGGGCGGAGGCGGCGCGCGGTGCCCCGGGGCCGAGCAGATCCGGTCGAGCGTGGTGGGCGCACACGTCCGGCTCCGAGGGGGGGAACGTCACCCGTTGATGTCCCTCGCGACCTCGGCGCAGCTCCGCTCAAGCTCTGCGAAGCGGGTCATCGCGCGGCGCGACGCACCCGCGCGAGGGCCAGCGCGGCGCCCGTGGCCGGCAGCGCGGCCGTCAGCAGGAACAGGAGGCGGAAGCCGGCATGCGGCAGGATCATCCCCGAGCCGATCGCGCCTGCGGCGATCCCCAGCTCCAGCGCCGTGTAGTAGGTGCCCATCGCCTTGCCCCGCTCGGCTGCCGGCACGAGGTCCACGGTCCAGGCCATGAGTGGCGGCTGCGCTGTCCCGAAGCCGAGGCCTTGAAGCGCGCCCGCGAGCACGAGGCCCCACGGGCCGCGACCCGCTGCCAGGGCGGCCAGCGCCGCGGCGGTGAGAACGAGGCCGATGGCCGCCACCGGGGCGCGCCCCAGCCGGTCCGAGACCTGCCCCGCATAGCCCCTCACGGCGGCCACCACCAGCGCGAGCACGAGGAAGAAGAGGCCCGGGTTCGTGCCCTGGGATTCCGCATAGAGCGGCAGATACGCCGCCATCAGCCCGTGAGTCCACATGAGGCAGAAGACGATG
>JACPCX010000062.1:0-2910 GCA_016184305.1 Candidatus Rokuibacteriota bacterium | reverse complement strand
CCGACGAGCGCGTACGACGGGCTCCAGGTGCACCACATCGAGAAGCTCGCCAGGAGCATGAGCAGCGTGAGCAGCCACGCCGGCCCGCGGGCCTGGATCAGCGCGCCCATCGCGATCATGGAGAGCGTGGTCATGACCACCGAGACGACGATGACCACCTTCCGGTGAATGCCCCGCCGGTGCACGCGATCGGCCACGAGCCCCGAGACGAGCAGCCCCACCGGCGCCATCAGCCCCTGCAGGCTCGCCAGCGAAGCCGAGCGGCCGAGATCGGTGATGCCGACCTCGGAGAAGAGCAGCGGGCCCCAGGTCGCCAGCAGGAACTGGACGTACACAGGCATGATCCCCGTGATCCCCAGCAGCCAGAAATCCCCGTTGCGGAGGACGCGGCGGAACGGCCAGTCCGGATCCGCCGCCGCCGTCGCCTGCGGCGGCTCGGGGACCACGCGCCAGAGCAGGAACGCCGCCACGAGGGGCGGCAGCGCGAAGAGGAAGAAAACGTAGCGCCACGGCATGATGACGCCGAGGGCGCCGGCCAGGAGCAGCCCCAGCGTGGTGCCGAGCCCGGGCCCCGAGAAGGACACCCCCTGCCCCAGCGCCATCTTCTCCCTGGGCGTGGTCGCGGCGATGATCACGCGGTCATTGGAGAAGAGGAAGCCCTGGCTCAGCCCCGTGAGGAGCCGGGCGAGGAAGAGCGTGGTCAGCGAAGTGGCGAGCCCCGTGAGCGCCGAGGCCGCGGCCCCCAGCAGCACGCCCGCCAGCAGCAGGCGCTTGCGGCCGAAGCGGTCGCCGAGGACGCCGGCCGGTAGCTGCATCGCCAGGTAGGCGTAGAAGAAGCCCGTGGAGAGAAAGCCCGCGCTGGTGTAGGAGAGGCCGAACTCCTCGATGATGGGCGGCAGGAGCGAGGAGAGCGCCATCCGGATGAGGTAGTTGCAGATCCACGTGTAGACGAGGATGCCCCAGATGACGGAGTAGAAGGGAATGGGCATGAGCGGGTCATACTAGCACGGGCGCTCGCCCCCGCTCAGCCCGTTCAGGGCTGGGCGAGCGTGAAGGCCTCGTGCGCGGCGCTCTGCACGTCTCCGCCCATCACCACGCCGCCTCCCGCCACGTAGATGGCGTCTCCGATCACCGCGGCCCCGAGGCCGTGGCGCGGCGTCGGCATGGGGGCGTACTGCTCCCAGGCGTCCCGCTGCGGGTCGTAGCCCTCGTTCTGGCCGAAGACGCGGCTGATGCCTTCTCTCCTCCCATCACCCGCCCAGCAGATGCATGCGGCCGGCATGCTCCGCCGCCCAGGCCATCTCGCTCCACGCCGCACGGATCTCATCGTGGTGCTCCCGCGCCAGTCTCAGCGCTGTCGCCAGCCGACGCTCGCTCAGCCCATGGTTCTCGGCCACCACTACATCCGGCTCGACCCAGATCCTCGCCTCTCCCGTGCCGTGAGGCGCGTGCACCTGCATTCTCGGCTCCTCCCTGGAGAAGAAGTAGAAGCGGTAACCCGCCTCGCGGAACATCGTCGCGCTCACGGCGCCAACGGACCCTATCGGGCTCGCGAGCGCAGTCGCGTTATCGGCCCAACGCTTCGGTTGAGAGGCGCGAGTCCTACGAGCGTCCTCTCCAGCCGAATCTTATGCGACCGGTTGCATTCTGTTGACCAAGTCGCGACCGGATGTTGGCGGGGGCAACGGCCTGCCGTCCTTTCTATAGAGGTCGATTGCCTCCTCAACGATCCGGCACAGCTCGTCAAACACGACTTTTTCGTCGTCGCCGTGGCAGCCTCCGTAGATCAACCCAGGCGAACTGCCGACATAGCACTGATCCTCCTCAGACCACTCCACGATCTTGATGTATCTCGCACTGTCCTTCATTTCTTCGACTCCTCGATGGCGAGCCGCACGGCCCGCACTTGGTAGTGCTTCGCGTCGTCGCCCGGATTACCAGAGATTGTCACCGGTCTTGCCATCTCGATCGCCCCCTCTCGCGCGAGCGCCCCTGGCGCGCTCAGCCGGAGGGCTCACACCGAGCGCGTGGCTGCCGGCACGCCAGCTTGACCGGGGGCCACTGACAGACCCGCCCGACGGTCAATCGGGCGGCCTCGCAACTCCGCGGAAGC
The DNA here is from genome assembly GCA_016184305.1 of Candidatus Rokuibacteriota bacterium. Classification (GTDB taxonomy): domain Bacteria; phylum Methylomirabilota; class Methylomirabilia; order Rokubacteriales; family CSP1-6; genus UBA12499. The sequence continues at coordinate 797 of JACPCX010000062.1, read as the reverse complement.
GGGTCCGGATGTACTCGCTGGCGCTGTCCGCCGGGAGCTTCACCGTGCCCGGCCCGCTCCTCACGAAGAAGTCGCCGCTCGGGCCCGCCTCCATCCCCTTCCACGCGAGAAAGACCGGCTCGGGGCTGCGCTGGCAGCTCACCACTCACAAGGTCTTGCCCTGGACGATCTGCGTCTTCGGGTCGATGCAGGTGCCGGCCCGATCACCCAGGCCGTTCCGCACGGCCTGGGCCAGGTGGCGCATGAACTTGTCATCGGTCTCGAGCTGGTCGCGCTCGATGCCGGCGATGGAGCCGTCATCGGCGACCCCGATCAGGAGATCGCCCCCCTCCGTGTTGAGGAAGGCGGCGATGGTCTTGAGGACGGCGTGCGTCACCGCCTTGTCGTCCTGGCGGTCTTCCTTGAGATTCCAGCGAAGGGTGGACTTGAACTCCAGCGTCTTCGACTCGCCGCGCTTGATCAGCTCCTCGGCCTGGCGATGGGCGCGCACGTACTGGTCGAAGAGCATGTCCTTGATGACCTCGCCGAAGGCGCGGTCATCGGTGATGCGCCGGTACAGCTCGAAGTTGGAATCGACGATCTCCTGGATCACATGCTCGACCTTCTGGTCGAATGTCAGGCGCACATTCTCCCGGGTGTTCACCCGGGCGCTGGCGTCGAGGGCGGCGTCGGCGTCGAGCCGCTCCATCATCTGCCCGAGGGTCACCCGGTGCTCCGGTCCAAGGTTCAACCCGAAGCGCTCGTTGAGCGCGGCGATGATCCGGGAGAGCGTCTCCAGCTCCTCCGGCGCCGTCCGC
>JACPCX010000162.1:0-32482 GCA_016184305.1 Candidatus Rokuibacteriota bacterium | reverse complement strand
CGGCTCGTGCACGGCGGCGACGGGGGGCTGTGGCGGCTGCGACGCGAAGCCCGGCGGAGAAATGGAGTCAGAGCATGCGCAACGCTGATCGAGGCCCGTCCCTCACGCTCACCCGGCGGGGCGTCTTGGCGCTGGGGGTCGGCGCCTTCGTGGTGGCCAGCATCCCCATCGCCGCCCACCGCCGGCAAACGCTCGTGCGCCGAGCCGTCCCCGTGATGGGCACGATCGCCGAGTTCGCCGTGGTCCACCGGGACCCGCGCCAGGCGCATGCCGCCATCGACGCCGCGATCGAGGAGCTCCAGGCTGTCGAGCGGCTCATGACGCGCTTCTCGGCGACCTCCGACATCGGCCGCGCCAACCGCCTTGCGGCCACGTGGCCAATCGCCGTGAGTGTGGAGACCGCGACGGTGCTCCGGGAGGCCCTGGCGTGGGCCGAGGCGAGTAACGGTGCCTTCGATCCGTGCCTCGGGGAGGCGATCCGTCTCTGGGACGTGGGCCACCGCCGCACCCCACCGCCGGGGGATGCGGTACGGCGCTTGGCCGGGCGGGGCCTCTACCGGGGGTTGGACCTCGACACGTGGCGCGGCAGCCCCGTCGTCCGGTTCAGGGACCCGGGTGTGGAGGTGGATCTCGGCGGCATCGCGAAGGGCTACGGGGTCGATGCCGCGGTCCAGGCGCTGCGGCGCCGGGGTATCACGCAGGCCATCGTGAATGTCGGCGGCGACCTCTACGCCCTCGGCGAGTCCGAGGCCGGCGGGCCCTGGCGGGTCGGAGTCCGGTCGCCGCAACACCCGAGCCGGCTGGCCGGCGAGGTTGCCGTCAGCGACGGGGCGGTGGCGACGTCCGGCGACTACCTGCAGTACTTCAGTCACCGGGGCCGCCGGTACCATCACCTCCTCGACCCGACGACGGCCGCCCCCAGGCGCACGGCGGTCCACAGCGTCACGGTGGCCGCGAGCACCTGTCTTGCCGCCGACGCGGCGGCGACGGCCGTCTACGGGATGGCGCCGGAGCGCGCGGAGCGGCTGCTGCGGACCCGCGCGCCCGGCGCGCGCATTGTCAGCGTGATCGCGGGGGAGGTGTGAGATGGGTCGGCCTACGTTCCTCCCGCGAACGCCGCCGCCCACCAGCTACTGCTGAGGAAGTCACAGAGGAGGCGCCGACATGATGACCGAACCGGGCGGTGGGGAGTCTATCTCCAACGCGAATGCCCAGGCCATCGAGGAGCATCGGAAGATCCGGGAGCTGACCGAGCGGCTCGGCCACGCGCAGAGCCTCGTGGATCTGCTGCGACGGCTGCAGGAGCTCCGGTTGCTCATGGTGCCCCACTTCACGGACGAGGAGGCTCAGGGCGGCTTCTTCGACGTCGTCCGCACTCAGGCCTCACGGCATCTCGGCGCCGTCCGGCGGCTCGAGAGGGAGCATGAAGTGCTTCTGGCCGAAATGGACAGGCTGGCCGAGGGGGCGCGGGCCTGCCTGGCCGGCCCCGTCGCGGAGGTCCTCAGGCAGGCGAGAGAATTCGCGCGGCGGACTCAGGAGCACGAGGCCCGGGAGAACGAGCTCCTCATCGACGCGCTGTACGTGGACGTCGGCGGCGGCGACTGACTGTCCGCTGAGGCTTACTCGCCGGCCCGGAGCGCCCCGCGATCGAGGCGGCGAGCCGCGAGGTACTGGACCAGCAGCACCAGCCCGAAGAGTGCCGAGGCCGCGGTGACCGCGAGCCCGACGCTGTCGGTGACCATCCGTACCCAGGTGACCTGGCGCCCCAGGCCATATCCCGCCAGGCCGGTGGCTACCGCCCACAGAGCGGCGCCCGCGCAGTTGAACCCGAGGAAGCGCTGCCACGGCTTGGCGGAAACTGAGGGAAAACAAAAGGATAGAAACTTTGCCTTGCCAGGATCAGGCTCCTCATGTATGTTTGTACCGACCGGTTGGTACAGAAGCATGGCAATAGAAGGCGGGGAGAGCATGTCATGGCGGTAGAGGTCAGGAGCGCCAAGGGCGCGGCGACCCGGGATCAGATCCTGGACGTGGCCGGCAAACTGATCCACCTGCGCGGGTACCACGCAACGTCCCTTGACGACGTCCTCAAGGAGAGCGGTGTCGGCAAGGGGAACTTCTACTACTACTTCAAGAGCAAGGAGGATCTCGGCTACGCGATCCTCGATCGGATGCTCCAGGCCTTCGTCGAGAGGACGCTCGAGCCCGCCTTCGCCAATTCCGTTGCCGACCCTGTCGTGCAGATCCAGGAGTTCCTGGACAGTGTGCTCGACAACCAGCGGCAGCGCAGCTGCATCGGCGGCTGCCCCATCGGGAATCTGGCCTCCGAGCTGTCGGACGTGCATGAGGGGTTCCGCCAGCGGCTGGCCGGCATGTTCCTCCAGTGGCGGGTGACGCTGGCCGAGGTGCTGGCGCGCGGCCAGGAGAGCGGGCGCCTCCGATCAGGCCTGGACCCGGCGAGCGCGGCAGAGTTCCTCGTGGCCGCCCTCGAGGGCGCGATCCTCCTGACCAAGGTCACGCGCGACATCTCGGTCATGGAGCGGTGCGTGACCGAGCTCAAGCAGCATTTGACCCTGTACGAGGCTCGCTGACATGGTATCCAGGCCAAGCGACGTGGAGCGGCAGGGCCAGAGCCGTGGGGGCGCGGGACGGGTGGATCCGGACGCGGCCCTTCTCGAACGGTTGCGCCGCGAGGATCCCGAGGCCGCCGAGCAGCTCGTCGCCACCTATGGCGACCGTGTCTACCGGCTCGCGATCCGCATCACGAGCAACGAGCAGGACGCGGAAGAGGTGGTTCAGGACGCCCTCTGGACGGCGGCGCGGAAGATTCACACCTTCAAAGGGGAGTCGGCCTTCGGGAGCTGGCTCTACCGGATCACGGCCAATGCGGCCTACCAGAAGCTCCGGAGCCGGCAGAGCAAGCGGAACGAGGTGTCCTGGGAGGATCTGCTTCCCGCGTTCGACGACCTGGGGAAGCACGCCGATCCCGTGGGGGACTGGTCAGGCAAGGTGGAGGAGCCGGCCCTGCAGACGGAGCTCAGGACCGTGCTGACGACGGCCATCGACGAGCTGCCACCGGACTACAAGACTGCCTTCCTGATGCATGACGTGGAAGGGCTCTCGAACCCCGAGATCGCCGAGGCGCTCGGGATCAGCCTGCCCGCGGTGAAGTCGCGAGTGCACCGCTCACGCCTGTTCCTCCGGCAGCGGTTGTCCCGCTACCTCGGAACGGCCTAGGGAAGACAGCATGACAGCCGACTATTTCACGATCCTCTTCCCGCTGGGATTCGCCGACCGGCCTCCGCAGCTGCCGGACGGGCCCGAGGTGGAGTGCGGACGGGACCCCGGGCCGGCGCGCTGTCAGAACCGCCGGGTGCGGTGGGCCGAGCGGCTCCCCTGTCTCGGCCCCGTGTTCCAGGAGAACCCATGCCCCCGGTGAGAAGCGATTCACGCTGGATCGCGGAGTTCAGGGACAAGTACGCGGCCTGGTGGCCGGAGGCCCTGCCCTTGATCGAGCGGCACGACTACGGCGCCGCCTTCAAGGGCTACCCGTGGCCGGCCTTCACCGAATCGCCGTGGGCGCCGGTCACGACACCACTGGCCCGGAGCCGTATCGCGGTGGTGAGCACGGGAGGCCTCTATCGTCCCGGGGAGGATCTTCCCTTCGACGCGACATCGGGGGACGGCGACTGGACGTGGCGCGCCATTCCCGCGGGGTTGCCGATCCGGGCCCTCGGGATCGCCCACGACCACTTCGCTCACGACGTAGCGCGGGAGGACATGAACACGATCTTCCCGCTGGACCGGCTGCGCGAGCTCGAGGCGGCCGGCGTCATCGGGGGTCTGGCCCCGACCCATTACAGCATCATGGGCTACTGTCCGCGGGCGGCGGATCTGGCCGAGGAGACCGCCCCCGCCATCGCCGCGAGCCTTCAGGCCGAGGGGGTGGACGCCGCCCTCGTCATACCCGTCTGACCTGTCTGCCACCAGTCCGGCGGACTGGTCCAGCGGGAGATCGAGGCCTGGGGCATTCCCACCGTCTCGCTGTCGAACAACCCGGGCGCCACGCGCCGCCTGATGGTGCCGCGGTGGGCGCGGGTGCATTTCCCCCGGGGCAGCATGCTCGGGGAGCCGGGGAACCGGGACAAGCATCTCCGCGTCCTCGGGGACGCCCTCGACGCCCTGCGGACGATCTCCTCGCCCGGTGGGTCGGTGGAGCTACCGTACCGATGGGAGGCCGACCCGGTCATGTGGCGAGGCAAGCCGCTGACGGAGGGCGCCTACACCTAAGGCCGCGGGAAGGGAAAAGACTCGATGGAAGCGGTTATCGCGACGGGCGGGAAGCAGTACCGGGTGGCCCCGGGCCAGGTCATCAAGGTAGAGCGGCTCGGCCAGACGAAGGGGACGGCGGTGGAGTTCAGGGACGTCCTGCTCGTCACCCAGGACGGCCAGGTCACCCTGGAGCCCAAGGCGCTCAAGTCAGCGAAGGTCACAGGGGAAGTGGTGGAGGAGAAGAAGGGCGCCAAGGTGCTCGTGGTCAAGTTCAAGCGGCGGAAGAACTACCGGCGGAAACGCGGACACCGGCAGATCCTGACGGCCGTCCGCATCACGAAGATCGAGGTCTAGGCTCATGGCGCACAAGAAGGGTGTCGGCAGCTCGAGGAACGGTCGCGACTCGAACCCCCAGATGCTGGGGGTGAAACGCTTCGGCGGTCAGTTCGTGACGGCCGGCAGCATTCTGGTCCGGCAGCGTGGCACGCGCTTCAAGCCGGGCGAGAACGTCGGCCTCGGCGTGGATCACACCCTGTTCGCGAAGACCGACGGCTACGTTCGCTTCGGGCGCAGGCGCGACGACAAGTTCGTCAGCATTGCCCAGCAGCCCGCCTGATCCACCCCGGGGCCTCCGGGGCACGCCATGTTCGTTGACGAAGTCGACGTATTCGTCAAGGGCGGCGACGGAGGCGCCGGGTGTGTGAGCTTCCGCCGCGAGAAGTTCGTTCCCCGGGGCGGCCCTGACGGCGGCGACGGGGGCGACGGGGGCAGCGTGGTCCTCGACGCCGACCCCTCCATCACCACTCTCCTGGACTTTCACTACCAGCGCCACTACTACGCCCAGCGCGGCCTGCACGGCAAGGGCGCGAACCGCCACGGGAAGAGCGGAGAGGACATCGTGCTGCGCGTTCCGCTCGGCACCGTCGTATCCGACCGGGACACCGGCGAGCGGCTCGGCGACCTGACCGCGCCGGGGCAGCATCTGATCGTTGCGCGCGGGGCGCGCGGCGGCCGCGGGAACGCCCGCTTCGTCACCTCGACCAACCGGGCGCCACGCCGGGCCGATCTCGGACGCGCCGGCGACGAGCGCTGGATCCACATGGAGCTCAAGCTGCTGGCCGATGTGGGAGTGATCGGATTCCCGAACGCCGGCAAGTCCACGCTCGTGTCCCGGCTGTCTGCCGCCACACCGAAGATCGCCGACTATCCCTTCACGACGCTCCAGCCCAACCTCGGCATCGTCCGCGTGGGCGAGGGCGCGGCCTTCGTGATCGCCGACCTCCCCGGGCTCATCCCCGGGGCCGCGGAGGGCAAGGGGCTCGGGATCCGCTTCCTCCGGCACACGGAGCGCACGCGGCTCCTGATCCACCTGATCGACCTCGACCCCTCCAACGGGCGGGATCCCGTCGACGATTACCACGCCATCCAGCACGAGCTTCGCGCCTACTCCGAGGCGCTGGCGACGCGGCCGCAGGTGGTCGCCGGCAGCAAGGCCGAGCTCCCCGGGGCCGAGGACCGCCGACAGGTCCTCGAGCGGTTCTGCAAGGAGCGCGGCATCGTGTTTCACGCCATCTCGTCCGTGACGGGGCTCGGCCTCGAGGCCCTGGTTCGCGACCTGGCGGCACGGCTCAGGAGCGCCGAGTGGGTGCCCGCCGCACCCTGACCCGTACGCGGCGGCTGGTGGTCAAGGTCGGCAGCGGGCTCATCACCGTTCCCGGGCAGGGCCCCGACGGCCGGCGGATCGCGACGCTGGCCGCTGACATCGCCAGCGTGGTGGCGGGCCGCCGCGAGGTCGCCCTGGTCACCTCCGGCGCCATCGTGACGGGCATGGCCCGCCTCGGGCTCCCGGCGCGCCCGCGCAGTATCCCCGAGAAGCAGGCGGCGGCGGCCGTCGGGCAGTCCGCGCTCATGTGGCACTACGAGCACGCGTTCAAGAAGCACGGCCTGCACGTGGGCCAGGTGCTCCTGACGGGCCAGGACATCAGCGACCGCTCGCGCTACCTCAACGCGCGGAACACGCTCTTGACGCTCCTCAGCTTCGGGGTCGTGCCCATCGTGAACGAGAACGACACGGTCGCCGTGGACGAGATCAAGGTGGGCGACAATGACAATCTCGCCGCCCTGGTGGCCCACCTGATCGACGCCGATCTCCTGGTGCTTCTCACGGACGTGGATGGGCTCTACACGGCGGATCCGCGGCGCGATCCCACGGCGCGGCGGGTGGAGACCGTGGAGGCGATCACGGAGGGCATCCAGCGCCTCGTCTACGACGGGACAGCGGGCGTCTCCGTGGGCGGCATGAGCACGAAGCTCGAGGCCGCCCAGAAGGCGGTTGCCTCGGGCATCGCGATGGTCATCGCCAGTGGGCGGGAGCCCGGAGTACTCGGGCGGCTCCTCGGCGGCGAAGCGCTCGGCACCTACTTCCAGCCGCGCGGTGACCGGCTGGCGGCGCGGAAACGGTGGATCGCCTTCGCCGTGCCGCCGCAGGGGTGTCTGACGGTTGACGCGGGAGCGAAGAAGGCCTTAACTGAGAGGGGCAAGAGCCTCCTGCCCTCGGGGCTGGTCGGCGTGACCGGCGAGTTCCAGGCCGGTGATGTCGTCAGTCTCGGCGAAGTCGGCTCAGGGGAGTTCGCGCGAGGGCTCGTGAACTACGATGCCACGGAGCTGCGGAAGCTCCGCGGGGTCAAGACCGCGGAGATCGAGAAGACGCTGGGCTACAAGGGCGTCGGTGAGGTGATCCACCGGGACAACCTGGTGGTGCTCTGAGCGGGCGCGCGGGAGGACACAGCATGGACATCGCGGCAAGGGTGCAAGCCAAGGCGCGCGCCGCCAAGGAGGCGTCGCGGGTGCTCGCGCTGGCTCCAACACGGACCAAGAACGAGGTCCTGACCCAGATGGCCCGGGGGCTGGAGGAGAAGGCTGCCACGATCCTCGAGGCCAACCGGGCCGACCTTGCCCACGCCCGCTCCAAGGGCCTCACGCGGGCCTTCGTGGACCGCCTCACGCTGACGGACGGCCGCATCGAGGAGATGGCCACCGGTGTCCGCCAGGTCGCCGCACTCCCCGACCCCGTGGGCGAGGTGGTGGAGACGTGGCGCCGGCCCAATGGCCTGGAGATCTCGCGCGTGCGGGTGCCGCTGGGCGTGATCGGCTTCATCTACGAGTCCCGCCCGAACGTGACTGCCGACGCGGCGGCGCTCTGCCTCAAGTCGGGCAACGCCGTGGTGCTGCGCGGCGGCAGCGAGGCGATCGAGTCCAACACGGTGATTGCTCAGCTCCTCGCCAAATCCGTGGAGAAGGCGGGCCTGCCGGCCGACGTGATCCAGTACGTGGACACGCCGGACCGCGCGGCCGTCATGGCGCTGCTGACGCTCGACCGCTACGTGGACCTCATCATCCCCCGGGGCGGGGAGGAGCTCGTCCGGGTCGTGAACGAGCGCGCGACGGTGCCCGTGCTCAAGCACGACAAGGGCCTGTGCCATGTGTTCGTGGACGAGGGCGCCGATCTCGACATGGCCGTGGCCATCGCCGTCAACGCCAAGGCCCACCGCGTGAGCGTCTGCAACGCCATGGAGACGCTGCTCGTGCACGCGGCGATCGCGCCCCGCTACCTGCCGGTGGTGGCGGCGCGGCTCGGGGAGGCGGGTGTGGAGATACGCGGCGACGAGCGCACGCGAGCCTTCGTGCCGGCGGCCCGAGTGGCCGAGGAGTCCGACTGGGACACGGAGTACCTCGACTCGATCGTCGCCGTGAAGGTGGTCGACAGCCTCGATGAGGCCATGGCGCATATCCGCCGTCACGGCTCGGGGCTCGCGGAAGCCATCGTGACCTCCGACCTCCGCCGAGCGCGCGCTTGTGGACGGATCTCAGTTCGGCATGGGAGCGGAGATGGGTATCTCCACGTCCAGGCTCCACGCGCGGGGCCCGGTGGGCGTTCGCGAGCTCACCACTACGAAGTTCGTCGTGTTCGGCGACGGGCAGACTCGGGAGTAGCCGGGCGTTGCCTCGCGTCGGGGTGTTCGGGGGCACCTTCAACCCCATCCACTTCGGCCACCTGCTCATCGCCGACGAGATCTGCGAGTTCCTCGAGCTGGACCGCATGCTCTTCGTCCCGGCCTCCGTGCCCCCGCATAAGCCCGCCGGGGAGCTGGCCCCGGCCGCCGATCGCTTCGCCATGACCGAGCTCGCGGTGCGCGAGCACCCGCAGTTCGAGGTCTCCGACGTGGAGTTCCGGCGGCGCGGCCCGTCCTACACGGTGGATACGCTCCAGGCGCTCGGGCCCCGCGGCGATCTCTGTCTCGTCATCGGGTCGGAGACGTTCCTCGACTTGCTCACCTGGAAGGATCCGCGGACCGTGGCGGAGCTGGCCCGGCTGGTGGTGGTGCCGCGGAGTGGGAAGGCGTTCGATCCCGACGCCCCGGCCTCGCAGAAAGTGCTGCGCGAGCTGGGGCTCGAGGGATTCGTCCGTCCGGAAGCGGCGCCGGGGTGTCCCGAGGCGCCGGTGCTCGTGGAGGCGGCCTCCCTGCCGATCTCGGCCTCGGACCTGAGGCGCCGCGCCTGCGAGGGCCGGAGTCTCGCCTTCCGCATGCCGGCCTCCGTGGCCGCCTACATCCGTGACCACCGACTGTACCGCCAGGAGGGTTGATGGCTTCCACCTCGTCCGAGCACACCGTCCGTCTCGCTGCTCGCGCCGCCCTCGAGAAGAAGGCCGCGGGTGTCGCGGTCCTCGACCTCCAGGGCATCTCCGGTGTCGCCGACTTTTTCCTGGTCTGCAGCGCGCAGTCGAGCATACAGATCGACACCATCGCCGACGCCATCCAGGCGGCGCTCAAGGCGGCTGGAGTGCGGGCGCGCCACCGGGAGGGCACCGCGAAAAGCGGCTGGCTCCTCCTGGACTACGGCGACGTGGTCGTGCACGTCTTCGCCGAGGCGACACGCGAGTTCTACGCGCTCGAGCGCCTGTGGGGCGACGCCCCCCTGCTCTCCGTCGAAGGCTCCTGAGCCCGGGGCGGCTTCGACCGGGTTGCGTTCCTTTGGGAGCCATGGTAGCCTGCGCCACTATCGCGGGACCGCCCGCGGTATTGTCAGGTTTTTCAAGGAGGCGGAGATGAGGAAGGAACGTCTGGCCCATTTCCGGAAGAAGCTGGAGGAGAAGCATCGCCAGCTCGTCGAGGGGGTCGGGAAGACCGTGCTCTACGCCAAGGGTCCCGACGACGACTCCACCAAGGACCTGGGGGACCAGGCCTCGAGCGCGTACAACCGCGAGTTTTTGTTCGAGCTGGGCAACGGCGACCGGCGACTGCTGAAAGAGGTGGTCTCGGCTCTTCAGAAGCTCGACGAGGGCGGGTTCGGGTCCTGCGAGCGGTGCGGGGAGGTCGTCGCCGAGAAGCGGCTCGAGGCCCTGCCCTTTGCCCGCTACTGCATCACCTGTCAGCGGGCGGTCGAGGAAGAAGAACGGACTGCGGCAGGCTAGGACGCGCAGCAAGGCGTCGCTTCCGTGCCGATCCGCCTCGGTCTCGTCCTCCTCCTGCTGTTCGGAGTTCTCGTCGCGTATTGGACCTCGCTCAACACCCCCCGGGCCCATCTCACTCTCGGGCCCGAGTGGGGCTACGACGTCCCCCTCATGGCGCTGGTCCTCGGGGCGTTCCTCCTGGGGGCGGCGCTGGCCATCATCCTCGGCGTCGTGCGCGACCTGAGTCGCGCCTACCGGGACCACGAGACCGCCCGGGACGCCCGGCGGGACGCCACGCTCAGCGAGCGCTATCATGAGGGCCTCGATGCCCAGCTCGCGGGGAGGTGGGTCGAGGCGCAGGCCGCCTACGAGGAGCTCTTGCGCAGGGAGCCCGGCTACGCCGAGGTCCACGCGCGGCTGGCCGAGCTCGCACGGCGGCGCGGGGACGAGCAGGGCGCGCTCGCGCATCAGCTGCAGGCCCTCAGGGCGGATGAGCGACCCGAGACCCTCCTGGCCGCTGCGGAGGCGTATCGCCGGGCTGGCCGGCCCGACGACGCCCTGGAGATCCACCGCGACGTGCTCGCACGTGACCCAGACCACCTGACGGCGCTCCGCGCTCTTCGTGATCTCAGCGTGGAGCTCGGCCGCTGGGCCGACGCCCTTCCCGCCCAGGAGCGGCTGCTCCGTCACGTGGCGGGCGAGGAGCGGCAAGAGGAGCAGACGCGATTGGCGGGCATCCACTACGAGCAGGGACAGTCCCGGCTGGCCGAGGGGGACGTGCCGGCCGCCGTGGTGGAATTCCGCGAGGCTCTTCGGGGCCAGCCCGATTTCCTCCCGGCGCTCCTGGCGCTTGGCGACGCGCACCTCAGGGCGGGGGACTCCGCCCAAGCCCTTCGCGTCTGGGAGCGCGGGCTCGAGCGGCAGCCCGCTCTGCCGCTGCTCGCCCGGGTCGAGCAGCGCTACCGCGCCGACGGCCGCCCCACGAAGATGATTGCCCTGTACCAGCAGGTGGCGGCGCGGGTCCCCGACAATCTTGCGGTGGCGCTCAGTCTCGCGCGCGTGTACTTCGAGCTGTCCATGCTCGATGAGGCGGCCGACCAGTTCCAGAAGATCGAGGTGCGGGCCCCTGACCTGCCCACCATCCATGCCTACCTGGGAGCGGTCTTCGAGCGGCGCGGGCAGGTGCCGGAGGCCTTCGAGGAGTACCGGCGGGCGCTCCGCTCGACGGCGAGCTTCGAGTGGCCACATCGTTGCGGAGCCTGCGGCACCACGAGCGTCCGGTGGGTGGACCGGTGCCCAGCGTGCCGCCAGTGGAACACCCTCAGGCCGTAGCGACTCTCTTCGGCACGCGCGCGGGCTGGCGCGGCTGGATCATCACCGCCGTCGACCTGCTCTTTCCCCCATTCTGCCCCGTGTGCCGGGTCCGGCTCGACGCCGGCCGCCGTGACCCGCTCTGCGGGGCCTGCTGGGAGCACCTGGAGCGTATCCCGCCACCGGTGTGCCGGGTGTGCGGGAGGCCCTTCGGGGTCTTCCCCGAAGGGCCGGGGCGCATGGGTGGACTGCCTGCTGTCCCCCTCTGCGGCCCCTGCCGGGCGCACCCTCCCTCCTACTCGTATGCGCGGGCGGCGGCACGCTACGGGGATGTGGTCCGCGAGGCCATCCTCGCGTTCAAGTTTGGCGGGCGGCGGGCGCTTGCTGCGCCGCTGGGCGACCTGCTGGCCGAGACGGCGGCCGTGCTTCCTGTCCCGGGGGTGGACCTGCTCCTGCCGGTCCCGCTCCATCGCCGGCGGGAGCGTGAGCGCGGCTTCAACCAGTCGCGGTTGCTGGCCCGGCGGGTGGGGACCGCCTGGGGCGTTCCGGTTCGCGACGACGTGCTCGCCCGAGCCGCGGCCACCTTGCCTCAGACCGATCTGGGCGCGGAGGATCGGCGCGCCAATGTGCGAGGGGCCTTCACGCTCGGGCGGCCGGACGTCGTCGTCGGGCGCCATGTGCTGCTGGTCGACGACATCATGACCACCGGGGCCACCGCAGGCGAATGCGCGGCCCTGCTGAGGGATGCCGGCGCAGCCACCGTCGGGGTGGTGACGGTCGCCCGGGTGGTGTAGCGGGGGCCGGCAGGGCGCAGCCCGCGACCTTGCGCCAGCCCGCCACTGCCCGATATAATGGTGAGCCGGGCAAAAGGCCGAAGTAGTTATCAATCCGTGGGTTATCCCCAGCGAGGAGCGTGCGTATGGCAGTGCGAGTCGCAGTCAACGGGTTCGGGAGGATCGGCCGCGTCTTCTTCCGGGCAGCGCTCGAGAGCAAGGACATCGAGGTGGTGGCGGTCAACGACCTGGCCGACGCCAGGACCCTGGCGCATCTGCTGAAGCACGATTCGGTGCACGGGCCGCTCCGGGCCGAGATGGCGGTGAAGGGCGAGGCGATCCTCGTCGACGGCCGGGAGACCCGGATGTGCTCGGTGAAGGATCCGGCGACCCTGCCGTGGCGGGAGCTGGGCGTGGACATCGTCGTGGAGTCCACGGGGGTGTTCCGGGACAAGGCGACGACGTCGAAGCACCTGCAGGCGGGGGCCAAGAAGGTGGTGATCACGGCGCCGGCCAAGGACCCGGACATCACGGTGGTGCTGGGGGTGAACGAGCAGCGCTACGACCCGGCGCGACACGAGCTGGTGTCCAATGCCTCGTGCACGACGAACTGCCTGGCGACGGTGGCGAAGGTGTTGCTGGACGGCTTCGGGATCAAGCGGGGATTTGCCACCACGGTGCACGCGTACACGAATGACCAGCCCATCCACGACTTTCCGCACAAGGACCTCCGCCGCGCCCGGGCGGGCGCGGTGAGCATCATCCCGACGACGACCGGCGCGGCAACGGCGGTGGGGCTCGTCCTGCCGGAGCTGAAGGGGAAGCTCGACGGGATCTCGATCCGCGTGCCGACGGCGAACGTGTCGGTGGTGGACCTGACGGTGGAGCTGGCGAAGCCGGCCACGGCGGTGGCCATCAACGACGCCTTCCGGTCGGCCGCGGCGGGGCCGCTCCGGGGGATCCTGGACGCGACGGACGAGGAGATGGTGTCGGTGGACTTCAACGGCAACCCGCACTCGTCGATCGTGGACCTGCCCTCGACGGCGGTGATCGACGGCAGCCTCGTGAAGGTGCTCGCGTGGTACGACAACGAGTGGGGGTACTCGTGCCGCGTGCGTGACCTGATCCTCTACATGGCAAGATCGCTGTAGCGTGCCCAAGCTCGGCGTCGAGCAGCTCGACCTCGCGGGGCAGCGCGTCTTCCTGCGGGTGGACTTCAATGTTCCCCTGAAGGACGGGCGCGTGAGCGATGACACGCGTATGGTGGCGGCGCTGTCGACGGTGCAGCATTGCCTCAAGGCGGGCGCCGCCGTCGTGCTCGCGTCACATCTCGGCCGGCCCAAGGGCAAGCCGGACCCGGCGTTTTCCCTGCGGCCCGTGGCAGAGCGGCTCGGAGAGCTCCTTGGACTGCCGGTGCCCCTGGCGCCGGACTGCATCGGTCCCGAGACGGAGGCGCTGGCGCGGGCGCTCGGACCGGGGCAGGTCCTGCTCCTCGAGAACCTGCGCTTCCACGCCGAGGAGGAGGCAAACGACGAGGCGTTTGCCCGCGGGCTCGCCGCCCTCGCGGCAGTCTACGTCAACGATGCCTTCGCCGCGGCCCACCGGGCCCACGCCTCGATCGAAGCCATCACGCGCTTCCTCTCGCCCGCGGCCGCGGGCCTGCTCATGAGCCGCGAGCTGGCCGCGCTCGGACGCATCTTCGAGCAGCCCCAGCGCCCGGTGATTGCCCTCCTCGGCGGCGCCAAGGTGTCCGACAAGCTCCCCCTGGTCCAGAGCCTGCTCGACCGGGTCGACGGCCTCCTCATCGGCGGCGGCATGGCCTTCACCTTCCTCGCCTCGCTGGGCCACGGGGTCGGCCGGTCGCTGCTGGAGCCGCATCGGATCGAGGCGGCCCGCGCCGCGCTCGACCGCGCACGGGCCCGCGGCGTGAAGGTGCGGCTCCCGGTGGACGTTGTCGCTGCGCGCGGGGTCGACAGCCGGGAGGGCATCCGCACCGTCGGCATCAGGGAGATCCCTGCCGATCTGATGGGGCTCGACATCGGCCCGGCCACGGTTCTCCAGTTCAGCGAAGCGCTGAAGGGAGCGGCCACCGTCGTCTGGAACGGGCCCATGGGGGTGTTCGAGCAGGAGCCCTTTGCCGCGGGCACGGTGGAGGTCGGCCGGGCCGTGGTGAGATGCGGGGCGTTCTCGGTGATCGGCGGCGGCGACACCATTGCCGCGGCCCAGGCCGCCGGGGTGACCGACAAGGTCGGGTACATCTCGACGGCCGGCGGCGCGTTCCTCGAGTTCCTGGAGGGCCGCGTGCTGCCGGGCATCGCCGCCCTGAACGACGCTCCATGAGGCAGACGGGCTGATGCGCACGCCGATGGTCGTCGCCAACTGGAAGATGCACGGACGCCTGGCGGAGGCCCGGGAGCTGGCTCAGGCTGTGCGTGACGGCCTCAAGCGGCCGCGCGGCGTGGAGATCGCGATCTGCCCTCCGTTCACCGCGCTGGCCGCCGTCGCCGACGTCCTCGCGGGCTCGCCCCTGATGCTGGGGGCGCAGAACTGCCATTGGGAGGAGTCGGGCGCCTTCACGGGCGAGGTGTCCCCCGTGATGCTGGCCGAGCTCGGATGCCGTCTGGTCGTCCTCGGCCACTCGGAGCGCCGCCACATCTCTCGCGAGACGGACGAGGAGATCAGCCGCAAGGTCGCCGCGGCGCTTCGCCACCGCCTCCAGCCAGTCCTGTGCGTGGGGGAGACTGCCGAGGAGCGCCGCCAGGGGCTCACGTTCACGGTGGTCGAGGGCCAGCTCCGCGCCGGGCTCGCCGGCCTGCCGGCGGACGACCTCGTGCGGTGCACCATCGCCTATGAGCCCGTGTGGGCCATCGGCACAGGGCTCACCGCCACTCCATCACAGGCGGCCGAGGTGCACGGCTACCTGCGCGGGCTTCTCTCTGAGGTCGGGTCGAAGGAGATCGCCCAGGCCATCCGCATCCTCTACGGCGGCAGCGTGAAACCTGACAACGCCGGGTTGTTCGCCCAGGAGCCGGAGATCGATGGAGCGCTCGTCGGGGGCGCCAGTCTCCAGGCCGCGAGCTTCATCACCATCGCGAAGAAGTCCGCCGCCAAGAGCGGCGCCTCAAAGGAGTGACCGTAGCGTGTTCACGTTGGTCGTGATCATCCACGTCATCGTCAGTCTGATCATCATCGCGCTGGTGCTGCTCCAGGCGGGCAAGGGGGCGGACATCGGGTCGGCCTTCGGCGGCGCCGGCAGTCAGGCCGTGTTCGGGTCCATGGGGACGCCGTCGCTCCTGGGCAAGGTCACGACCGGGGTGGCGCTTGCGTTCGCGCTGACCTCCTTCTGGCTCGCCATCCAGGGGCACAGGGTCCCCGCTCCGATCCTGCCCGCCGCGCCTCCGGCGGCGCCCGCGGCGAGCACGACTCCCGGGCCGGCTCCCGCGCCTGCGCCCAAGTAGCCGGATGAGGCGGGCCAGCCCCCGCGCGGTGAGGCTCCTGCTCCTGGCGAGCCTGGCGCTCGCGGGGTGCGGGATCGACGTGGAGGGTCGCTCGGACGAGCCAGTGGCCGGAGCGGGGGCGCCCGCCCATGGGGACACGTTCATCCAGTCCTCCATCAGCGACATTGCCGGCCTGATCCCGAATATCACGTCGGACAGCGCCTCCCACGAGGTGGGCGGCCTCGTCTACGACGGGCTCATCCGCACCGACCGCAACCTCGACTGGACCGGCCAGCTGGCCGAGTCGTGGACGTTCAGCCGGGACTGCATGACGCTGACGTTCAAGCTTCGCCAGAATGTCCGGTGGCACGACGGCCAGCCGTTCACGGCCGCCGACGTGCTGTTCACGTACCGGACGATGATCCACCCCAAGACCCCGACCGCCTACAAGGACGACTTCCTGGCGGTGAAAGACGCCGAGGTGCTGGACCCCTACACCTTCCGCGTCACCTACTCCCGCCCGCACGCCCGGGCGCTCCAGAGCTGGGGCACGAGCATGCTGCCCAAGCACCTCCTGGAGCGGTACGTCGCCGACGGCAAGCTCAAGGAGTCCCCGCAGAACAGCCAGCCCATTGGGACCGGGCCCTACCGCTTCAAGGAGTGGAAGAGCGGCGAGAAGATCGTGCTCGTGGCGAACCCTGACTACTACGAGGGGCGGCCGTACATCGGACGCATCGTGTACCGGATCATCCCCAGCCAGGGGACGATCTTCCTCGAGCTGAAGGCCAGGGGGGTGGACCTGGCGTCGTTGACCGCGCTCCAGTATGTTCGCCAGACGGAGTACCCCGCGTTCCGCAAGGCGTACCGCAAGTACCGCTACCCCTCCAGCGGGTACACCTACTTCGGATTCAACCTCAAGGACCCGCGCTTCGCGGACCGGCGGGTGCGCCAGGCGTTCGCCCACGCCATCAACAAGCAGGAGCTGATCGACGGCGTGGTGCTGGGAATGGCGCGGGACGCCACGGGGCCGCTGCGGCCCGGGACGTGGGCCTACACGGATCGCGTGAAGCGGTACGAGCACGACCCGGAGAAGGCCCGGGCGCTCCTGGCTGAGGCTGGGTGGAAGGACCGCGACGGAGACGGCCTCGTGGAGGACAAGGAGGGACGGCCCTTCACGTTCACCATCCGCACCAACCAGGGGAACGAGGAGCGGAAGAAGGTCGCCGAGATCATCCAGCAGCGGCTGAAAGAGGTCGGTGTCGGCGTCGAGATCCAGATTCTCGAGTGGTCGTCCTTCCTCCAGGAGTTCATCAAGAAGAAGCGCTTCGAGGCCATCGTGATGGGCTGGGGCGTCGGCACGGACCCGGACCAGTACGTGGTCTGGCACTCCTCGCAGAACGGCCCCGACCAGCTGAACCACATCTCCTACGCGAACCCCGAAGTCGACGCGCTCCTGGAGGCAGGCCGCTCCTCCTGCGCGCAGCCCGACCGGGTCCGGCATTACCATCGCCTCCAGGAGGTCATGGCCGAGGACCTGCCGGTGATCTTCCTCTACTTCCGGGACGCGCTCCCGGTGGTGGCCGCGCGCGTGCGCGGGGTGGAGCCGGCGCCGGCCGGGATCTTCTACAACTTCGCCGAGTGGTTCGTCCCGCGCGAGCTGCAGCGGTACACGTCCGGCTAGATGGCCCTCTTCGCCCTCCGCCGGTTCCTGCTGGCGATCCCGCTCCTGATCGGCATCACCTTCGTGTCGTTCCTCGTGATCCACCTGGCTCCCGGCGAGCCCGTGGAGGTGCAGACGGGCGACCTGGGCGTGCAGAGCACGGCCCAGGCGCGGCAGGCGCTCCGCGAGCTGTACGGGCTCGACAAGCCCTTCCACGTCCAGTACTGGAAGTGGCTCACCCGCGTGGTGCAGCTCGACTTCGGCCGCTCCTTCCAGCCCGACGGGCGGCCCGTGCTCACCAAGATCGGCGAGCGCCTCCCCATCACGCTCCTGCTCAACGTGGTGGAGATGCTCCTCATCATGGCCGTCGCCGTCCCCATCGGCGTGCTCTCCGCCACGCGCCAGTACTCCCTCTTCGACAAGGTCACGACCATCTTCGTGTTCGTGGGCTTCGCGACGCCTGATTTCTGGCTGGCGCTGCTCCTCATGATCCTCTTCGGGGTGCAGCTCGGCTGGCTGCCCATCTCGGGGCTGCGCTCGCTGAACTGGGAGTACCTGGCCTTCTGGCCGCAGCAGTGGGACTTCATCAGCCACCTGATCCTCCCGGTGGCGGTGGCCACCTTCGGCGGGCTCGCCGGGTTCTCGCGCTACATGCGCCAGAGCATGCTGGAGGTCGTGCGCCAGGACTACATCCAGACGGCGCGGGCCAAGGGGCTGCCCGAGCAGATCGTCATCGGCAAGCACGCCCTGCGGAACGCGCTGCTGCCGGTGGTGACGATCCTGGGCCTGTCGCTGCCGGGGCTCATCGGCGGCAGCGTGATCGTCGAGTCCATCTTCGCCATCCCCGGCATGGGCCAGCTCATGGTCCAGGCCGTGTTCTCGCGGGACTACCCGGTCATCATGGGCAACCTCGTCATCGTCGCCGGGCTCACCCTGGTGGCGAACCTCTGCGCGGACCTGGCCTATGGCATCGTGGACCCGCGCATCCGCATGGCCGCGCGCCGGCGGAGGCGATAAGGGTGCCGGCGCTCCGGGGGCGAGGCGAGTTCCGGGTCTTCTGGCGCACATTCACGCGCAACCGGCTGGCGGTGTGCGCGGGCATCGTGGTGGGCATCCTGGTCGTCCTGGCGGTGATGGCCCCGCTCCTGGCGCCGTGGGATCCGCACAAGCCGGACACGCGCCGGATCCTGGCCGGCCCCTCGGCGAGCCACTGGCTGGGGACGGACCAGCTCGGACGCGACGTCCTCGCGCGCGTGCTCTACGGGGCGCGGATCTCTCTCGCGGTGGGCTTCATCTCTGTGGGAATCGCCGCGGTGATCGGGATCATCCTGGGCTCCCTGGCGGGCTATCACGGCGGGCTCGCCGACGCCGTCATCATGCGCGTGGTGGACCTGATGCTCGTGTTCCCGCGGTTTTTCCTCCTTTTGGCCGTGCTGGCGTTCCTCCAACCGTCCATCTGGACCATCATGGCGGTGATCGGGGTCACGGGCTGGATGGGCGTGGCGAGGCTCGTCCGCGCCGAGTTCCTGACGCTCAAGGAGCGGGAGTTCGTCATCTGGTCCGAGTCCGTCGGCGCCAGCGCCTCGCGGGTGATCTTCCGGCACATCCTGCCCAACGCCATGGCGCCTGTGCTCGTCGCCATGACCCTCGGCATCCCGGCAGCGATCCTCACCGAGTCCGGGCTGTCCTTTCTCGGCCTCGGCGTTCAGCCGCCGTACGCAACCTGGGGCAATATCCTGAACGACGGCAAGGACTCCATCGAAATCGCCTGGTGGATGACCGTGTACCCCGGGCTGGCGATCCTCGTCACGGTCCTCTCCTACAACCTGCTCGGTGAGGGGATCCGGGACGCCCTCGATCCGCGCCTCCGCCAGGCCGTCGGTCGCTTCGCCCGGCCGCGGCGCTAGCAGGCTGCTGAAAAAGGCCCATCTGCGGAGGTACGGCGCCCTCGGCCGCACGCTCAACGTGGCTCGCTCACGCTCGCCCGGATCTCCGGGTCCGCTCACCTCGCCTCCGGCTCGGCTCGCCAAGCGGAGTACGCCTCGCGTGCGGCCGTCGGGCGCCGCCTCGCATCTGGACCGTTTTGAGCAGCCCGCGGGGTTCTTCCGCATCGGGCTAGGGGCGGGCGGCCCGCGGCGTTGACAGGCGCGCGAATTGGCAGACGCGCACGTTTGAGGGGCGTGTGGGGCAACCCGTGGGGGTTCGAGTCCCCCCTTCGGCACCACCAAGCGCGGGCACCCGGGCTGTCGCCGCGCCCGCGCGCCATCGCGCGGGCACCCGGGCTGTCGCCGCGCCCGCCCCCGCCGCAAGCTCACACTGCGCGAGATCCCTCACGCGGTCTGAGCTGGCGTCATCCTCGGCGCGGGCACCCGGGCTGCGGGGCCGTTCCCTCGTTCCTCGCCGGCTTGGCGGCTTGTGAAAGCTGTGCCATAATTGTTCGGGCCAACGGGGAACTAAGGACACGCGTTGATGGGAATTTCGCTCCCCCTCCTGGATGACCACCGGCCCGTCGCCTTACCCAAGCCGCCCTGGCTCCGGGTCCGGGCGCCGGGAGGCTCGAGCTACATCCGCCTCAAGGGGCTCATGCGCCAGTGGAACCTCCACTCGGTGTGCGAGGAGGCGCATTGCCCGAACATCGGCGAGTGCTGGCAGGACCTCACCGCGACCTTCATGATCCTCGGCGATGTCTGCACGCGGAACTGCGGCTACTGCGCGGTGGCCCACGGCAAGCCTCAGTGGGAGGATCGCGAAGAGCCGGAGCGCGTGGGCCGCGCCGTTGGCGAGCTGGGACTCGAGTACGTGGTCATCACCTCCGTGAACCGCGATGATCTGGCCGATGGTGGCGCAAGCGTCTTCGGCGCCACGGTGCGGGCGATCCGGAAAGACGCCCCGGGCTGCCGGGTGGAGCTCCTGATCCCGGACTTCCAGGGCAAGGCCGCGGCGCTCCAGACGGTGATCGACGCAGCGCCCGATGTCCTGAACCACAACACGGAGACCGTGCCGCGGCTCTACAAGGTCGCGCGCCACGGCGGCCGCTACGAGCGCACCCTGGAGCTGTTCCGGCGCGCGCGGCGCGCCGTGCCCGGGCTCCTGACCAAGTCGGGCATCATCCTGGGGCTCGGCGAGGAGCGGGACGAGCTGGTGGCGACCATGCGCGACCTGCGCGAGGCCGACGTGAACGTCCTCACTCTGGGCCAGTACCTCCGGCCCTCGCCCCGGCATCTGCCGGTGGCCCGGTACTACGCCCCCGGGGAGTTCGCGGAGTTGGCCGAGATCGGGCTCGCCCTCGGCTTCGCCCACGTGGAGGCCGGGCCCCTGGTCCGCTCCTCCTATCACGCCAAGCAGCAGGTCCAGGGGCTCTGACCGTGGAGTACGTCTCGCTCCTCATGGTCTTCGCGGTCGCGGCCGGCGTGGCCGGCGCGCTCATGGGGATCCCCCTGCTGATCGCTCCGAAGCGGACCTCGCCGGCCAAGCAGGCGCCCTTCGAGTGCGGGAAGGATCCGGTGCTCTTCGTGTGGCCCTGGGCGACCATCTACCGGACGCTCGGGTGGTTTGGCTTCGTCGAGATGATGGTGTTCCTCGGCGTGCTCATGCTCGGCTTCCTCTACATCTGGAAGAAGAGGGGTCTGGAATGGGAGTAGGCAGCTTCTTCACGTCCAAGCTCGACGAGGCCATCGGCTGGGGGCGGAAGTACTCCATTTTCCAGTACCCCTTCGTCACGGCGTGCTGCGGGATGGAGTACATGGCCACCGCGTGCTCGCATTACGACGTGGACCGCTTCGGAGCCGGGCTGCCGCGCTTCTCGCCCCGCCAGGCGGACGTGCTGTTCGTGGTAGGGACCATCAGCCACAAGATGGCCCCGGTGCTGAAGCGGATCTACGACCAGATGTGCGAGCCCAAGTGGGTGGTGGCCTTCGGCGTCTGCACCTGCACCGGGGGCTTCTACAACAACTACGCGACCGTCCAGGGGATCGACACCATCATCCCGGTGGACGTCTACATCCCCGGCTGCCCACCGCGGCCGGAGAGCGTCATCGACGGCCTCATGAAGCTCCAGGAGAAGATCGGGACCGGCGCCCAGCGCTACTAGCGCCGGGCCGCGGCGTTCCTTCACGCTCGCCCGGAGAAGAGACTCGACACGGATGGACGGACAGGCCATGCTCGCGCGGCTCGAGGCGCGTCTTGGCGCCCGGCTGCTCGGCACGCACGACTATCGCGGCGACCACACCGCCATCGTCGCGCGCGAGGGCATCATCGAGGCGCTGACCCTCTCGCGAGACGAATCCAATCTCCGCTTCAATGTGCTCATGGACCTGACCGCCGTGGACTATCTGAAGTTCCCCGGCCGGGAGGACGGCCCGCGCTTCGACGTCGTGTACCACCTGTACTCGATCCCGCACAACCACCGGCTGCGGCTGAAGGTCCCCGTGGAGCAGGACGACGCGGTGGTACCCACCGCCACCTCCCTCTGGCCCATCGCCAACTGGTTCGAGCGGGAGGTGTGGGACATGTTCGGCATCCGGTTCGCTAACCACCCCGACCTCCGGCGCCTCCTCATGTACGAGGAGTTCGAGGGCCACCCGCTCCGGAAGGACTACCCCATCGAGCGGCGGCAGCCGCTGATCGGGCCGAAGGTATGACGAACGACGCGAGCCGCGAGGCGCGGGCGGGCGAGAGCCCGGATGCCCGTGCCATGGTGAGGGGCGAAGCCGGTCGCACGACCCGCGAGCTGTTTCTCGGCGAGGGGGCAGGCGGCGGCACTCAGAACCTCACGGTGAACATCGGGCCGGCCCATCCCGCGATGCACGGCATCATCCGCATTCTGGCCGAGCTGGACGGCGAGATCGTCGTCAAGAGCGACGTGGAGATCGGGTATCTCCACCGCGCCTTCGAGAAGGACTGCGAGGTCGGGCCGTGGAACAACGCGATGCCGTACACGGACCGGCTGAACTACGTCTCCCCCCTGATCAACAACTTCGGCTACTGCTCGGCGGTGGAGAAGCTCCTCGGCATCGACATCACCGAGCGGTGCACGTACATCCGGGTGATCATGAGCGAGATCTCCCGGATCTGTGACCACCTCACCTGCGTCGGCGCCAGCGCCATGGAGCTGGGCGCCTTCACGGTGTTCCTGTACATGATCAAGGCCCGCGAGTTCCTCTGGGAGCTGGTGGAGGACGTGACGGGAGCGCGGCTCACCATCTCCTACGGGCGGGTGGGCGGGGTGAAGGCCGACCTCCCGGCGGGATTTGACGACAAGGTGAAGAAGGCCTTCGTCGAGGTGCGCCAGGTGCTGGAGGAGGTCCACGTCCTCATCACCGGCAACCGGATCTTCATGGACCGGATGGTCGGCGTGGGAGCCTTGTCTGCGGAGGAAACCATCGCCTGGGCCATCACGGGCCCGCTTCTCCGTGCCGCGGGCGTGCCCTTCGATGTGCGCAAGGCGCGGCCCTACTGGGCCTACGACCGGGTGCAGTTCGAGATGCCGCTGGGGAAGAACGGCGACAACTTCGACCGCTACCTGGTGCGGATGGCCGAGATGGAGCAGTCCATGCGGATTGTCGAGCAGGCGCTGGGCGCGCTCCCGGGCGGCTCCATCCAGGTGGACTGGGAAGGGAAGGCCATCGACCCGGCGGCCTACGTGGACCGGGGCAAGCTGGGCAAGACCGAGGGGCTGCTCTTCGTGCCCATCGCGCTCTCGCCGAACCTCCAGGGCCAGGGTCGGGACGCCCAGAAGCGCGTCAACGCGCCCGACAAGCGCGTCGTCCTGCCCCCGAAGGAGAACAGTTATGGGTCCATCGAGGGGCTGATGAACCACTTCATGCTCGTGATGGAGGGCTACGGGATCCGCCCGCCTGTCGGCGAGGCGTACTTCGCCGTGGAGGGGGCCAACGGGGAGCTCGGCTTCTACGTCGTCTCGGACGGCTCCGATCGCCCGTACAGGGTGCGCTGCCGGCCGCCATGCCTGCCGCCCGTGGCCGCGATGTCGCGGATGATCGAGGGGCAGATGATCGCCGACATCATCCCGACCTTCGGCTCGGTGAACATGATCGGCGGAGAGCTCGACCGCTAGCCATGCCCGATCCCGGGCGTCCCGAGTTCACGGCTGAGCAGCTCGCCGAGGTGCGGCGGCTTCAGGCGCTCTACCCCGACACGCGCGGGGCGCTCCTGCCGGTGCTCCACATGGCGCAGGAGGCCTTCGGCTACATCTCGCTCCCGCTGGAGGAGTACGTCGCCGGGCTCTTCGGCCTCAGTCCAGCGCATGTCCACGAGGTCGTGACCTTCTACACCATGTTCTTCCAGCAGCCGAAAGGGCGCCACGTCGTCGCGGTGTGCCACAACCTGTCCTGCCATCTGCTGGGCGCCAAGGGGATCATCGAGCACATGAAGGAGCGGCTCGGCATCGAGCCGGGCGAGACGACGGCGGACGGGAAGATCACCCTCTTGACCGTCGAGTGTCTCTGCGCCTGCGAGCAGGCGCCCATGATGCAGGTTGACGACCGCTACGAGGGCGGCCTCACGCCCGGGCGCGTCGATACCATTCTGGACGGGTTGAAGTGACCCATGGGCCGACCGGGCGAATTCGGTCAAGGGTTCGAGCGCGCCGCTACCGGCTCACCGTGCATGCCCTCGATGAGATGGCGGAGGAAGAGATCAGTCCGCGTGAGGTCGTGGAGGGCCTGCTCTCGGGCAGGGTCGTCCGGATCCAGCGTGACGCGCTGGAGCGGAGGGTCTACACCATGGAGGGCCACAGCCTGGGGGGCCGTAGAATCCGAGCGGTGTGCCGCTTCGACGATGTCAGCGGACGTGTCATCGTGATCACGGTGTATGAGGCTGGAGGGGGCTGAGCCGTGAAAGCAGACCGCTGCGATTTCTGCTCGTCCGGCCGCCTCCTACCTCGGCGGGTGCGGCACCTGTACAGAGCCGGCCGGAGGGTGCTGGTGGTGATGGACAACGTGCCCGCCTATGTCTGTAACCAGTGTGGTCATCGCTACTTCGACGGCGAAGTCGTGGAGGAAATGGACCGGGTGTCGCGTCGGCGGTCGCAACTGAAGCGGAAGGTGACGCTCCCGCAGTTCACCTTCAGGGCGGTGAAGACAGCGCGATGATCCCGCGGACCTGCTCACTCGAAGAGCGCGCGGGCTCCTGCCGGAGTGGGGTCCGCGCGGAGAGCCTGGATGTACGGGGCGTGAGCCGCCCGGTTGTGGCTCTGGCTGAAGCGGTTGAACTAACCTGTGACTGAGAAGATCCTCTCACGCAACTTCGACGTGCCGGACTCGCACACGCTGCGCGTGTATCGCGAGCACGGCGGCTACACGGCCTGGGAAAAGGCCAAGGCGATGGAGCCGGCGGCCATCACCGAGGAGGTCAAGAAGGCCAACCTCCGCGGGCTCGGCGGCGCGGGGTTCCCCGCGGGCATGAAGTGGAGCTTCATCCCCAAGGGGTCCACCGCGCCCAAGTACCTCGTGGTGAATGCCGACGAGGGGGAGCCCGGCACCTTCAAGGACCGGTACCTCCTCACTCGCGATCCCCACGCGCTGATCGAGGGGATGCTCATCGCCGCGAGAGCCATCGACTCCCCCCTGGGCTTCGTCTACATCCGTGGCGAGTACGTGGAGCCATGGCGCGTGTTCAGCGGCGCCGTGCAGGAAGCCTACGAGGCGGGGCTCCTCGGCAAGAACATCCAGGGGACGGGCTTCGACTTCGACATCGTGATCCACCGGGGCGCGGGGGCCTATATCTGCGGCGAGGAGACGGGCCTGCTGTCATCCCTCGAGGGCAAGAAGGGGTGGCCCAAGATCAAGCCGCCCTTCCCCGCCATCAAGGGGGCCTTCGGCCAGCCCACCATCGTCAACAACGTGGAGACGCTGTCCTGTGTGCCGCACATCATCAACCGGGGCGCGGAGTGGTTCGCCGCGCTCGGGACGAAGACCCAGGGCGGGACTCGCCTCTACTCGCTGTCGGGGCACGTCGCCCGGCCCGGCGTGGTGGAAGCGTCCTGTTCCGTCACGCTGCGGCAGCTCATCTACGATCACTGCGGCGGCATTCGCGATGGCCGGCAGCTCAAGGCGGTGGTGCCGGGCGGCTCGTCGGCCCCGCTGCTCCGGGCCGACGAGATCGACGTGACCATGGACGTGGACGGTCTCCGCAACGCGGGGAGCATGGCGGGCTCGGCCGGCATCATCGTGATGGACGAGACCGTGTCCATCCCTCATGCCTTGATGGTCGTGGCGCGTTTCTACGCGCACGAGTCGTGCGGCCAGTGCACGCCTTGCCGCGAGTCGACGGGCTGGATCTACAAGATGGTCCACCGGATCGTCGAGGGCAAGGGCCGCAAGGAAGACCTCGACACCATCCTCGATGTGGCCAAGCGGGGGGCGGGCACCACGATCTGCGCCTTCTACGATGGGGCCGTGGGGCCGTACATCAGCTACATCGAGAAGTTCCGCGAGGAGTTCGAGGCGCTGATCAGGAGCGGGGCGCATGCCTAGGCTCACCATCAATGGCAAGGAGGTCGAGGTGCCCGCGGGCACCAACCTCATCGAGGCGGCCAGGCTCGCCGGCGCCGAGGTGCCGCACTACTGCTATCACCCCGGGCTGTCCGTGGCCGGCCAGTGCCGCCTCTGCATGGTGGACATCGAGAAGGTGCCGCGGCCTCAGGTCGGGTGCAACACGCTGGCCACCGACGGCATGGTGGTCAACACCGAGACGGAGCGGGTCAAGGAGACCCGCCGCTCCATCATGGAGTTCCACCTGATCAACCACCCGCTGGACTGCCCCGTGTGCGATCAGGCGGGGGAGTGCTGGCTGCAGATCTACTACATGAAGCACGGCCTGTACGACCCGCGGATGACGGACGACAAGGTCCACAAGCCGAAGGCCGTGCCGCTGGGCCCGCACGTGATGCTGGATGCCGAGCGCTGCATCCTCTGCTCCCGCTGCGTCCGCTACTGTGACGAGATCACGCGGACGGGCGAGCTCGGCATCTTCAACCGCGGCGACCACTCCGTGATCGGCCTGTTCCCGGGCGCGGCGCTGGAGAACAAGTACTCCGGCAACGTCATCGACATCTGCCCCGTGGGCGCGCTGACGGACCGGGATTTCCGGTTCCAGGTGCGGGTGTGGTACCTGGACCGAGCCAAGTCGGTGTGCCCCGGCTGCGCGCGGGGCTGCAACATCGAGATCCACACGAGCCAGCGCCGCCCTCACCACAACCGGGGGCGGCGGGTCGCGCGCATCAAGCCGCGCTTCAATGCGGACGTGAACAAGTGGTGGATCTGCGACGCGGGTCGCTACGGCTTCCCGTGGATCGACGGCGAGAGCCGGCTCACCACGCCCATGATGTCCGTGAGCGGCCGGAGCACCGGGACGACGTGGGACGAGGTGGTGGCGGCGGCGGCCCGTGCGCTCCGCGGGCACCGGCCCGAGGAGATCGGCGTGATCGCCTCGCCGCAGATGGCCAACGAGGACCTCTACGTGCTGCGGAGGCTCCTGGATCATCTGGGCGTGAGCCAGCGGGGCGCGCATGTCCCGCCGCGCGAGCCGGGTGACGAGGACGACTTCCTCATCCGGGCCGACAAGAACCCGAATACTCGGGGCGCGGAGCTGGTGGGGCTCGTGTCGGGCCCCGGAGGGCTCGACGCGCGCGGCATGCTGGAGGCGGCGGCCCGGAAGCGGATCAAGCTCCTGTGGGTCTTTCAGCACGACCTGCTGGCGTCCGGACTTCTCGAGAGCGACGTCCAGGCGGCGCTCGCGGGGGCCCAGTGCGTGATCTTCCAGGGGACCAACGCCAACGGCATCTCCGGCCGCGCCCATCTCATCCTCCCGAGCGCGGCCTATGCCGAGTGCGACGGGACGTTCACCAGCTTCGAGGGGCGCGTGCAGCGCTTCAGGACGGCGCTGCCGCCGCTGGGCGAGGCGCTGCCGGGGTGGGAGATCCTGGCACGGGTCGGGCGGGCGCTGGAGGCGGATGATCCCGTCTTCCGGGCGGAGCGCGCCGAGCACGCCTTCAACGGGCTCGCCGCGGCTGTGCCCGCCTTCGCGGGTCTCAGCTACCGGGCGCTGGGCGATACCGGGCTCATGGTGCGGTCGTGAACGGGCTGGCAGGCGATCTGGCGGCGGCCTTCGGGCCCGTCGCCTTCGTCATGTTCGTCGTGCTCAACCTGGGCGGCATCCTGACCTGGGTGGAGCGCAAGCAGTCGGCCATCATGCAGGACCGGATCGGCGCCAA
Organism: Candidatus Rokuibacteriota bacterium; assembly: GCA_016184305.1. Taxonomy (GTDB): domain Bacteria; phylum Methylomirabilota; class Methylomirabilia; order Rokubacteriales; family CSP1-6; genus UBA12499. Next base: position 5,346 of record JACPCX010000162.1, on the reverse strand, counting down.
CCGGGCCTCCATCTTCGGCATCCGGATGTTCGGCCTGCTCCATCCGCTAGCCGACGCCATCAAGATGCTCACGAAGGAAGACTTCATGCCGGCGCGGGCGGATCGCCTGCTCTTCACGCTGGCGCCCTTCGTCTCCGTGTTCTTCGGGCTTGCGGCCTTCGCCTCCATTCCGTTCGGCGACACCCTCCGGATCGCTGGCCGCGAGATCGAGCTGCAGGCGGTGACGCTCAACGTGGGGATCTTGTACGTCCTGGCGATGCTCTCGCTCGGCGTGTACGGCCTGATGATGGCCGGCTGGGCCTCGGCCAACAACTACGCCCTCCTCGGCGGCCAGCGCGCCGCGGCCCTCATGATCTCCGCGGAGATCGCCATCGGCGCCTCCATCATGGGCGTCGTCATGGTGTACGGCTCGCTCAACATGCAGGAGATCGCCCGGGGCCAGGGCCAGCCGCTGCTGCCACAGATCTTCGGAAGCTGGATCCCCGCCTGGGGGCTCCTCACCCAGCCGCTGGCGTTCTTCCTGTTCCTCACGGCCGGGATTGCCACCACCAAGCGCGTTCCCTTCGACATGCCGGAGGGCGAGTCCGAGATCATCGGCTACTTCGTCGAGTACAGCGGGATGAAGTTCGGCATGTTCGCGATGGCCGATTTCCTCGAGACCGTGGTCGTGGCCGGCATGACCACCGCCCTCTTCCTCGGGGGCTGGCAGGTGCCGTACCTGCAGGCGGGAGGCTTCGTGTTCCCGTGGGGCGCGACCGTGGCGCTCCCGCATCTGGCCGTGGTGGCGCTCCAGGTCGGAACCTTTCTGTTCAAGGTGGTCGTGATGCTCTGGATCCTCATGCTGATCCGCTGGACGCTGCCGCGCTTCCGGTATGACCAGGCCATGCGTCTCGGCTGGCTGGGCCTCTTCCCGCTCTCGATCCTGAACATCGTGGTGACCGGGTTCATCCTCCTGGTCGTGAGCGGCTGAGCCGTGGCCAACCGCTACGCCGAGTCGAACGTGCCCATGGATCGGCGGCACCCGAGCCGGATGACGGTCCGCCAGCGCTACTACCTGGTCGAGGTGCTGGCCGGGCTCCGGCTGACGGGCGTCCGCTTCTTCGCCAACATGTGGCGTCACACGCTGCACGCCGTGGGAATCAAGGCCGCGCGCGGGGCCGTGACGATCCAGTACCCGGAAGAGCGGCGGCCGTACCCGCCGCGGCTCCGCAGCCTTCACCGCCTGGTGCGCCGCGAGGACGGCTCCCCGCGCTGCGTGGCCTGCATGATGTGCGAGACCGTGTGCCCGGCGCACTGCATCTACATCGTGGCCACCGAGCACCCGAACCCCGACATCGAGAAGGTGCCCGCGCGGTTCGACATCGACCTCGGCAAGTGCGTGTTCTGCGGCTATTGCGTCGAGGCGTGTCCCGAGGACGCCATCCGCATGGACACGGGGATCCTCGAGTTCGCCTCCTACAGCCGCGCCGGGATGATCTACACGAAGGAGATGCTGCTGGCCCTGGAGCCCGCCCAGGCGGACGGGGCGCCCACCTCCCCGGTCCCCATCCCGGCGGACCGCAAGGTTGGCGAGCCGCAGCCGTGAGAGCGAGGCGAGCGAACATGGAGATCCCCCGAGCGGAGCGAGGCGGCGAGCCGCAGCCGTGAGAGCGAGGCGAGCGGAGATGAAGATCCCCCGAGCGGAGCGAGGCGGTGTGACATGGGCAGCGTGATCGCGTTCTGGATCCTGGCAGCGCTGGTGGTGGGCTCCGCCGTGGGGCTCGTGGTGCGCAGGAATCCCATCCACGGGGCGCTGTTCCTGGTCGTCAACCTCGGCGGCGTGGCGGCGCTGTACCTGATGATGCACGCCGAGTTCCTGGCGGCGGCGCAGGTCATCGTCTACGCCGGCGCCATCGCCGTGCTGTTCGTGTTCGCCATCATGGTGCTGATCCCGGGCAAGGAGGAGACGGGGCCGGATCCGCTGCGGGCCCAGCGCTGGCTCGCGGTCCCGCTCGGAGGATTCCTGGCGCTGGAGATCGCCCTCGTGCTCCGCTCCACCGTGTTCACCACGCCCCGGAGCCCGGCGACGGTTCCCGGCGGCGTCGAGGCGGTGGGCCGGCTCCTCTTCACGGACTACCTGTTCCCCTTCGAGGTGACGTCGTTCCTCCTCCTCGCGGCCCTGATCGGCGTGATGGCTCTCACCAAGCGGAAGGCGTCCTAGCATGGTGCCCGAGTCCCACTACGTGGCCCTGTCGGCAGTGCTGTTCGTCATCGGCCTGGTGGGCGTGCTGATCCGGCGAAACCCACTGGTGATCTTCATGTCCATCGAGCTGATGCTCAACGCGGCCAACCTGGCCCTCGTGGCCTTCGGTCAACGCCACGGCACAGCCCAAGGGCAGGCGCTGGTGTTCTTCGTCATGTGCGTCGCTGCCGCCGAGGTGGCGGTGGGGCTCGCGATCATCGTGTCGATCTTCCGGATGCGGCGCCGTCTGTCGGTGGACGAGCTGAGCCTGATGCGCTGGTAGACATCCTGTATGGCCCAGGCGACGACGACGATCCTCTCCCCGCGACTCGATGCGGCCCTGGCACGGCGGCTTCTCGGCCAGATGGCGCTGATCCGCCGATTCGAGGAGAAGGCCGCCGAGATGTACGCTCTCGGCAAGATCGGGGGCTTCCTCCACCTCTACATCGGGCAGGAGGCGGTGGCCGTCGGCGCGACCTCGACGCTCCGCCCGGACGACTACGCGGTGTCCTCCTACCGCGAGCACGGTCACTGTCTCGCGAAGGGATCCGACCCCCGGCGGATGATGGCCGAGCTCTTCGGCCGCCGCGACGGCCTCAGCAAGGGCAAGGGCGGCTCGATGCACCTCTTCGACAAGAGCGTCAACTTCCTCGGCGGCCACGGCATCGTGGGCGCACATCTGCCGCTGGCCGCGGGGGCCGGCTTCGCCATCAACTACCAGGGCGGAGACCAGGTCGTGCTCTGCTTCTTCGGCGATGGGGCCGTGCACGAGGGAGAGTTCCACGAGGCCATGAACCTGGTGGCCCTGTGGAAGCTGCCCGTCATCTACATCTGCGAGAACAACCGCTACGCCATGGGCACCGCGATCCATCGAGCGCTGGCCCAGACGGAGATCTGGCGCTTCGCCGAGACCTACGGGATCCACGGCGAGGCCGTGGACGGGATGGACGTGCTGGCCGTCCGCGAGTGCGTGGGTCGGGTGGTGGAGCGGGCGCGGCGGGACAAGACACCGGCGCTCATCGAGGCGCGCACCTATCGCTTCCGGGGCCACTCCATGCGCGATCCGGCGGGCGCGGTGTACCGCACCCGCGAGGAGGTGGAGCGGGAGAAGCAGCGTGACCCCATCGCGCTCCTCAGCGCCAGGGGCCTGAAGGACGGGGTGCTCTCCGAGGCCGACGTCAGGGCCATCGAACAGAATGTCGCCGACGCGGTGGACGAGGCCGTCGCGTTCGCGGAAGCCTCTCCCGAGCCGCCGGCTTCGTTCCTCTTCACCGACGTCTACAAGGACTGACCAGCCATGGCCGTCATGACCTACCGCGAGGCCCTGAACCTGGCGCTGTGCGAGGAGATGCGCCGCGACCCCCGGGTGTTCGTCATGGGGGAAGAGGTGGGGCTGTATGAGGGGGCCTACAGGGTGACGCAGGGGCTCCTCAAGGAGTTCGGCGAGAAGCGGGTCGTCGACACGCCGATCTGTGAGTCGGGCTTCACCGGCGTCGGCGTCGGCGCCGCCATGCTGGGGCTGCGGCCCGTCCTCGAGATGATGACGTTCAACTTCGCCATCCTGGCTCTGGACCAGATCGTCAACACCGCCGCCAAGATGCTCTACATGTCGGGCGGGCAGTACAACATCCCTCTCGTCGTGCGCGGGCCCGGGGGCCCGGCGGCGCAGCTCGCGGCCCAGCACTCCCAGAGCATGGAAACCTACTTCTATCACGTGCCCGGGCTCAAGGTGGTGCGCCCGTCCACGCCGGCCGACGCCAAGGGCCTGCTCAAGTCCGCGATCCGGGACGAGAACCCGGTGATCTTCATCGAGTCCGAGACGCTCTACGCGGTCAAGGGCGAGGTGCCGGACGATCCGGACTTCACAATCCCGCTGGGTCAGGCCATCGTGAGGCGAGAGGGGACGGACGTGACGGTCGTCGCCTACATGGGCATGATGTACCGCGCCATGGAGGTCGCCGAGGAGCTCGCCCGGGAGGGGATGTCCGTGGAGATCGTGGACCCGCGCACCCTGCGCCCCATGGACACCCAGACGATCGTCAGCTCCGTCAGGAAAACTCACCGGGCGGTGGTGATCGAAGCCGGGGCCGGATTCGCCGGCATGGGCTCGGAGATCCTCTCCTTCATCACGGAGCAGGCCTTCGACGATCTGGACGCGCCCGTCGAGCGGGTCACCGGGGAGAACGCCCCGATGCCCTATGCGCGGAACCTGGAGCTGCTCAAGACCCCCTCGAAGGCCAAGATCGCGGCCGCCATCCGAAAGGTCTGCAACGCATGATCACCAAAGTGCTGATGCCAAAGCTGTCCGAGGCCATGGAGAGCGGCAAGGTCATCAAGTGGTTGAAGCGGGAGGGCGAGCCCGTCAAGGGAGGCGACGTCATCGCCGAGATCGAGACCGACAAGGCCAATGTCGAGATCGAGGCGTTCGGCGGGGGCGTGCTCCGGAAGATCATCGTGCCGGACGGTGGGCAGGTTCCCGTGGGCCAGCTCATCGGGGTCATCGCCGAACCGGCGGACGATATCGGCGGCGTCGCCGCCGAGTTGCCGAAGACCCCGGCTGCCGCGCCGGCGGCCCCGGCTCCCGCTCCTGCACTCCCGGCCGGGGAGACGTACAGGTCCGCACCCGAGACGACGGCGGTCATCTCCATGGGCGCCGAGCCCTCGCGCATCCAGACGGTGGGCCAGGCCGTGACGGCTGCCCCGGGCGGCGGACGAGTGAAGGCCTCTCCGCTGGCGAAGAAGATCGCGGCCCAGTCCGGGGTCGACCTGCGGCTGTTGCAGGGGACGGGCCCGGGCGGCCGCATCGTGCGGCGCGACGTCGAGACGGTGCTTGCGGCGGCCCCGGCCCCGCCCGTGCCGGTCACGCCCCTGGCGCCCCCGGCTCCACCCGCAGCCGCGCGCCCCGCATTCGCCGTGCCGCCACGGCCGGCGGTCGAGTTCGAGGACATTCCGCTCACGTCGATGCGCGCGGCCATCGCCAAGCGCATGCCGCTCTCCAAGGGCCCGGTGCCGCACTTCTACGTGACCTCGGATGTGGCCATGGACCGCGCCTGGGAGCTCCGCACGGAGCTCAACGCCCTCGAGGGCAGCCCCAAGGTCTCCGTGACCGACCTGGTGATCAGGGC